>JAGXAY010000029.1 GCA_018971385.1 Acidobacteriota bacterium | reverse complement strand
CCCACCCTCGTCTAGGGTGAACCGAGTGAGCGGCGGCGGACCCGTGAACGGCGGTCACCGTCCCGGGAACGAGGGTCACGAGAAGCGCGAACGTCAGTCGTCTCGATAGTCGGAGTGACGTGAGCCAGTTCATCCGCGACGACGTTGCAGGACGGGAAGAAAATCACTGGCGAGGGGCCACGTTCGTCCGGAGAGACCGTGGAGTTCGGCTCCGAGTGACGCCGCCGCGAGAGGTGGGTAGCCGTAGGCGAGGAGGGCTCCGATGACCCCCGCGAGGAGATCTCCGGTGCCCGCGGTGGCGAGGGCGGGTGAGGAGTCAGTGATGACGCGCACTCGTCCGTCGGGATCAGCAACGACCGTGCGCGGGCCCTTCAGTAGTACGACACACCCCAGCGTCGCGGCCAAGTCCACCACGTCGGGAATGCGTCGAGGCGACAGTGGGCGTCCCGTCAGACGGGTGAACTCGCCCTCGTGAGGAGTTATGACGAGGGGGTGGTGACGAAGCCGATGGATAATTTTTCGCCGAAGCCCGTCGGCGTCGAGGACGACGGGCAGGTGGTCGGGAATCGGGAGATCGTCGAGCCACCGGCGAGATCCGGGGCCGAGTCCGGGGCCGATAACGAGGGCTCGCACGCGTGGATCGACCCGGTGGGTGCGAACGACCTCGGTGGGTAGGCGGTCGGCGGGAGTGGGGGGGCGGGGGGTCGTGAGAACGAGTGAGGCACCGCCCGCGAGGGCTCCACGGCACGCCAACTCGGCGGCACCCGGCATGGCGCTTGATCCGGCGACGACTTGCACCGCGTGACGCCACTTGTGGTCGTGACTTTCGCGAGGAGCGAGGCCCTCGAGGTCGTTCTCCTCCAGTAGGCCGTGTCGAAGCGGGAAGTCGAGCCCGAGGGAAGCCACTCGAACTTCTCCGCAGTAGTTGGCCCCCTCGCCGTCGACGTGCGCCCACTTCAGGGCGCCGAGGGCGAGGGTGCGAGTAGCGCGTAGGGGCTCTCCCAGGAGTCCACCCGAGTCCGCGTCGACGCCGGACGGGATGTCGACGGCGAGAACGGGGGAGTCGACGGCCGGTGCCACGTAGGGACGGCTGCATCCCACGCCAAAGGCGGCATCGATGACGAGGTCGTCACCCGAGAGATGCGCCGGGGCCTCCAGTGCGTTCACCAGGCGAACACGAGCTCCCCGACGTTCCAATTCCTTCGCCGCGAGGAGGCCGTCTCGACCGTTCAGACCTGGTCCCCAGATCACGCTGACGCGGCGCCCGTAGAGGGTTCCGAGGAGAGATTGAGCCTCGAGGGCGACCGCGAAACCGGCCGCCCGAAGGAGAGACTCCTCGCCGTGGAGCGCGATCACTACCGCCTCGACGGCTCTGAGGCTGTCGACATCACCGATCGGCTGCATAGCAGTCCACCGTAGGTCACCCGTCGCTCCTTTACTCGTCGACGGGCTAGGACTAGCGTGCCGCATATGACGGGGAGTTCCACCACGAGTTTTTTGGAGATGACCGCCGCAGAGAGAGCGGCGAGACTCGAGGAGATTTGGTCGGAGTACGAACAGGCCCTGCTCGAGTCGGGGGAGTCACCCGAATCGGCTCGCGCCAATATCGAACGCAATCGACGGGACCTGCTCGGTGACGACGGGAATCTCCGGGAGGGGCACCACTTTTTCGCCTTGCGTGAGGGCAACGACTTGGTGGGGCAACTCTGGATCTCCCTCACCCCACCCGGCGCTCGGGAGGCCTATATCTACGACGTCGTCGTGTTGGAGCAGTTCCGGGGACGAGGGTGGGGGCGCGAGATTATGCGACGCGCTGAGTCGTGGGCGAGGGCCGCGGGGGCAGCGCACATCGGGTTGAACGTCTTTGGAAATAACACCACGGCGCGACGTCTGTATCAGTCCTTGGGTTACGCGGAAACCGCCATTCGTATGAGAAAGTCGCTCGACTCCTGATGCGGGTGAACCGAGTGCTCACGGTGTAGTCACACCCTCCTCACTCGGGCCACCTAGGGTGCCGTCTCGAGGAAAGTGGGTGGTGTCGATGCAGGACGACACAACGGTGCAGCGGCGACTCATCCCCGCACGTCCCACCGAGGCCGGATGGCGTCAGCTCGAGGTGGGGCCGGGGGAGCCCCTCGATCCATCGAACGAGCAGGGCATCGACGTCGTGAGGTTGATTCACTTGTCCGACTCGCATCTGTGTGATGCGCAGTCACCCGCACGCCTGGAGTTTCTTGATCGCGAGGGTGACCCTCACGTCACCGACGACGAGACGGTCTTCGTGGGCACCTATCGGGCCCACGAAATGCTGAGCACTCACACGCTCGACGCGCTGATTCGGGCGGCGGGGTCGTTGGCGCAGCGGCGAAAGGTTGATGCGGTCATCGTGACCGGCGACGGAACTGATAACGCCCAAGCCAACGAGTTGGAGTGGTACTTCACCATTCTGAACGGGGGGGTCGTGGTACCCGATTCCGGTCTGCCCGCCCAGTGGGAGGGAGTGGGGGGCGGGGAGGATCCCTACGATCGCAGTTACTGGCACCCCGGAGGAGCCCCGCCCGGACACGAGCCTGACTTTCCCCACCTTCTCTACGGATTTCCCACCATTCCGGGGCTACTCGATAAGGCGCGGGAGGCCTTTCGGGCTCCGGGACTCCCCATTCCCTGGTGGAGCGTGTACGGCAATCATGACGCACTCTTGCAGGGAACGGTCGCACCGAGTGACGCCCTTCGTCGCCGCGCCACGGGCATTCGTCGACCTCGGGCGTTGCCTCGAGGATGGGACTACGCCCGGGTTATGGCGGAGTTTTCCCCCCACGGACCGGCGAACTATCCGCCGGAATCGCTCGATGCTGACGTAGTGAGTGCGGACGAGGGGCGGGCGATACTGAGTCGCGAGCAGTGGGTGGATCGCCACCACGACGACCAGGGGGACCACGGACCACATCGTGATAGCCGCGGGATCGCGCGGACGTGGTGGTCGACGGACATCAATGGAGTCCTCGTGGTGGCTCTCGATACCGTCAATCCGCACGGAGGCTGGGAGGGCTCCGTTGATGACGAACAGTTGGCCTGGCTGGACGAGACGCTGGGAACCAGTACATCACCCCTCGCCGTTCTGACGTCTCACCACCCACCCCACGCATTAACCAATCTGTACGCTCCGCCGGGTACAGCCGAACGGCGCGGTGAGGCCGACGTCCTCGCGGTCATTTCGCGACACCCCCAGGTGGGGCTGTGGTTGGCGGGCCACCGCCATCGGCACCGGGTGGAGCGAAGGACTGCCGTCGAACGGACCTTCGATTTCTGGGTTGTCGAAACATCGTCCACTATCGACTGGCCCCAACAAGGTCGCCTCCTCACGCTTCGACGCTCCGGGAACCAGTGGACTTTCGCCAGTGAGGTGTTCGACCATCGGGGCGAGGTGTCGCCGGACTCTGGTCTCACTGCTCACACCCCCGATGATCTCGCTGGTTGGTCTCGCTTACTCGCCCTGAACGCGTGGCAGCGCCGGCGCGGCCCACAGCACAGTGACCTCCTGGCAGGAGGGTCCCGCGATCGAAACGTAGTGCTCGCGTGGAACGAGAAGCATTACGCCTAGGGGGTGGGCGCACGAGCGAGATGCCGCCACTCCTCAGTCGTTGAAGTGGTCGGGGCCAACGACGAGGAGAACCTCGGAGCCGACCGATCTCCGTCGCTAACGCGCTCTGCGTCCGCTATTCGATGCCCCTCATCGAGGGTTTCTCCGAACTGAGAAAATAGGTCTCAAAGATGTCACACGTTCTCTCGAAACGACGTAGAGTCCTAAGGGCATGACAGAGAACCGTAAGATTCTTATGAAAATTATTCGAGTTGTTTGCATAGGGTAATTTTTCGTATAAGTTGTGCCGGGGCAAAGCAAGAGTGCTTTTTGGCAGAAAAGTACCTGTTTGGAGGAGATTTTGAATGTCACTTAAGGGACGACTCTCGGTCGTCGTAGGCCTTTTCGTAGTAGTAGTGGCCCTCGTGGCGCTCGCCGTCAACTCATGGTTGGCGGGCGGAGTGCCCGGCGGAGTCGTGAACTACGAGACAACGTCTTCGACGGGATCGGTGAATATCACTCTTCAGACCGTGGGTGCGATTGGATTCGGCGCCCACCCGACCTGGGTGAGCTACTTGACGCAGAACCCTACGACGGGTCAGTGGCAGCACTCGACGTCGTGGCAGGTCCCGGCGCACACGGTGGTTCACGTGACCGTGTACCAGTACGACTCGGGTAGCGCGCTGCGGAACCAGCAGTTCGGCCAGGTTCAGGGAACCATTGGTGGAACGGCGACGCTCAACGGCAAGTCCTTTTCGGTCTACAACTCCAACGTCGGTAACGGCGTGGGACACACCTTCGCCATTCCGGCGCTGAACCTCAGTGTTCCGCTCGTGGGAGTGAACGCGAACGCCAACCTCTGTGGCGCCGCCCCTTGCTCCACGTCCTCGCCGCACAACGTGATCTCGTTCAGTTTTGAGACGCCGGCGGCCGGAAACTACAACTGGCAGTGCTTCGTGCCCTGTGGCCTCGGTTACCTCTACGGCAACGGTGGCCCGATGTCGACCCAGAACTACATGGGCGGAATCTTGGAGGTCCGATAAATCATGGCAACTTCGAATGAGCGCAGTTACCTGCGCATGTTCTGGACGGCCTGGGCGATTCTGTCCGTTGTGGCGGACGTGGTCGTCTGGGTCTTCGTCGGTCCCCACACTCCTCCGGGGACTCTGACGGAGACGGCGAAGTCGGACCAGTTCGACTTCAACGTCCTTCTCATGTTCGCGATTCCGGTCCTGATCGGGGTCTGGATGTGGCTGGCCTTCGCCATCCGGTTCTGGAACGCCAAGCGTGGTGGCCCGGAGCCCGTGGGTGGGGAAGCGGCGCGCACGAACAAGACCGCCCAAGTGGCGTGGATTGGCATCACGTCCTTCGTGGTGCTCTTCCTCGCGGGATTTGGTACCTGGGCCCTCGTCGTAGACCACGGATCCGGCGGTGGTGAAGGACCGAATCCGGTCTGGGCTCCGTCGGGTGCCATTAAGGCGGAGACCGCGGCGGCGACGGGTAAGAGTTCCTGGAAGCCGGGTGAGCCCCTGGTGGTTCAGGTCATCGGTCAGCAGTGGCGCTGGACCTACCGCTACCCGCAGTTCGGTGGATTTGAATCTCAACAGATTGAACTTCCGGCTGATACGACCATCGTCTTTAACGTGACGTCTCTCGACGTCATCCACGACTTCTGGGCCTACCAGTTGAGCGTGAAGGCTGACGCCAACCCTGGATTCAACAACGTGGCCTTCACGGAGACCAAGGGAACGGGAAACTTCGTGGTTCGTTGTGACGAACTGTGCGGAATTTGGCACGGTGCGATGTACAACTACGGAAAAGTTGTGTCCCAGTCGGACTTCCAGAACTGGGCTACGACCACCGAGGCGGCCAACGCGCAGAACACCAAGTTCCTGCCGGCCTTCAACTGGGTCTACACTCCGGACGCCAATGGCGCAAACGGTGGGTACTACCCCGACGGCAACTTGACCCCGTACTCTCCGGTGGAGACCTACGGCGCCGCCACCCCAGCTTCTTGATGAGTTCCACGACAGACGACAAGACGAAAGAAACGGAGAATTAGGCAATGACGATTAGCGCAGAGCGACCGGTAGACGTAGTCGCCGGGGCGCCATCCCTGCCGGTCCGGAAGGTGTCGTGGACGCAACGTCCCGGCTGGATCAGCCAGCACCTTGGTACCGCCGTAGTGATGGGTTTCCTCGGGTACGTGTTCGGTCACTGGTTGGGTAACGCCCTCTCGAGGGGCTACACCTACATTCAGAACTCGGGCCAGAACAGCATCGCGGACACCCTGGCCCTGGCCTTCATGGTGTTGGGATGGTTGCTCGGTATCGGGGCCCTCAACTACCCCCTCCTCAAGATTGTGGGTCGCGAGCCCGCGGAAGAGGAGACGCCGATTAACCACTGGAGCAAGTACTTCCGCTTCTCCCTGGACCACAAGGTGGTAGGACTCCAGTACGTCGTTGGCGTGCTGCTGTTCATGTTCACCGGCGGTCTCTTGGCGATGGCGGTTCGTGCGGAGCTTCTGAACCCCACGTTCCACCTGTTCTCGGCCGACACCTACATCAAGATTGTGTCGGAACACGGGACGATCATGATGATGATGGCGACGTCCATCATCGTGGGACCGCTCGGTAACTACTTCGTTCCGTTGATGATTGGTGCTCGCCGGATGGCGTTCCCCCGCATCGAAGCGTTCAGTTTCTGGATCTTCACCGCTGGATACATGGTGATCTTCGCCGCGCTGCCCTACGGTGGATTCCCCACTGGTTGGACGGGCTACGCCCCGCTGCAGACTCAGGCCGGCCCCGGAATGATTGGGTACCTCCTCGGTTTCGCGGTCATCGGTACCGGAATGATCGCTGCTGGATTCAATATCGGCGTGACGATTATTAACTACCGTGCTCCGGGACTGACCTGGAACCGGATCCCAGTGTTCGTCTGGTCGATTTTGGCCACCGCGTCTCTGCTGACCCTCGCCACTCCGGTGTTGTTCGTCGGAGGATTCCTGGGTCTGCTCGACAAGACGGTACAGACGGCGTTCTACGTCAACGAGCACGGCGGAAGCGCGTACTTGTGGCAGAACCTGTTCTGGTTCTTCGGTCACCCCGAGGTGTACATCATGGCCTTGCCGGGCTTTGGAATTGCTGGCGAGCTTCTGCCCGTCTTCACTCGTAAGCCGCTGTTCGCCTACAAGGTGTCGGCCGCGGGCATGATGGGCGTGGCTCTGCTCTCCTTCTTCGTGTGGCAACACCACCTCTTCCAGAGTGGAATTAACCCGGACATGCGCCCGCTGTTCATGTTGACTACGGAGTTGATTTCTATTCCGACCGGATTCATTTATCTGGTGGGACTCGGAACGATGTACAAGGCGAAGATTCGCTTCACCATTCCGATGATGTTCGTGATGGCTCTGTTCTTCAACTTCTTGATCGGTGGAGTGACGGGTGTGTTCCTCTCGGACGTCCCGGTGAACGTGACGGTGCACGGTGGATTCTTCGTGCTCGCCCACTTCCACTACACCATCATGGGTGGTCTACTCTTCGCCTTCATGGCTGGTTTGTACTACTGGCTGCCGAAGATGACGGGGCGCATGATGAACGAGAAGATTGGCAAGATCCACTTCTGGACCATGTTCGTCTTCTTCAACCTCACGTTCTTCCCGATGTTCTTCATCGGTCTGCTCGGTCAGCCGCGACGGGTGTTCACCTACGCGTCGAACTTGCAGGGTCTGAACGACTTCGCGTCCATCAGCGCCTTCCTGCTCGGTGTCTCCTTCATCATCTTCGCCTTCAACCTGGCGTGGTCGATGTGGATCAACCCGGTGAAGGCTCCGGCCAACCCCTGGGACTCTCTGGGTCTCGAGTGGCAGACCGCGAGCCCCGTTCCGCACGACAACTTCGAGCGGATTCCTGTCATCATGACCGACCCGTACCGCTACGGCGAGCCCGACGCTCCGGCGTTCGCGGATCTCGGCGTAACGGCCGGCGCGAGCCACCAAGCGTAAGGGAGAAGAGACATGTCAGACATGACGACGTCGAAGATTTCGCCGGAGGAGCGCGAGTACGAGCTCCGGGCTCAGATCGGTTCCATCTGGTCGGGTGGCCGCCTGTTCATCGGTGTGTACACTTTCCTGTTGGCGTCCTTCGTCTTCACGTACTTCTACCTGCGTTCAACGAACGCCCAGGACCTCTGGCGAACTCCTGGTGAGTCGGGTCCGGTCGCGATGGGGTACGCCATCTGGATTTGCACTGTGTTGGTGGCGTTTCTCGCCAATTACGGGCGCCGTCGCCTCCGCGCAGGATTTACTCAGGACTTTGTCGTCGCGGGATGGACCGGAACCGGTCTGGGTCTCTTGGCGCTGTTCTTCCAGATTTACATCCTGACGCAGGTGTCGTTCTATCCGGGAGCTAACGGCTACGCCTCGATGTTCATTGGGTACTCCATCTTCAACATCGGAACACTGGTCGCGGTGACTTACTGGATCGAGACCACGACCGTTCGAGCCATGCGCGTACGCCGTGAAGTGGGTGGAGACAAGCCGGAGTTGTCGAAGCACGAGTCGGCGCAGTTGTTCCGCGCCGACATCGCTTCGATGGCGTATTTCCAGGGTTTCATCGCCGTCGCGGCGACGCTGTTCCTGGCGATGTTCTACTGGATGTAGGACGAGAGACGTAAAGTAACGTTAGAGGAAGGGTTTTCGCATGATTGGTGCTGACGCATACATTGGAGCGCAGGTTCAGACGATGGTGGTGCTCCTTGGGGTGCTATTCGCCGTCATCCTGTGGGGATTTTTCCAGCGCAATCCTTCAGAGTGAGCGGCGGCGTTTCGCCGGCTCCAGATAGTTCCATGAAGGCCACGCTGCGTACGGCATTGTCCGTGGGCGGCGTGGCCTTGTGGGTGCTGGCGCTGGTTCCCCCCATGGCCTCGTGGGCCTCTCGGTACGAGTTCGTCCAAGTGATCCAGTTCAGTATTGCGGCGTTCGTCGCTCCGGTACTGGTCACTGTGGGAGCTCCGTGGAGCACTCTAGGTTGGTCGTCGTCAAGCTCACCGCGGTGGCTGGATCGGATCGCGACGGCTCGACTGACTGAACATCACCAACAGCGTGCGGCGTACGTTGCGGTTCCGTTCGTCATCGTGAGTGTGGTGGCGCGAATAGCTCCGGTCGTGAACTTCGTGGCGCCACGGTGGTGGGCGAGTGTGCTGCAGGCCGTCGTGTTAAGCGGTCTCGGAGTGGCTCTCTTTACTGAGTTGGTGGAGTCACCTCCTCTCTCTCCGCGAGCGTCGCGTCCGTATCGGATTGGTGTATCGGCCGTCGTGATGTGGTCGGCGTGGATTGTGGCCTACCTCGAAGGAATGTCACGGGTGACCTGGTACGGATACTTCACTCACGTCACGGGTCGGTCGCTATCTTTGGCCGCCGATCAGCAGTTGGTGGCCGCGATGACGTGGTTCATGACAGCGGTTGTCTTTCTGCCCATCGTGTTCTCCAACCTCATGAAATGGCTGTCGTCGGGGAACGACGAGAAAGAAGAACTGGCGAAACTCATCCGTGAGGAACGTCACCGCGGATTTTTCGGGTCTGACTAGTCCGTTACGCGAGCCCCGGTAGCGAGGGCAAAGCGGGGATTTTGATCGCGTGAACTCGCCCACCTAGCAGTGAGTTGGCGGCCGCCACATCCGCCAACACCGTGGCCCGGTCCGTCCGCAGATACTTTTCCTGCTTCACGAGATCAGTCTTGGCAGTCGTTACGGAGTGATTGGTCATAATCAGGCGTACGTCCGCAATCGCGCCGTTGGCGTCGGAGTCCATCCACGTCACCACGGGGGCGAGGGCCGCATTCACGAACTTGCCGGCGGCTGTCAGATTGACCTGAACGTTGTTCGTGAGGTCGTAGAGGCCATTACTCGTGAAGCTGCACGCTGCTTGATCGTCCTTCAGCAGGGCGAGCGACTGGGTGTACTGCCCGGTGGTCAAACGGTGGGTGGTATAGAGGGTGTAGAAGTTAAAGGCTTCGCCGACGGCGTAACTGCACGGGGCGAGATCGGTGTTGATCTCGGAGATGGCGGCGTTCTGTGACGCGGCGTCCGACGACGGCGTGGTGGCGGTGGGGAGGTCAGAGATGACGGATACACCCACCACGAGAGTAACACCAACGGTGATGAGAAACCAGGGGCGCCGATACCAGACTGTCCGCGCCGTCGAGAGCGAGGTCGCGGACATGGTGGCGGGGTCGTAGGTGTCCTCAAACAGGTCCTTAGGGCCAAAGGGAGGCGGTTCGTACTTCATATCCCCAGCGTACTGAGATAGGTCCGTAAAGCCTGCGCGAAAGCGCTCGTGGACGCGGTATCCAGGCTAAATGAGCCGTTGGGTGCCTGATTTCCGGAGGGCACCGCGGTGCCGAGCAGGTTTCCGGTGGTGGAGATGACGTACATCAAGTTGTTGTGGACCACTTGGTGGAACGTCTTGCCGGTGGTGACTTTGATCCCGTAGTTGGTCCAGACGGAGTTCAGTTGGGGGATGGTTCCTGTCAAGAAGGTGACGTTCGGCTGGGACGCGAGTCCCGTGGCGTTGAGTGCCGGAACGTGGGATGTGGCCGCGAGGGAGTGGGGGTCGGTGTTGACGATGACGAAGGACACCCGTGACGCCGCGGCGCCGAGGAGGTAGTTCACGTCGCGGATCTCCTTGGCCTCAACGGGACAGATGTCGTCACAGGCGGCGTTGAAGAAGGTGAGCACGATGAGGTGACGTTTGTGCGCCGCGAGATTCCACGGGCCCCCCTGCGGGGTCACGAGCGTGAAGCCGGGGGCTGGCGCGTTGCCGATGAGGTGGAGACCGAGCGTGGATTGGTAGTTGGCGGGGAGGGTCGAGCCCGTGGAGCTCACCGTCGGGAGGGTGAGCGGGGCCCCTTCCGTCTCGAGGGACTGTCCGGGGGTTCCGAGAAAGTGTTGGAGAATGGCGCCACCGACGCCGAGAACGACGAACGTGATGGCGACGGCGATGACGAAACGGGGGGGCACCCAGGTGCCTCGTCCCCCCCGGGCTCTCCGAGAGTTCAGCTGCTGAAAGATCTCTCGGCGCTCGTCATCGTCCGGGCCGTCGATACTCTCAGGAATATCGGGACTCACGACTCACCATGCTACCGAGTCGCTGACGAGATGAGGCTCGGACGGGGACCTCCCCGGTAGTCTGGCCGAGTGAGAGAAGAGGAGTTGCGCGAAGCTCTCCCGGGGGAGTCGGTCCGCGGAGAGGTCACGACGGCGGACCGCATTCGGGCGGTGGTTCTTCTGGTACTCGTCGAGGCCGTGTGCGGCTTGGCGTTCTACTTCGAGTTGCATCGGGCCGAGGGTGGAAACGCCCTCAGCTGGGCCTACGTCTTCGAGTGGCCCATTTTGGGCGTTGTCGCGATCTACATGATGTGGAAGTTCACGCACCCCGACTCCGTGGCCAAGAAAAAGCCGGATAAGCCTCTCGATCCGGAATTCGATTCGATGCGCCGCGCGTGGGAGGAGTCCCAGGCGCGACTGGTGGCGTCGCGCGACGACGAGACCCCCGGTGAGGCGTCATGAACTACCTGACTCACCACTGGACCTTCGATCCATTTTTGATCGTGGTGGCCCTCACCGTGGCGCTCCACGAACTCGGCTTGTCCCGCCTCGCCGCCCGATCTCGACCCGAGAGTGTGCGAGCTCGCCGTCGTCGCTCGTGGTTCTTCTACGGAGGTCTCGCTCTCATCGTGTTCACGGTGGTGTCACCCCTCGACTACTGGGCGTCGGACTACTTCTTCGTGCACATGATCGAACACATCTTCTTGATGTTCTTTGCGCCGATGTTGATCGTCGCTGGAGCGCCCTGGGTGCCGATGATGTTCGTTCTGCCCGTCGGGGCTCGTCGGCGCCTCGGGCGCACCGTCGCCTTCTCCCCGGGATTCGCCTGGCTACGGGGACTCTCTCGCTTCGCCCGCCACCCGATTACTGCGCTTCTCGCCTACAACGTGGTGATGCTGACCTGGCACATTCCTCGACTCTTCACTCTCTCAGAAGAGAACCAGAACGTGCACGTCTGGTTGATGCACGGGAGTTTCATCGTCTCGGGTCTGCTCTTCTGGCTCCAGATCATCCCCTCTCACCCGATGAAGCCGTCGCGTAGTCCGGTCTTCCAGATGGGCATGATTCTCTCGACCAACGCGGTGATGACGTTCCTCGCCATGTCGATGAGTGTGCTCACCTCGACGAATTGGTACCCGACGTACTCGCACATCCCCGGCGTGACTCTTAACCCCTTCGCCGATCAGCAGATTGGGGCGGCCATCTTGTGGGTGTGCGGAGACTTCTGGGCCCTGCCGGCCCTGATGGTGGTGATTCGCCGCGCCGTGAACCTGGACGGATCCTTGTCCGCGTCCATCGATCGGGTCCTCGGACGGGGCCGGTCGATGTCGGCGGAGGAGTTTCTCGCCCGTCGAGACGCCGCCCCCGACCTACCTCGCTAGGCGGGCCGCGTAGGCGTCGTCAATCATTCGTCGTAGGTCACGTTCGGGACGCCAGCCGAGCAGGTGTTCCGCGCGCTCAATGGAGGCCACGAGGACGGCCGGATCTCCGGGTCGTCGGGGAGACTCGACGACGGGAACGGGGCGACCGAGGACACTCTCCGACGTCGCGATGACCTCCCGGTTGGAGTAGCCCCGACCAGAGCCCAGGTTGACGATGTGGTGCCGACCGTTCTCCAAGACGTCGAGAGCGCGTACGTGGGCGTCGATGAGGTCCACCACGTGGACGTAGTCCCGTACGCAGGTGCCGTCGGGGGTGTTCCAGTCGGTGCCGAAGAGCGTGAGGGGGTGATTCTCGCTCGCTTCGAGAACGTTCGGGACGAGGTGGGTCTCGGGGTGGTGACGCTCGCCGAGCCAGCCTCGGGCCGTCTCGAGGGCGCCCGCCACGTTGAAGTAGCGCAGGGAGACCGCGGCGAGCCCGCGGGTGGCGGCGTCACTCAGGAGGGCGTCTACGCGGAGCTTGGATTCACCGTAGGGACTGGTGGGCTGGGTGGGAGACGTTTCGCGTAGGGGGAGTTCGACCGGCTCTCCGTAGGTGGCGGCACTCGAGGAAAAGACGCACCGGGTGACGCCGTGCCGGGCCATAGCCTCGAGAAGTTGGGTGGTGCCCCCGACGTTGACGCGATGGTAGAGCTCGGGTTGAGCGACCGATTCAGCGACGAGGGACTTGCCGGCGAAGTGAATCACTGACTGGACGCCGGACACGGCTTCGTCGAGAGCAGTGGGGTCCTCGAGGGAGCCCTCTACGAACTGGGCTCGTTCGTCGACCGCGTCGAGATGCCCTGTCGAGAGATCGTCCAGAACGCGAACGCGGTGTCCGGCGTCAAGGAGCAGAGTGGTGGCCACGCTCCCTAAATAACCCGCTCCGCCGGTTACGAGAATCTCAGTCACGGTTGTTCTCCCTCGTCTCGCTTGGACCCCTCGAGGCTAACCGGCCGCCGAAGAGAGTTCCGACCTCCCGGTACACTCGACCAATGACCGTTCGTCGCGCCCGGCCCAGTGACGTGGAGAGCATCTATCGATTGATGGTCGACCTCGCGCGCTACGAGCGAGCCGAGCACGAAGTTCGCTCGAGTGCGAGTGACGTGTCGGCCGCCCTCTTCGACGACGAGCCGTCGGCCCACTGCCACGTGGTTGACGTGGAGGGTGAGATCGTCGGATTTGCCCTGTGGTTCACTAACTTCTCCACCTGGACCGGTACGCGAGGTCTCTACATCGAAGACCTCTTCGTCGAACCCGCGCACCGGGGCCGGGGATGGGGGCTCGCCCTCATGAGCGCCCTCGCTCGCGAGTGCGTGGAGCGCGGATGGTCTCGTTTCGAGTGGTCGGTGCTCGACTGGAATCGTCCGGCCATCAGTTTTTATCGGCGGATCGGAGCCGAGGCCATGGAGGAGTGGACCCGGTATCGTCTGAGTGGGTACGCCCTCAGAGCCCTTGGTGATGGAGCCGACCCAGCGATTTTTTAGGTACTGGTCGCAAAACTTTCAGGTTTCTTTAGAACCTCCCGGCATACTACGAACAGGCGGATCGACCGAAAGTGGTGGTCGGTAGCGTGGTGGTGTAAAGGAGTGGATTATGAGCACACACGAGAACTCCAATAGTCCTCAGTGGGACGATTCGACTCCGCCGAAAGTGGCATCCAGTTCGACGGGACCGTGGGGCGACCCCCTCGGACTCCCCGTCGTGAATGACGAGGCGACCACTGCTGCGGGCGATGGGTCCGACACTGCCGTTCCGGTACAGCTCTCGGGCTCGGCTGATGGCGACAACAATGTTGTGACACCTCCCGATATTTCTCAACCCATTAACTGGGATGACGACTCGTCGGAGGCTGTGTCCGCCAGCGCCTCGTCACGGGACACACCGCCGTCGACTCCACTCGACCGTAACCCACCCATCGACGGGGACGGGAAATCGATGGGGGGAACGTCGGCGGACCCCACACCCTCCTACGTGAGTGCAACTGATCACGGTTACTCGCGGCGCCCCCGCCTACGCAAGGTAGTGGCGGCTCAGGTGGCCGGCCTCGTCGTCCTCGGGGCCCTGGCGGGTACGACGGGATACCTCCTCGGCCACCACAACGGAACGGGTTCGTCCGGCTCGTCGAGTTCCCCGTTCTCCGGCGGCTTTGGCCGATTCTTCGGAGGATCGTCGGGGGCTAGCGGCGCCACCGGGAACTTCGGCTTCGGTGGATTCGGGAACTTCAACGGGTCGGCCAGTCAGCCCTCGGTCACGAACGTCCCGACGGCGATTCGTCACGCCGAGGCGGCGCTCGTGGACATCAACACGACCGTCGACTTCGGCACCTCAGCCGCGGCCGGTACGGGTATCGTTCTCACGTCCAACGGACTCATTCTCACCAATAATCACGTGATTGACGGGGCGACGTCGCTCTCCGTCGTCGACATCGGTAACGGACAGACCTACGGCGCTCACGTCGTGGGTTACGACGCCAAGGATGACGTGGCGCTCATCCAGCTCTCGGGAGCCTCCGGTCTCGCGACGGCGTCCATCGCTTCGCGGGCTGCCGCCGTGGGGGACTCCGTGTATACGGTCGGTAATGCGGGTGGCGTCGGCGGAAGCCCGACCGTGACGACGGGCAAAGTTACCGCCCTCAACCAGTCCATCACCGCGTCGGACGCGTCAGCGGGTACCTCCGAGGCGCTGACCGGAATGATCGGCACGAACTCGCCTCTCTACTCGGGTGACTCCGGTGGGGCGATGATGACGCCGAGCGGTGACGTCGTCGGAATGGATACGGCGGCGGCGTCGACGGTCTCGATTTCCTCCAGCACCCAGGGCTTCGCGATTCCGATCGCCAAAGCCCTCTCGATCGCTCAGCAGATCCGTCAGGGGGCCGCGTCTAATCGCGTTCACATCGGGACCACCGCCTTCCTCGGAGTGGAGATCACCGCAACCTCTTCGGGAGCCTCGGTGGTCGGCGTGAACTCCGGTTCGCCGGCCGCGGGGGCCGGCATTACCGCGGGATCGGTCATCACGGGTGTCGGGAGTACGACCATTACCTCGGCGTCTGCGTTGCAGAGTGCCGTGGGCAAGTACCACCCCGGGACGAAGGTGGTCGTCACCTGGACCGACGCGTCGGGAGTGAGCCACCACGCCTCGGTGACCCTGGCGAGCGGTCCGGCCCAGTAACCCGCGCGGACTTAGATCTCGAGGCGGTAGCCCATCCCCGGTTCCGTGATGAGGTGCCGGGGATGGGAGGGGTCCTCTTCCAACTTGCGCCGTAGTCGAGCAAAGAGAGTCCGGAGGTACTCCGTCTCCTCTTGGTAGCCCGGTCCCCAGATGGATTCGAGCAGATAGCCCTGGGACAGTAAGGTCCCGGGGTGGCGAGCGAGCAGAGCGAGAGCCGACCACTCTTTCGGGGTGAGGTGTACGAGTACTCCACGGCGCTCCACGCGACGTGCGGCGAGATCAATCTCTAGGTCGCCGGCGACGACGGTGGAGGTGGCGTCGGGTAGGTGGCGTCGGCGGGTGGCGCGCATGCGGGCGAGAAGTTCACCTAAGCCGAAGGGCTTCGTAAGGTAGTCGTCGGCTCCCGAGTCGAGAGCAGCTACTTTGACCGCCTCTTGAGGTCGTGCGGAGAGCACGATAATCGGGACGCTGGACCAGGCGCGTAGGGCCGTAATGACCTCGAGGCCGCTCATGGAGGGGAGGCCGAGATCGACGAGGACGAGGTCGGGGGAGAGTCGAGTGGCTTCGGTGATGGCGAGTCGCCCGTCGGCGACCACGTGAACGTCGTAGTCGTGGGCACGCAGTCCAATGCTCAGGGCGCGCGTCAGACTCGCGTCGTCGTCCACCACGAGTACTCGGTCCACGACGTCAGCCTACGAGTGGTCGGGTCCCTCGGGCGGAAGTGTGAGCACGAGGGTGCACCCGCCTCCCGGAGTGTCGTCCAGGAGCAGTTCACCTCCGAGAGCTTCGGCGAATCCCCGGGCGATGGCGAGTCCAACCCCCACGCCAGATGTGGGGTTCCCGTCTCCCACTCGTCGGAAGGGTTGAAAAAACTGGGCGCGCTCGGACTCGGGAACGCCGGGTCCGTGGTCGATGACTCGCAGCGAGACCCATCCCTCGCCCCGCCCCACGTCGACCGTGATCGGACTGGGGGCGGCGTGGGTAAGGGCGTTGGAGAGAAGATTGACGAGGATGCGCTCCATCATGGTGGGGTCCGACGATACGAAGACGGGACTGGAGGAGTGAAACGAGATCCGATCGGTGGCGCCGGGACGCTCCCGACGCAAGGTGTCGAGGGCGCGGGTGACCACCTCGTTGACGTCCACCCTGTGCTAATCCAGTTCAATGGTTCCCTCGTTCACGCGCGCGACGTCGAGAAGGTCTCCGACCAGACGATTGAGGTGGTCGGCCTGGGCGTCAATGTCACCGAGGAGGGAGTGGGCGTCTTCGACGGGAATGCGGTCTCCGGCGTCGAGCAGGGTGGTGGCGGCGGTCTTGATGGAAGCGAGCGGCGTACGAAGGTCGTGGCTCACGGCGGCGAGGAGGCCAGCTCGTAGGCGTTCCGCGTCGGCGAGGGTTCGTCGTTGCGCCGCCTCGTCCTCTAGTCGGCGTCGGTCGAGGGCGGCGACGATCTGAGCGCTGATGGCGACGAGAAGGTCGCGTCGCGACCCCGCGAGACTGGGGCCATCCACTCGTAGTTCGTAGTCGTCACCCAGGGAGAGGACGGTGGGGGTTTCGCCGACTTCGCCGGCGTGAACCCAGGGCTCCTCCTCGCCCCGTCGGTGTAGTTGGGCCCCCCGAAGATCGAAGAGATCGACGATGTCGACCAGCATGTCGACTAGTGCGTGATCGGTACTCACCACGTGTCGAGCAATGCGGGCGAGGCCGAGCGCGTCACGCTCGGCTCGGGCG
>JAGXAY010000129.1 GCA_018971385.1 Acidobacteriota bacterium | reverse complement strand
CCTTAGATGAGCCTTATGTTCTTTAAATGCGGGAAGAAGTTCCCTATTTCTGGGAAGAATGGGCCGGCCCATCCCCCGGTACACTGACCACAAGAACCACTACAAAGGATGTCCAGTGTTCGAACGATTCACAGACCGGGCCCGTCGAGTTCTCGTCCTCGCTCAAGAAGAGGCGCGCGAGCTCAACCACGCCTTCATCGGTACCGAACACATCTTGCTCGGTCTCATCAAGGAGGGAGAGGGGGTCGCGGCGAAGGCCCTCGACGCCCTCGGTGTCACCTTCGA
Organism: Acidobacteriota bacterium; assembly: GCA_018971385.1. Lineage (GTDB taxonomy): Bacteria > Actinomycetota > Acidimicrobiia > Acidimicrobiales > RAAP-2 > RAAP-2. The sequence goes on along the minus strand of JAGXAY010000129.1, from coordinate 3,173 downwards.
CGTTGTTCGTGACAAGGTGGAAGAAGCGATTGGTACGAACTCCAATCCGAGCCCGGGATCGCCTCCGTTCACGCCGCGGGCGAAGAAGGTGCTGGAACTCTCTCTCCGAGAAGCGCTTCAGTTGGGCCACAGCTACATCGGGACGGAGCACATGTTGCTCGGTCTCGTTCGTGAGGGCGACGGCGTGGCCGCCCAGGTCCTCAATGAGTTGGGTGCTGACATGTCGCGTGTCCGTAGTCAGGTCATTCAGATGATGTCGGGTCAAGCCTCGAAAGAGTCGGGCACCGCGAGCGTGAGTGGCTCGAAGGGGGACCCCGACGCCCAGAGTGGTTCGGCCGTTCTTGACCAGTTTGGTCGCAACCTGACCCAGTACGCGCGAGAGGGCAAGTTGGACCCCCTCGTGGGTCGGGAGAAGGAAGTCGAGCGCGTCATGCAGGTGCTGTCGCGACGCACGAAGAACAACCCGGTCCTCATCGGAGAGCCGGGCGTGGGTAAGACCGCCATTGTGGAGGGCCTCGCTCAGAAGATTGTGGCCAATCAGGTTCCGGTGACCCTGGCCGACAAGCAGTTGTACACCCTGGACCTGGGAGCCCTGGTGGCGGGAAGCCGCTACCGCGGAGACTTCGAGGAACGCTTGAAGAAGGTGCTGAAGGAAATTCGCACTCGGGGCGACATCATCTTGTTCATCGACGAGATTCACACCCTGGTTGGGGCTGGGGCTGCCGAAGGAGCCATCGACGCGGCGTCGATTTTGAAGCCCATGTTGGCTCGCGGCGAACTGCAGACGGTGGGCGCGACCACGATCGACGAGTACCGCAAGCACATCGAGAAGGACGCCGCCCTCGAGCGCCGATTCCAGCCGGTCAAGGTGGACCAGCCCTCGGTCGAAATGACGATTGAGATTCTGAAGGGTCTGCGCGAGGTCTACGAAGAGTTCCACGCGGTAAAGATCACCGACCAGGCACTCATCGCGGCAGCCAACATGGCCGATCGCTACATCGCCGACCGCTTTCTCCCGGACAAGGCGATTGACCTGATTGACGAGGCCGGTTCTCGTTTGCGGATTCGCCGGATGTCGGCCCCTCCCGCCGCGAAGCGTTTCGACGAGGACATCGCCCGCGTTCGCGCGGACAAGGAATCGGCGATGAACTCCGGTGCCTTCGAGCAAGCCAAGGCCCTCGAGCAGCGCGAGCAGGAGTTGCTGGCTCAAAAGGACGAGTTGGACGCGTCGGTAAAGGCGTCGGGGGGAGACACCTTCGATCTCGTCGACGAGGAGACCATCGCCGAGGTTCTCGCGAACTGGACGGGAATTCCGGTCTACCGACTCACCGAGGAGGAGACGTCGAAGTTGTTGCGAATGGAGGACGAACTTCACAAGCGCATCGTGGGCCAGGATGAGGCGATTGTTGCCCTGTCGCGAGCGATTCGTCGCACCCGCGCAGGTCTGAAGGATCCGCGCCGTCCGGGTGGTTCCTTCATCTTCCTCGGACCCACCGGTGTGGGTAAGACCGAACTCGCGAAGACGTTGGCCGAGTTCCTGTTTGACGACCGGGACGCGTTGATTCAGCTCGACATGAGTGAGTACATGGAGAAGCACTCCGTGTCGCGCCTCGTGGGTTCGCCCCCGGGGTACGTCGGCTACGACGAGGGTGGTCAATTGACGGAAGCCGTTCGCCGGAAGCCCTTCTCCGTGGTGCTCTTTGACGAGGTGGAGAAGGCGCACCCGGACGTGTTCAACACCCTGTTGCAAATCCTGGAAGATGGTCGTTTGACCGACTCACAGGGTCGGGTGGTGGACTTTAAGAACACCATTCTCATCATGACCTCGAACCTCGGGACCGCCGATCTGCGCAAGTCCATCGGATTTACCAAGACGACGGACCTGGCTAGTCACGAGCGGATGAAGGAACGGGTCCACCAGGCTCTGAAGGCCCACTTCCGTCCGGAGTTCTTGAACCGAATCGATGACACGATTGTGTTCCACGAGTTGACGAAGGACGAGGTCATCGCTATTGCCGACCTGTTCATCTCTCGTCTGCGGGAGCAGTTGAGTGCTCAGGGACTGGGCTTGGAACTGTCTGCGGCCGCGCAGGCCTACCTCGCCGACAAGGGCTACGACCCCGAACTCGGGGCCCGACCCCTTCGTCGAGCGGTGCAGACCTACGTCGAGGACGTTCTCAGCGAGAAGATTCTCTTCAAGGAGTTTCACGCTCCCCAGACGATTGTGGTCGACGTGGAGGAGGGGCCCGACGGACCCCGTCTCAGCTTCGAGGGTATTGACGGACTCCCTCCATCGGTGAACTTCGAAAGCGCCGAACCTCAGTCGTAGAGCGATTTCGCGGGGGGTCTGGTAGAATGGGAGACCCCCAAATCGCTGTCCCTCACGAGGGTCAAGGAGTGTTGCGCGATGGTCACCCATAAGTACAAGAAGGGCGATCGACTGGTTTACCCCCACCACGGGGCGTGCACCGTCGAAAAAATCGAGAAGATTACCGCCTTCGACGTCAAGCAGGACTACCTCAAACTGAAGGTGGCGTACTCCGACCTGACCCTGATGGTTCCGGTGGCGAACGCCGAGTCGGTGGGTCTTCGAGAGGTCATTAACGACGAAGAGGTCGAGGAGGTGTTTGCGGTCCTTCGAAAGAAGGAGGCGCGAATGCCCACGAACTGGTCGCGTCGTTTTAAGAACCACTCCGAGAAGTTGCGCTCCGGTGACATCTACCAGGTCGCCGAAGTGGTGCGGAACCTCTCCATACGCGACAAAGACAAGGGCCTGTCTGCGGGAGAAAAGCGTATGCTCACTCGCGCGCGCCAGATTTTGGTGTCGGAGTTGACCTTCGCGCTCAATGTGGACACGGAGGCGGCGGAGGCCAAGCTCGCCTCGGTCCTGCCCTAGTCGTGCGCGTCGCCGCCGTCGTGGTGGCGGCCGGACGAGGTGAGCGGTTCGGCGAGCCGAAGCAGTTTCTGTCCCTCGAGGGACGCAGCGTCTGTGCGCACTCCGTGGCGGCGGCCCGATCAGTGGCCGACGTCGTGGTGGTAGTCGTTCCCGAGAGCTACAGCGGTACCGGAGAAGGAGCCGACCTCGTGGTAACGGGCGGCTCCACACGGGCCGAGTCAGTGCGGGCGGGTTTGGCCGTACTGGATGACGCCGACATCGTTATCGTGCACGACGC
>JAGXAY010000128.1 GCA_018971385.1 Acidobacteriota bacterium | reverse complement strand
GGCCGGCTTCTTCGGGCTACCGGTGTCGGTGACCCCGCCGGGACTCGGCTACCAGTACGCCGGGTTGCCGGCCCTGCTCCAGCCGAGTGCCCGACTCGTGAGCCCCGCCACACTGGATCCGGCGACTCGGGCCACCCGACTCACCCTCGGCGCCCTCGGGGACCTCACCCACGAGCCGGAATCCATGTTCGCTCTCGCCGAGGTCTCGGGATGGGCCAGCGGTCTCGTCACGGTGCTCGGCGTGAGTCGACCGGACCTGGTGGGTCGGCGAGGTCGGCTCGCTCCGTGGCGAGTCGAGAGCACCTCGCGAGTGGACCTCGCCGAGGGGGCCCTGCGCCAGATGGGTCTCACCCGATTCGCACCCCACGTTCTCGTCCTCGGCCACGCCGGCCTGTCGGTCGCCAACGCGCACTACGCCAGCCTCGAGTGCGGGGCCTGCGGAGCTCACCCCGGAGGACCGAACGCGGCTGGGCTCGCCGAACTCCTGAACGATCCCGAGGTGAGAGCGGGACTCGCGACGCGAGGACTCCCCATTCCGCCGACCACGCGGTTCTACTCCGGGGAGCACCTCACCACCCTCGCCGAGATCGAGGTGACGAGTGACACCCCCGACGAGGTACGCGCCATACTCGACACCGCCGTCCACCTTCTGCGCGTCGAGCACGCCGCCCGTCTCGGAGTTCCTCCCGAGCGGGCAGCGCGAGACCTGCGACGGCGCGCCCACGACTGGTCGGAGGTTCGTCCGGAGTGGGGTCTCGCCGGCCACGTCGGCCTCCTCATTGGACCCCGACGCCACCACCGCGGCGCCCCCCTCGACGGACGAGCCTTTCTCCACTCCTACGAACCCGACGAGGACCCGAGCGGAGAGATCCTGGCCGCAATTTTCTCGGGACCGCTCGTCGTCGCCCAGTGGATTAACGCGGCGTACTACTTCTCGTGCGTCGCCCCCGACGTCCTCGGGGCGGGCGACAAGACTCGCCTCAATCCGGTGAGTGACTTCGGGGTATTGAGTGGGGATGATCCCGACCTACGACTCGGCCTCCCCCTCCAGTCCGTGGAGCGAGACGATGGTCCCGAGCACCTGCCGGTCCGTCTCCTGGTCGCCGTCGATAGCCCCGCCGACCACGTGCGCCGCGCCCTCGACCTCGCCCCTCTCGCCCGGCTCCTCGTCGAAGGGGAATGGGTCCGACTGATCACGCGGGCCTCCCCCGCCGATGCCTGGAACGACCTCTCTCTGGGGGAGTGACGTGAGCCGATACACCCGCCCGCTCGTTTTTCACCTCTCGGTCGACGAGCAACCCGAGGTGACGGTGGATTCCGTCGACGTGGTCCGCTACTGCGACGGACGTTGGTCCGTAAGTCCGGCGCCGTCCAGTCCCGCCGTGTCCAGTCCCGCCCATGACTGGGCCGCTTCGCTGGTCGCGGGTGCTAACTGGGTGGGACGTATTCGGGTGACCCAGATTGGCGCCACGACGTGGCGTCTCGAACGACACCGTGACCTCGGCCGACGACGTTGCCCGTGAACGGCGAAGCCCGGGGCCCCGAAGGGCCCCGGGCTTTTCGGAGCTGTCGCGACACGACGGGGGGCACGTTCCGAGTGTCGCGAAAGTTTCCGAACCACGTCAGAGCGTGACTCTCGTCGACGAATCGACTACATGTAGCTCTGAACGGCGACCGTGAGCGTCGAGGGCATCGTGGCAGCGTTACCGACGGCGTTGACAATGGTCGTCGTACCCGCGGCGAAAGTGAAAGTGGCCGGGCCGATGACGGTCTTCTTGGTACCCGTCACGTCCACCGAGATCTTGACCTTGCCGGCCGGAATCACGAGAACGGACTGGTGGGAGTTGGTGAGGTCCTTCACGACCTTGGTCGAGCCGGCGTACACGTCGACACCAGGGGCGTCGGCCAAGTGACGGACGATGACCCGGGCCATTCCCTTGCCGAGCATGGCGGTGGGGTTAGCGAAGGCCTGCAGGGTGGGCGCACCCTTCGTGGTCAGGTGCGCAATGACAGTGGCGTCCTCACCGGCCTTCAGCATGACGGTGGCCTTCAGCAACGGAGCGCTTGACGCCTTGGCGCCGGCGGCGCGTACGGCGAGAGCGTAGGAGCCGGCCGGGAGGCTGAGGGGTCCCGCCACCTTGTCGAAGACGAAGTGCTTCAAAGTCAGTTTGTTGTTGACGTAGACGTCTACGGCCACCTTCGGAATACCGTGGACGACCGTGATCATCGCCGTCCCGGAACTCGCCTGAGCGATGCTCGGCGCCGCGAGGGCGCTCACTCCGGCCGCGCTGAGCGCCGCTGCCGCTACCATCCGTGAAGTACGCATTGTGAAACCTTTCTCTCAGTGAGAGACTCGCGGAGCGCGAGCCACTTCCTCTCTCGTCGGCGGAGACCAAAAGGTTGCACCGAGTTGAAGAAAGTTTTGGATGACTCCTCGCAACCATCTGCTCTCGGGCGACGAAGAAGAAGGCGTGACTCCGCTCGCGACGCTCACTATGGACGCCTCTCGCCTCGTCGAGCGCCTGCACCACTCTGACGAGTCCGCGCTCCAGGAGTGTTACCACCTCTACGGACCATCGGTCCGGTCGATGGTCGCCCGATTCGTCCCTCGCGACGACGTGGATGACGTTGTCCAACACGTGTTCTTCGAGTTCTGGCGCCATCGTCGCCGTCTCGAAGCGGGTCGAAATCCCGCACCCCTCCTCGTCAACCTGGCCCGTCAGCGCGCCATCGATCACCTGCGACGTCGCCGCGAGGTCGTATCCGTCGAGACCGTTCCCGAACCGGCGAGCACGGGGGAGGACTTCGTGAATCGATTGATCTTCGCCCACGACGTTCGAGCGGCCGTCGCGAGCCTTTCTGACGACCAACGAGAATGCGTCGAACTCGTCGTGCTGCAAGGACTCACTCACCGAGACGCGGCGGAACGTCTCGGTGTACCAGTCGGAACTGTCAAAGCCCGGGTCGCCCGGGCCCTCACCCGTCTCGCTCGACTCATCGAGGAAGGAGGGGAGCAATGACTCACCTGAACGACGAACTCTTCTCTCTTCTCCACGGTGAGTTGGACGGACCGAGGACGCGAGAGGTCGCCGCCCACCTGAGGTCGTGCCCCGAGTGCGCCGCCGAACTCATCGACGTAGCGGTCGCCAGCGGCTCTCTCGCCGCCCTCGCGCGGACGAACGAGGAGTTGGAGACCTTCACCCCTCCGGTTCCCAGTGATATCCCCGCCCTGCCACCGGTGCGCCGCGTGACGGGATCACGGCTCTACGCTCTGGCCGCGGCGTTTCTCCTCGTCGTCGGCGTGGGACTGGCGGCCCTCACCCATCACGGCACCTCGCCCGCACCCGTGGCGACCGCCCAGTTGACCAGCCTCGATGCTCCTTCGGGTGCGTGGGGGTCGGCCCGAGTGATTCTGAGTGGATCGAGTGACCAGATGACCCTCACGACCGCGGGGCTACC
>JAGXAY010000127.1 GCA_018971385.1 Acidobacteriota bacterium | reverse complement strand
GTGTTTCTCCTTCGCCGGGGTCGAACCGGCGCTCGCCGGCGCCGTCGGTGGGCTCCTCACACTCCCGACACGCTCGAGCACCCACCTCGAAGCAGTGAGTGCTCGAGTCACGAGTGACCTGGTTCTGCCCCTTTTCGCCTTCGTGGTGAGCGGGTTGGCGTGGACCCACGTTCGCCACGCGGGCAGCCTCATCAGCCTCATCGTGATCGTGCGGCTCGTGGGGAAGGTCGTAGGGATTACCAGCTTTGGACTTCTCGCTCCCCGATGGGGGCTCCCTCACGGACTTCGACGCGGTGACGTGCTCGGGGCGTCGCTCCTATGCGCCATGGGATTCACGGTGCCCCTCCTCATCGCCGGTCGACTCTTCGGGAGCACCTCGCTCAACTACGGGGCGTTCGCCGCCGGGCTCGATCTCGCCACCGTGGTGGGTGGAGTAGTCGGAGTCCTCCTCCTACGTCGCTACAACACGCCCACGGGGCAGGACACGCCCGTCCCGCCGAGCCCGCAGTAGCCATTCGGATTGGCCACCAAGTACTGCTGGTGGTACTCCTCCGCCAGGTAGAACGGACCGGCCGGGGCGATCTCCGTCGTCACTTCTGAATAACCCGCGTCGCGTAAACGACGGGAGTATCGGGCCGCGACCTCACGAGCAATCTCCGCCTGGGCGTCGTCGGTGACGTAAATGGCGGAACGATACTGAGTGCCGATGTCGTTTCCTTGGCGATAGCCCTGGGTCGGATCGTGGCTTTCGAAAAAAACTCCCACGAGTGACTCGTAGCTCACCACGTCCGGATTAAAGACCACCCGCACCGTTTCGGCGTGACCGGTACGTCCCGAGCACACCTCTTCGTAGGTGGGATTCGGCGTGAAGCCCCCCTGGTACCCCACGGAGGTCGACATCACTCCGGGAGTCTCAAAGAACCGACGCTCCGCACCCCAGAAACATCCGAGGGCGAAGTAGGCCACCTGTGCGGTGTCCTCGAAGGGACCCTCGAGGGCGGTCCCGAACACCAGATGAGGACGGGTGACGCGTAACGGCGTGTCGCGTCCGACGAGAGCCTCGTCGGCGCGAACCATGGTGGGAACGGGACGCAGTCTCATACGCTCACACTAAAGGCGCCAGATGTGGTAGCGCACGACGTAGTGTGCCCGTATGGACGTTTCGGTCACCGTGGACCACATTGTCAGTGTCGTGCGAGCCCACGGCAAACGGGTAACCCAACCGAAGCGGGCGGTCGCCCAGGTTCTGAGTGAGAACTCGTCTCACCTGACCGCTGAGGAGATCAGTCTGCGGGTCGACACCCATCTCGAGGACGTCTCCCCCTCGACGGTGTACCGCATCCTCGAAGAGTTCGAAGAACTAGGACTCTGTGAGCACACTCACACCGGACACGGCGCCGCGGTGTATCACCTCGTCGGCGGGGGTCACGCCCACGTGACGTGCAACGTGTGCGGGGGCACGTGGCAAGTCCCGACCGAGTTCTTCGAGGACTTGACCACGACCCTTCGGGAACGGCTGGGTTTTGAACTCCACCCCCACCACGTCGCTCTCGCCGGTACCTGCGCGGCGTGCCTCGCTCAAAATTCGTAACAACTGATACATTCTTACGCCGCTCTCATCGAAACGCTGGACACCCCGGGTTAGGCTCCCCCCTATGATCAGCGTCGAAAACTTGACGAAGCGCTACGGGTCGACGCTGGCGGTCGACGACTTGAGCTTCGAAGTCCAACCGGGCGTCGTGACCGGCTTTCTCGGACCCAACGGGTCGGGTAAGTCCACGACCATGCGCGCCATTCTCGGTCTCGACAATCCCACCTCGGGTCGAGCCACGATTAACGGAACGACCTACCGCCACGTGAACGCCCCCCTGCGTGAAGTCGGAGCGCTACTCGACGCCAAGGCTCTCAACCCCACGCGGAGTGCCCGCAACCATCTCCGAGCCCTCGCCGCCTCCAACAACATCCCCTTCTCTCGCGTCGACGAGGTTCTGGAGTTCGTGGGACTCGCCTCCGTGGCGAAGAAGAAGGCCGGAAGCTTTTCCCTGGGCATGAGCCAGCGACTGGGGATCGCGGCCGCCCTCCTCGGGGACCCCCCAATTCTTCTCTTCGACGAACCGGTCAACGGACTGGACCCCGAAGGCATTCGGTGGATTCGAGAGTTCTTTAGGACCCTGGCGACCGAGGGCCGTACGGTCTTCGTCTCCTCCCACTTAATGAGTGAGATGGCCCTCACCGCCGATCAGATCATCGTGATTGGACGGGGACGATTCATCACGTCCGGGTCGGTCGCCGATCTCACGGCGTCCGCCGCGGGTTCCGTCTTGGTTCGTTCGGTCGACAACGCCCGCCTCGCCGACGCCGTGCGTCGCGCCGGAGGCCAGGTGGACCTCGGTACCAGCGACGCCCTCGTCGTGAACGACCTCGACGCCCCCACCGTGGGTCGAGTGGCCCTCGAAGCAGGAGTGGCGCTGAGTGAACTCACCCCCCAGCGGGCCTCTCTGGAGGAGGTCTTTATGGATCTCACCGCCGACAGTGTGGAGTACGGACACCACGAGGAGAAGAACTAATGTCGTCAGCCACTCTCGTCTCGAGCGTTCGCGCCGAGTGGATTAAGTTTCGCTCGGTACGCGCCACCGTCCTCGGCATGATGACCTTCGTGGTGCTCTCGATTGGTCTCAGTGCTCTCGTGGCGTGGGTCTTTCGAAACAACTGGCCCCACCGCTCGACCATCGAAAAACTCTCGTTCGATCCCGTGGCCAACTCCCTCGTCGGCACCTTCTTCGGACAGTTCGCCATCGGGGTCGTCGCCTCCCTCGCTATCACGGCGGAGTACACCACCACCTCCATCCGCTCCACCTTCGCCGCCGTGCCGCAGCGCACCCGCGTCGTTCTGGCGAAGGCCCTCGTTCTTCTCGGCACCATCTTCGTGGTGTCGGAAATTGTGTCCTTCGCCGCCTTCACTCTCGGGCAGGGCATCTTTCACGGAGTCGTTCCGACGGCGTCGTTGTCCGACTCCACGGTGTTTCGAGCCGTGTTTATGGCGGGGGTGTACATGACCCTCCTCGGACTCTTCGGATTCGCCCTCGGTCTGCTCCTTCGCACCACGGCCGGAACCATCAGCGTCTACGTGTCGGCCCTGCTGGTACTACCGATCATCGTCAACTTCCTGCCGAGTAGTTGGCAGGTCCACATGCAGAAGTGGCTCCCGTCCGATCTCGGCGCCTCCATGGTGTCGAGCACCGGTCAAGTACGAAACCTCACGAGCGCGTTCACGTGGGATCAGGCCGCTCTCGTGTTCGGACTCTACGTTCTGGTGTTGCTGGGTGCGGGTATCGCCACGGTCAATCGTCGAGACGCCTAGCCCCTTGGGGTTACCCGTGCGTTACCGGCGCGGGACGAAAATGCGACCCCCTGTGGCATACTTTGAGCCCATGGAATCCCCTCGCGACGGCGTGTCGTCAGCTCACGAGGACGTCGACACCCG
>JAGXAY010000126.1 GCA_018971385.1 Acidobacteriota bacterium | reverse complement strand
AGTGGCGAGGGGTATTTGCAACGGGATGGACGTCGACGCTCCCGCAGAAGTGGCGGAAGCGGACGCGACTAGTCCAACCCCCATCACCATCCCCGTTATGAGTAGCCGACGCATTCCCATTTCCTCCGATTTCTATGCTAGGGGTACTTTTTGGGACTTTTCTAAGGCCTTCGGGGCTTCTTAATCGACTTTTAGCCAACGAGGACCATGTCGGTCCCCCTCGATAGTCTCAGGGGGTGGCGGTGAGTCGATTCGTGCGAGGAGCCCACCTCGGGGAGTTGGCCGCCGATTTCGCGGAGCATCGTCGTCCCGGCGGACCGTTTGATTTTGAGACGGTGGTGGTACCTTCGGCATCCGTCTCTGGGTGGCTGGAACGGTATCTCGCGAACCCGGAACGTGAGGGGTCCTCGGGAGTGGTCGCCCAATTCTTCACGATTTACTGGCCTCGGCTACTGGCGTACGCCCTCTACGACACACCCGCTGACTACGAGGCGTGGAGTCCCCGGGCACTCGGACTCTCCCTCTTGGATACTGGTCGCCTCGACCCCGACAGTGCTCGACGCCGGGGCCAACGTCTCGCCACGTGGGTTGCGTACCGGGGCGATGAACTGGGTGAGTTGTTGGACACTCCACTCTGGGATGCGGAACGTGAGGTGGTGGAACATCGTGAGTCGCAGGGACTCATCACTCCCTGGGAAGCGTTCGCTCGGGGGAACGTCTCGCCGCGGGGCCCACTTCGTCGGGGGATGGACATATTCGCCGCCTCCGACTCTCCCAACGGAACGCTCGGATGGTCTGTGGTGGCGGCGTTGGCTCGCGAGGTGGACGTGGCCGTGTATCTCGTTGACGACGGTTTCCGCCGTGATGCTGACGGGGCGCCCCGGCGCTGGACTCGACGGGGGCGCGAGGTGGTTGACGAATGGGCCCGTATTCTCGACACGGAGCCCCAGTGGGTGGGTGGAACACCCTGTGCACCTCCGCTCGAGGTCCACGCCACCGTGGGGGTTGCTCGCGAAGCCGATGCCGCGCGTGACATCGTGTTCGACTCGCTCTCCGATCCCTTACGGCGGCTTGAGGATATTCGAGTCGTTCTCGTGAATCCATCCACCTTCGGCCCCCTTGTCGACGTGGCATTCGTGTCGGATGAAGAGGACATCCCGTCGGTGCCACTTGAGAGAGCCGATGGAGGTGATGACGAGACGAGTGAGAGACTCCGGTCCCTCGACACACTGCTGAATCTCGTCGCGAGCGACCTCACCATCGGCGACGTAGCGCACGTCTTGTCGGATCCGCATCTCATTCGGAGTATGGGACTTGATGCCGAAGAGGCGTCCAGACTGCGTGATCTATCCCACGAAGGCTGGGTCACTATGGGCTGGGACGCGTCCAGCCGTTCCGAACTTGGAATTTATGACGCGACCGATGACGCGGGTACGTGGCAACGATTTCTCGATCGGTTGAGTCTGTCGATGATGATGGAGTCGGACGGCGAGTGGGAGGGTCTCCATCCCCTGGGTGTTCCCTCTGATCTTCCTCCACTAACTCGCTTTTCCGAATTTCTCTCCGTGGTGAGGGGGCTCCAGCGGGCCGCGGTTCGCTCGGCGTCGGTGAGCGACTGGGCCGAGTGGTGGGCGGGTCTGGTGGGCCTCGTTCCCGCGGGAGAACAGGAGCGTGACGACGGACCGGAGCAGTTGCTTCGCGACCTACGTCGAGCGGCACCATGGTCACGCCAGCCCGTGACCCTCGACACGTTTCGGAACGTACTCGAGTGGTTTTCTACTACGTCTCGTTCCCGGACCCTTTACGACCGCGGCGGAGTGCACGTTGTCGACATGGCGAGTACGGCGGGAATTCCTTACGCCGTCACCGTCGTCGTGGGACTCGACGATGGATTCAGCGATGACGACGGACGGCTGGGAGTGTCGGATGTTCGACCTGGAGACCCCCAGCCCCGAGAGGAGTTCCTGAACGCGCTGGCGCAGATCTGGTCGTCGACGACCGAACGACTCGTGTTAGTGACCTCATCTCGAAGTGCTACTGACGGCTCACCACAACCGTGGTCCTCGGTGATTGAGGATGTCCAATCGCGTGCGACGCTGGTGCCACATCCTCGAACGATGTACTCGTCGGTTGAGGCAGTCTCGGTCGGCGGTTTCGCCGGTACCACTACCTTTCCCCGTTTTGACGACATCGCGGGTGAGGTTGCGCACAAAGTTCGATTCGCTCGCTCACCGTGGTGGTGGGACGACATCGCCATTCAACCCACTGTTGATCGCGGCGAATTACACCTCTCTGACGTGGTGGCCTTCGCGCGCCACCCTCAAGAAGTGTTTGCTCGCGACGCCCTGGCGGGGGCCCACCTCCGTGATGTCTCGGATGAGGTTCGCGTGGTTCCCCCGTGGTTGCTGGAGAATCCGCTCGAGCGTTACGCGGTGGCGCGAGCCGAGTTCGATCGAGTGATGGAGGGGCGAGAGGAGGAGTCTGATCATCACGATTCCGCCTTCGCAACAATAAGCCCGACTCTTCGACCCGTCGCCCGACGTCACGCGAAGATTGAGGGTGCTCGACACCTCGCCACCACTATTCTCGACGGACTTCGGGAACTGAAGGCCCTGCCCCATCCCCTTCGGGAGAGGGGTCGCGTGGAGGTGAACCAACGCACTGTCGTCAGGGGCTCGATAGCGCTCTATTCGACATCGTCGGGCCCGATGGCCTATCTACCCTTCATGCGTTCTCGGTTGAGAGATGGGGTTCTCGACTTAGCCGTGTGGACTGCTCAACTCACCCTGGAACTGGGTGAGGGGGTCACCGTGGTGGGACTCTGTCTAGGAAGTCCTGATAAATCTTCGAAACGTCGGTCGAATGGACGGTTGGCGTGGAGTCACCCCGGGGCAATTGCTCAAATGAGTTCGGGTGAGGTAGCCAGCGACGTCCTGGGGGCTTTCGTTGGACTCTACGACGAGCGACAACGAGGTGTGCCGACGTTCTTTCCAGGCCCCGTTCTCGCCACCGAACAGGAGATTCCCTCCGGCTCATTACCTCTCGATTCAGTGTGGAACCCGTCGGCTCTTCTTCGGGGAGAGTCGAGCCAAGATGCTGTGCTCGGACTTCTCGTCGGCGACGTGGAGTACTCCGATCTGGAGAACGAGGGACGGGGCGAGGTTCGACAAAGCCACGATGCGCTCGCCGATCTTTTGAAGCAAGTGTCGTGGCGAACTGTGTCGACGAAGGAGCCGTGGTGGACGAGCATGCTCCCGTGAGCGCTTCCTTTGATGCCGTGACGTCGCCACTGCGTCGGGGAGGTGCTGACGGGGTTCCCCACCCTCTCCTCATTGAAGCCAGCGCGGGCTCCGGTAAGACGTGGACGCTCGCTCATCTCAGTGCGCGCTTCATGGTGGAAGATGATGTGGAGCCGCACGAAATTCTCTTGCTCACTTTTACTCGGGACGCCGCCCGACAACTGCGGAGTCGGGTGCGGGATCGTTTAGACGACATCATTGGCGTGCTCGAGTCCGGGGACAGTGATGCGCCGTGGCTCGATCCCTTT
>JAGXAY010000125.1 GCA_018971385.1 Acidobacteriota bacterium | reverse complement strand
CTCGTTTCTTCTCTCGCCCCCAATCGATACCGTCCCAACTGGTCGATTGTGGTTCTCGTCGCGGGCGTCGGATGTTGGGTTCTGGGTGACGTGGTGTATCTCCACCAGGTGGCCAACGAGTCTTTTGCTCCAGGAACGTGGCTCGATTTAACGTGGCCCCTCGGAACCTTTCTACTCGGGCTCGGATCGTGTATCGACGATCGCCGGCGTCGTCGTCCACCCCTAGATGGTCGCGACTTTTACGACGTGTCCGTGGTGCCCGTCGGTGCCGGTCTGCTGTCGATTGTCGTCATCGTGATGTACTTCGTGGCTCACGTGACGTCCGTGGTCGTCTTGATTCTCGCCCTCGGGTCGTTAGCGCTCGTTATCGGACGAATGTGGTTATCTCTCGACGAGGAGCGCCAACTCGTCGATTCGGCGGCGCGCGACGCTCGCACTGATCCCCTGACCGGACTGCTCAACCGACGTGGATTCTTCGAGTTCGCCGACTCATTCGCGGGGGACGTGGGTGTCGTACTCATCGATCTCGACGGTTTCAAGGACGTCAACGACACCCTCGGTCACCTCGCGGGAGACGAACTGTTGAGAGTGATGGCGCGTCGACTGGAGGGTCAACACGTATCGGGCGCCCTCGCCCGGCTCGGGGGTGACGAGTTCGCGCTCGTGGCGCCGTGTAACGATGCGCAGGAATTCGAGGAGCGGGCTCAGCGTTTACGCGACGTGGTGGCGAACCCCTTTGCCCTCCACCAGGCGACGGTACGAGTGGGAGCCAGCGCCGGAGTGAGCGTAGGGAGTGGTCTCGGCACCGGTGTGGGTGAGTTACTGAGACGGGCTGACGTCGCGATGTATCACGCGAAGCGATTTCACCGTGGCGTGAGCGTGTACCAATCCGACAGCGACCCCCACTCTCTCGTCAGTCTGGAACTGGCCGCGGGATTAGAAAGGGCCCTGCGTGAGGGAGAAATCGTCGCTTTCTACCAACCAACCTACGGCGTTGCCCGAGAGGGAATTCAGGGTGTTGAGGCCCTCGCACGCTGGCGGCATCCCGAACTGGGAGTACTCGGACCGGATCGTTTCATCGGACTAGCCGAGTCCGTCGCCCAGATTGGGCCGCTCACCCGACATATTCTTCGGCGCGCCCTCACCGATGTTGGCGCGCTGTGTCGCGACGATCTGTCGCTGAGCGTGAACATCTCGGGATTCGATCTCGTCGACGAAGGTTTTGCGGAGATGGTGATGGGGGCACTCGAGGAGTACACATTTGACCCCCGGCGACTCACGCTCGAGATTACCGAGACCGCACTCGTGCGGAATTTAGAACGAGGCGGCTACGTCATTTCTCGGCTCCGGTCGCACGGAGTGCGCTGGGCCATTGACGACTACGGTGTCGGCTACTCCTCGTTGTCCCAACTGCTGCAACTGCAGATTGACGAACTCAAAATTGATCAGTCGTTCGTCAGTCACTTGGTCGACGATGCTCGAGCGCAGACCATCGTTCAATCAGCCATCGATCTCGCCCACCGACTTTCGTTGCGCGTCGTGGCCGAGGGGGTGGAAACGGGTCCCGTGATGGACCTCTTGGTCGGGTGGGGCGTGGACGTTATCCAGGGTTACCTCATCGCCCGCCCGATGGCCCCCGAACAACTCGCCACCTTTCTTGACGTTCCCACGTTGTCGATCTAGTGAGGGGGCTCGGAGGAGGTCACTTCGGCGAGCTGGGCTCGGAGTTGAGTGATGGCGGCGTCGCCCTGGCCGGCGTGAAGAGCGAGGGCCAGGTGGATGCGAGCGTCGAGCCATACCTCCACGGCGGTTCCGACGAACAGAGTCGTCGGGTGCTGCCGATTCGATACCGAAAGAACGAACTCCCCTCCGTGGTGTTCCACGCTCAGCAGTTTGGCGAGGTCGTGCTCCACCGTGTGCGAGGCGCCCTGATAGGTAACGCGTTGGGTGGTAATGGTGAGAGTGCCCGAGTCAATGGCACTCGGATGAGGTTCTCCTTGAACGTAGTGCCCGTGGGTCTGCCCGACGCGGAAACGGACCGCGTGACCACCGAGGGAGCCGACGGGCACCGACACTCCGCGAGAGGATCCGCTCCAGTGGCCGGGGGTCTTGGTCATCCCAATCAGCGAGACGGAGCGAAGCTCTCCGACTCGTCGTTCATTGGCGTGAAGGAGGAGCGAGCCCTCTCCGCCGGGGGCGTCTGTTCCGGATGCGACGTCGATGAGTTCACGAATGAATCGCTCCCGAGCGGCGCGGTCGTCTTCGGGAGTGGGGGCTGAATGGCGAGTGAACACGGCACCTCCTTGTGGATGACCCTAGATGAAGGGACCAACACGCCTCCGCCCACGCACGAACGACGGGGACGTAGGTCCCTAGTCAATCGACTAACTCTAACGCGCTACCTCCTACACTGACCCTCGGAGGACACGACATGGCGACACCGAGTTCACCGCGCGGCGCCGCGCGTCAACGAGTGCTCGACGCCTCCCTCGAACTGTTCGTGGAACACGGCGTGTCCGGTACGTCGCTGCAGATGATTGCGGACCGCATTGGGGTCACCAAAGCCGCTATCTACTTTCAGTTTCGGACGAAAGAAGAAATCCTCGCCGCCCTTCTCGAAGAACCTCTCCGCGATCTTCTCGGAGTGCTCGAACAAGCCGAGAACGAACGAGATCGCGCTCGTCGGGCTGACGTGGTGGTGGAGGGACTCGTCGACACCGTTCTCGCGCATCGCCGAGGAACTTCGGTCTTGATGAGGGATCCCGGATCCGTCCTTGCTCTGAAGCAGAGCGAGACGTACCAGAGGGTGGCGGAGCGACTACGCGAACTACTACTCGGAGCGGGGGCCACTCAGGAGGCGCGCGTTCGCTTCGTGGTTCTCATGGGGGGACTCACTCAGGTCGGCGTGTCACCGGTCCTGCGCGAGTTGGACGACGACACCCTCCGACCGATACTGCGCCAGGTGGCGAGTCAAATTCTCGAGCGCTAGCGCGTCGACTTTATCGACGAGGTTCGAAGCGGAAGTACCGCGCGGCCACCACGAGGGCACCGACTCCCCAGAGTCCGACGACGAGTACGTCGCTCCAGTGAAAACTCGTACCTACGAATCCGCTCTGCATTCCGAGGGCGAAGTGACGGACGGGAAAGATTCGAGCGACCCACACAATCCAGGTCGGAGCGTTTGATCCGAGCGGAATGAAAATCCCTGAGAGGAACAGCAGGGGGAGGATCATCGCGTTGACCACGGCGGGTGCCGCGTTGGCGTTCGGGACCGCGATGGTCGCGGCCACTCCGAGGGCGGAGAAACTCGCCGCGCCCACGATGAGAACGACCAGGAAGCGAAGAAGCGTGGTGCCCGTGGGAATACTGGCGTGGTAAAAAGCGGCTCCGAAGGCCGCCGTAATCACGACCAAGATGATGGAGATGAAGAGGGCGTGGAGCACGCGAGACGTGAAGTAGGCGGCGCGGGTGAGGGGGGTGGCATCGAGCCGTTTCAAGATATCGCTGTCGCGTTGGAAGGAGATGGAGAGGGCGAGGTTGGTAAAGCACGCCGAGATGAGGGAGAAGGCCCCCATTGAAGCGACGTAGTAGGTGGAGATATTGATGGAACGTGTACCGAGA
>JAGXAY010000124.1 GCA_018971385.1 Acidobacteriota bacterium | reverse complement strand
CTCAGGTGTACGGTGCCTACTTTGTTCGCTCCCGGATAACGGGGTCGGGGCCAAACGAGGCCCAACTGCTGTGGCCGGAGAACGATTCGTGGCCCCCCGAAATTGATTTCAACGAATCGCCCAGCCTCAAGCTCACATCGGCGACAGTCCATTGGTCGTCCCATAACTACATCCAACAATGGTTCCTTCACGCAAATCTTTCTCAGTGGCATACCTGGGGGGTGATCTGGACGCCACGCGAGATTGTCTTAACGCTGGACGGGCATGTGTGGGGACGGACCACCAACGCTGAGGAGATTCCCCGTGTTCCGATGAGGCTTGACTTGGAGCAACGTACGAAATGCTCCCAGAACGTGGAATGCCCTACTCGACCCACGTCAATGATCGTGGATTGGGTCGAGGAGTATCGCCCGGCCTAGGCAGTAGGTTCGTCCCATAGGCGGGCGATACTCTCAGAGATTGCGCGCGCCGTGTCCCCCACGTGGTCAACGGACAACATGGACGTGTGGTTACCGGGAACTCCCACGATGGTCAAATTATCGGGAGCCAGCTGAGGCCACGTCTGGGCCACGTAGTCAGATTCCCACTCACTCGCCACCACGCACACCGGCCCGCGCCAAGGTTTTACCGGTCGGGCCCAGAGCCAGCGAGCAACTCCGATGCGGAAGTGCAACTGACACTGGATGGGTGTCGGGTACCTCCACCAGCCGGCAAGGGCCATCTGGGCGATCAACGACATCGTTGGACGCTTGACGTGAGTTTGGGCGGCTTGGGAGGTGCGGCGAGCGCCGGGGGGAAGCATGTGAGGTCCAGGAAAGCAGTCGAGAGTGGCGATGAGGTTCACCTCTCGACCTCGTTGCTTTAGTGCGTGGGCGGCGTGCAGTGAGACCAGACCCCCGAGAGAGTGTCCCCCAAGAACCAACGGTCCCGCCGGATAACGGTGTTGTATAGCGCGGGCAATGCGACGACCCGCGGCGGCCAAGGAATACTCCGGCGCGTGACGACTCGTCATACTGGGACTCTGGAAGATGGTGACGGGCTGATCGTCACCGAGAGCACGAGTAAGGGCTGTGAACTGTAGGGCTACACCGCCGGCGCCAGCAATAAGAAACAGCGGAGGGCGCGTGCCACTTTGCCGAAGTGGAACACACGTTTCGGACAGTTGGACGGCACCCAAGTGGATGAGGAGTGCGTGGAGAGAAGGGTCGCGTCGAAACACTTCCAACGTCACAGATGATCCAAAGTAATCATTCACCTGGTTGAGAAATGACTGAGCCGACGAATCATCTCCTCCGAGGGTGTAGAAGTCGGCCACGGGGTTCGCGCCGCGACCAAGGGTGCCACGCCACAGTGACGCCACCCACTCGTCACGAGCGAGTAATTCGGTGTCGGACCACGTCGTCATCAGGGAACTCGCTCGAGTACGCTCGCGGTGCTGTTGTGAAACACCACTCGATAGTGGTGTCGGAGAAGCGTTTGTTCCGCCACTTGTTCCCATCCGGCGGGGTAGCCCATAACCACATCACCCCAGTGCTCTTCGGATTGAGTCAGCAGCAGAAATTGGGGATGGGCCCGATTGAGTCGTGCGAGATCTGTCGCCACGGAGGCGTCGTCGTACAGCACCGCGATGTAGACGCGATAAGTCGTGAGAGACGAGGCACCCAAAGGTACGTAAGCCGAGAAGGTTCCGACGAGTGACCCGGTGGGTACATGTGTATCGAGGTAGTTCACCGCACTAAGTTCACCGGAAGTGTACGTCTCGTAGTAATCATTCCCACCACGAACAAAGACGAGAAGGACCCCTGTGACGACTATCAACGCTGTCACCATGACTGAAATGAGGGGCCGCGTGAGTCGATGGCGAAGTGGCGTGGACCAGGAGATCCAGGGTGAAATGGGTCCCGAGCGTCGGGGAAGAAACGCACTAGCCGCGAGGAGGCTGGTGAAGGGGAGGGAAAAGAGTGTGGCCCGAAGGAGCCCTTCTCCGCCGTAGCTCTGGGCAAGGAGTAGGGCGAAAGGTGCTCCGGCCAAAAGTTCCAGTGCGCGATCATCGGCCGCTCTCCGAAGCACCCCCACGCCCGCGAGCAGGAACATCAATCCCGTGGCGTAGATTCGCCACTTGACGACGAGGAGGTGGGACGGCGCGCCAAAAACCCGACTACCTACGTTGGAGCCCAGGGTCGACCCCACCGAACCGAGCGAACCGAAGATTAGGGAAAGGTGGCCAACCCAAAAGTTGTACGCGCCGAGGCTCAACCAACCTATCGTGACAACCGCGGTGACAACCACGAGTTCGGGCCGCCCGAGTCGACGAGCACCCAGAAGGGCGATGAGGGACAGAACCATCGCGTAGGGGGTCAACTGGTGAGATACGGCAGACGCTGTTGCTAGGAGTGCTCCAAATATGAGAAGTGCTACTTCTCGCTGTCGAGGAAGTCGAGATACGGCGTCGAGCCCCCGAACTCGACGAAGCCTCCACGTGTCAAGCGCTCGACGCCAGCGCTCCCGTCGAGGAGGCGTCGCCGCTCTGTAGAGCGTCATGACTACTGCGAGCAGAGTGAGATAGAAGAGGAAGTTGAGTGCCTGTGGGGAGAAGTAATCCTGGTAAATCCAATTCCCCGTGTAAAAGAGCAACGTCCCGAGGTACGCGGTCCGTCGAGGGACTCCTGAAACGCGTCCGATAGCCCACAAGGGGGCAAGGTAGGCGAGTTCGATGACAAGGGGAAACCACTTGAGAAATGACAACGTCGACGCAACTCCCGCCGCTCGGGCCACGACGCCTCCCAGGGCGAAGGCCCCTGGCCAGGAGAATCTCGCGTCAAAATTTTGTAGAACGGCCCCGTGCTGAATGATGTAGTTGGTGAAGCCAGTATGAACGTAAGAGTCGGTAAGTGCAGCGACTTGGGTTGTCGCCGGTGAGGTACCAAAAAGAACGGTGACCAGGAAAAGTGTGATGAAAAATATGGGGGTTGCGCGGACCGGCGTTCTGGATAACTCCCATCCCGCGGCGAGACCTAGACAAAGGAGGGCGCCATAAAAAGTAACGCCGACTTGAGAAATCAGTCCGTAAACGCCCATGGGCGTTGTGCGCGCGTGGACGACGGAGACGATCCAAAGAAGTATTCCGATGACCAAGAGTCCCGGTGTTATCGCTCGAGAAGTTAGTCGATTACGCATACGTCAGAAACCTCAGGGCGACGAACACTACGAATAACACAAGAACTCCCAAAGTCCACAAGTCTGATCGATGGAGGTCTTTCGGAGTAGCTCGTAAAAAGAGTGCTTGGAAGACTCGGACGGTCATGAGGGCGAGGACCGCTAACAGCAAGACGAGTACGGGAACACCGTTGCCCAAATTGATGGGGAGATGAGTGAGAAATTTATGCACGTGACCGCCGCCTCACAAGCGGGTCTCGGACGCCCAGGACTGTACTGGATGCGAGCATGACAAGAATGACCGTTATCCCGGGATTCCAGAGATGACTGCTGAGAGTGACCTGAGCAACCAGAAGAAGAGATGCCCACGAAAGCGAGGTTCCCAGGGCGAGTCGCAAGGGGAGTGAAAGGTTGCTAATGGGACTTACTAGAGACCAACCTGGAACGATACTCACGCTCAGGAGTCCGACAACATAAATCACCGTCGAGTGATTAT
>JAGXAY010000028.1 GCA_018971385.1 Acidobacteriota bacterium | reverse complement strand
TATCCCCTGGTGGAACTCGGGAACGGAGTCCTCTGGCTGGTGGACGCCCTGCGGGTCGGCGTTCACCCGATTCTGCCGGCCGTCTTGATCTCGACGAGCGTGCTCTTCGCCCTCGCCCTCATCGACGCCGACACCATGACCCTCCCCCGCACTCTCGTCTACTGGGGACTCGGACTCACCTTCGTCGCGACTCTCGGGGCCGCCCTCGCCCGACACGACCTTCACGCCCTCGTGCGCGCCCTCGTGACGGGAGCCGCCTGGTTCCTTCTCTTCTTTCTCATCAACTTCGCGAGCCCGAGGGCTCTCGGTTTCGGAGACGTACGGCTCGCCGGACTGCTCGGGCTCGTCCTCGGGTGGTGGGGTCTCGGGGAGGTCCTCGTCGGCTTCTTTGCGAGCAATCTGCTCGGCGCCCTCGTCGGGGGCGCGCTGATCATCACCAAGCGGCGCCGACGGGACCAACCCCTCCCCTACGGGGTCTACCTCGCGAGTGGGACGATTCTCGCCCTCTGGTTCGCGCCCGCCCTGCTCGCCCACTGGCACTACTGGCCCCAGAACTAGGCGTTAGTAGACGTACTCCATGCGCAGTCCCTCGGAGTCCCACTCGGGGTCGAGGGGGATGCGCCGGGCGGTGCGGGTGAAGGCCCGCCTCGCCGACCACATGAGGGCCGCCGCTTCTTGCAAGTGGTGCCAGCGCACTCGGTCGATCTCGACGTCGAGCACCCGTTCCACCCCCTGCATCTTGTGGATGAGGAGGTCCCGTCGCTCGTTGTGACCGGCACCGGTGAATCGCCCGTGTTTCATGGGCACCCCCCCGTTCATTTCGAGGAAGCTCAACTCGGGGTGTCCCTGGTAGATCTGGCGCTGACGGTAGGGGGCCATCTCCGTCGCCACCTCCCGGTAACGGGGCAGCATCATGATGGTGACGGCGTCGAGGTTCTCGTGGGTGTGATTCGGGTCCATGATCGCGGCTCGCGAGGGCGTGTGAGTAATCACGTTGCCGCGCGCGCCGAGAAGTTCCTTCGCGATGCGGTCACAGGTGCGTAAGTGCAGGTCGTCGCTGTCGAGGTAACCGATCGGCACGTTGATGACGACGGAGTCGAACATTGGGCGCTGGTCGATGATCTCCATGAAGGAGGAGAAGAGCTGGGGCTCGTCCGGGGCGAAGGTCGCGCCGGCGATCTTCGCGGACGCCACCAGCCACGCACTGGCACTCGGCACCACTCCCGCGACGATGCGGTAGGGAAGATTAGGACCTCGCGACGTCAACGACCGATTGCGCCTCTCCCCCGGGACTTGACAGCGTCAATGGCGCGCACGAGCTCCTTCGGGTGAGCCGAGGCCGCCATCGCGTCCTCGTAGGTCACCGTCTCGGAGGCGACGAGTTCGGCGAGGGAGTTCTCCATCATCTGCATCCCCTCTTTCGAATTCGTAAACATGATGTTGCCCAACTGGTTGGAGCGCCCCTCCCGGATGAGGTTGCGCACCGACGGCGTGGCAACCAGAACTTCGAAGGCGGCTACCACTCCGCCCCCAATCTTAGGGATAAGGCGCTGGGCGAAGATCGCCGTCAGGGAGGCGGCGAGCTGAACGCGGGTCTGTTCTTGGCGCCAGGCCGGGAAAACGTCGATGATTCGGTCAATCGCCTGGGCCGCGTCGTTGGTGTGCAAGGTGCCGAAGACTAAGTGGCCCGTCTCGGCCATGGTGAGGGCGATCTGAATCGAGTCGATGTCGCGCATCTCACCGATCAGCATGATGTCGGGGTCCTCACGGAGGGCCGAGCGCAGGGCGCGCTGGAAGGAGGGCGAGTCGAGGCCGATCTCGCGCTGGGAGACGGCCGACATCTTGTGGTGGTGGACGTACTCCACCGGGTCCTCAATAGTGAGAATGTGCGCCGGTCGACTCTCGTTGATGCGGTCGATGATGGAGGCGAGGGTCGTTGATTTACCCGAACCAGTCGGCCCGGTCACGAGGACGAAGCCGCGGGGTTGCTTACAGACCCACTCGGCCGCCGGAGGGAGTCCCAATCGATCGAAGGTGGGAATCTTCGAGGGGATGATCCGAAGGGAGAGAGCACTCTGACCGCGCTGGGTGAAGATGGAACCACGAACGCGAGCAAGGTCGCGGAAAGAGAAAGCGAAGTCCACGTCGTACTCCGACTGGTAGATCTCGCGCTGTTCCTCGGAGAGGAACGGCCAGGCCATCTCACGAATCTCGTCGCCCGTCAACATGGGGGCACCCTCAACTGGCTTTAAGGCACCATCCACGCGAATCCTGGGCGCGGACTCGTGGGACAGCAGAAGGTCCGACCCCTTGTGATCCCAGAGGATTTCCAGCCACTTCTCGATGGCTCCGAGTTGAGTCGACATCACCACTCCTTCTAGGTGTTCGGGGTGAAAGAGCTAGGTGCCCGGCCCAGAGGGCCGGGCACCTAGGTACTACGTGTACGTCTTGGTTACTCAGTAACCGTTGTTACTAGCTAACGATTCCCGTAGCCGAGCAGGCGGCTGATCCATTCCACGCCACCCAACCACTGTTGAGAACCGCGGGCGTATTGCCGGACGCGGGAGTCTTGATGGGGGCAGTCGCGTTAGGGGCAGTCGCAAGGTTCGCAGCGGATCCCACGTACAGCGTCCCACCCTCGATGGCGAACGTGTAGTGCGAGCTGTTGCCGGGGGCCGTCGCAATGTAGGACTTAAGCGCCTGGTCTATTGTTTCGCCACCCGTGACGCCTACGTAACCAGCGTCCGGAACATTGGCGCTCTGAGCGCTCGCCGCGGCGAGCGCGGTCTCGTACGTCGCACCGTCGCTCTGGCAGGCCGCCAGGGCGCTCGAGGTGGCGACTCCACCGAGGGAGAACACCACGACCGCGGCGAGGATACCGAGTACAACGATGACGATGAGGAGTTCGATCAGGGTGAAACCACCGTCGATCTCCTGGGCCGCCCGCTTCGCCTGAAGCTTCTTGATGGTAGCTACCATTCTGATCTTTATTCCTTTTCTTTATCCGTTTCCGGAGACCCCTCCGTAGGGGACTTACATAGCGTAAAGAAGGGAATGCACAACAAACAAGCGATGTTTCACAACACTGTAACTATTTATAAGATTCTTCTCAGAAAACTTTGAATGAGTTTTCTCTCACGAACGCGCTCTACCGCGTGCCCCCCGAACTACCCGAATGCCCCCCCCCTGTGCCTACAGGTTGGTGTTCCAGTTCGACGTGAGTGTCGGTCCGTAGTAGTCCGGTTCGCTCGCCTGAGCTTCCGTTCCGTAGCCGTACTGTTCCCACCACAAGTACTGCGCGTAGGGCGTGGACCACGACCCATTGGTATCGGTGCCCGTCGCGGTGGAGGTGAACCGCGAGTAGTAATTGTTGGGATTCGTGGGGCACGCACCGGAGTTCACAATCGGGCAGTACGTGACCGTGACCGTCTGCCCGTTATTCACCCCGTTGGACGAACTCGTCCCGTAGAAGGTGCCGTCACCCTGGTTGTCCGCGTAGTTGAAGTTCGGCGTGCTGAGGGTGTCGGGGTCGCTGGTGTAGAGGGGAATGGTGACCGTGTTCGAGTTGGCGGCACTGAGGGTGCCGTCTCCCGCGAAGGCCGCCGAAATCGTCATCGACGCCCCGTTCGAGGTGGCCTGCACGGCGTTCGATCCAATAGTGCAGTAGCCCTGACCCTGAGCGTTGAGCGTCACCGTGCAGGTCGCCGAGTTTTGTTGACTCACCGTCACGGTGACGTGGTCACCCGCCGCCGCCGGAGTACCACCCGCCGAGGTCACGGTGACGTCGAACTGAGCGTCTTGCTCGTAGCCCGTGAGGAGTCCCACGAGTATCTGATTAAAGGAGTCGTGAACCATCATGGGAGACAGCGTCACCACGGTGCCCGATCCCGTCACCGTCAGCGAACTGGACGCCGAGGTCGCCGACGCGTAGGGCGAGCCGTTGGCGGGGGTGTAGAGGGCGTAGACGTTGTTGTACGTGGTCGAGGAGTAGAAGGTACTCGGCAAGTTACAGGTGAAGGTCGAGACCAGCCCCGAGGTGGTCTTGGTCGAGGTCGAGCAGATCCGCGTCGTACCGGTGTAGACGGTGACCGTTCCCGCGGGGGCACCGTTCGATCCGTAGCCGGTCACCGTGGTCACCATCGGGTCGACCGTCCCGCTCGGTGAGTAGGGCGAGGTGAAGGAGAGGGCCACACCCACCCCCTGCTGGAAGGTGATGGTGACCGGCGCCGACTGGGTCGACAAGTAGTTTCCGTCACTCGCCTTCGTCGCGGTCACGACGCAGGTGCCCTCCGTCGTGGCGCTCAAGACGTTGGTCGACGGGTCGACACTGCACCCCGTGGCACTACCGTTGACCGCCTGGTAGGTCACGGCCCCCGACCCCGAACCCCCCGACGTCGTCAGTTGGGTCGCGATGGTGGTGCCGTTGTTGCTGGAGGTCGTGGGAGTCGAGATCACGAGAGTGCTCTGCGCGGCCTCCACGAAGGTGATGGTCCCGGTCACGGACACGGCGGCGTAGACACCGTCGGAGGCCTTCGTGGCGAGGACGTCACAGGTTCCGGCGCTCGTGGCACTCAAAGTCGAGCCGCTCACCGAGCACCCCGTCGCCGTACTCGAGGCGAGTACCGAGTAACTCACCGCTCCCGAACCCGACCCTCCCGACGTGGAGAGCGTGGTCGAGAATCCCGATCCCGGGCTGTAGGCCACTGGAGTAGTGGGCGAGAGCGTCAAGCGCACGGCGTTGTTGAGGCTCACCGTGATGTTCTGCGTCACTTCTTGGGCCGCGAGATAGTTCACGTTGCCGCTGTCGTCGAAGGTGATCGTGCACTGGCCGGCGGCGAGGAACTCGACGTAGCCCGACGACACGGCGCATACGTTCGGTGTGGTGGACTGAATAACGACCGTGCCCCCACTGGCCGAATACACCGGCACGTAGGCCGACCCTTGAACGTAGGCCGGGTTCGGCGGAGTGCTCGTGACCGAGATCGCGTTCGCCAACTGGGAGGTGCCCGACGATCCCCACGTCCAGTTGGTGATGGTCATACCCTGACCGCACCAGGTGGAGCACACTCCCGTGATACGGGCCGTCGTGGTGCCGTTCGGATAGTCGTCGAACTGGACGATGGCTTGGAGGTAGGGATTCGCCGTACAGGCCGCCATCGTCGAGGTGGTTGAGGGGCAGACGTCGACGGTGACGACCCGGGACACCGAACTCTGGGGGTTCCACACGGTGGAGCAGTAGGCGTCCATGGTGATGGTGGCGTGAGTCACCGACGTCGCTCCCACGCCCTCCGTCGTGAACTGAAAACTCTGGGAGGAAGGACTCGACGTGCCCCAGCAGTAGGAGAACTGGTTAAGGGTTTGGTTGGTCCCGAGCATTGGGTGGTAGCGAATCGATCCAATCGCCACGTTCGCCGTCGAACGAGCGTCCTGCTGAGTCTGGCTCACGGTGACGAAGGTGTTGGTGTTCTTGATGTCGTTCGTCGCCCACGAGGCGAGGGCCAACACAATCAAACTGGCGGCGACGGTGAATCCGAGAGCCAGAAGGAGAATCGCCCCTCGGTCACGGGAACCGACTCGTTGCTGAAGGGCCCTTCGTACGCGCTGAAGATTCATCACGTCTTCGCCTGCAGGAGTGTCGAGCGGATGGTGCCGGTACCGAGGTAGTAGTCCGGCTCACTGGCGTAGAAGTAGTAGGTCGTGTTGGACTTCGGTGCAGTGTTACCGAAGGTGGCGTCGTAGGTCCACGTCGTCGACGACGTCTGCGTCGTGGTCGCGAAACTTTGACACGAACCGTACGAGTTCGAGGTGCAGTAGTACAGGGTGATCGTGCTGTTCTGATTCAGCGCCGGGGCCGAGCCACTGAACGTACCGCGAATGTTGTTCGTGCGCGTGAAGCCGAGGGTTAATCGACCGTTATCGGGGTTGGCGGAGTAGAGCGTAAAGCTGGAACCCGTCGCCGTTGAACTCCCGACGTTACCGTCCCCCGGGAAACTGGCGGACATCGTCACCGTCGATGTTCCCGAGGAGAGCGTCAACGCACTCGCCCCGATCAGACAGCTTGCAGTGTACGAGTTGCCTCCAGGTTGAACCTTGATCCACCCACTCGTTGACGTGGTGCAGGTGGTCGTTTGACCATTGGCGCCGAGGGTCACCGTGGCCTGGTCAGCGGCGGCGGGCGCTTCTCCATTGCCGGTGGTGACCGTGACCGTGAAGAGCGCGACGTCCTCGTGACCGGCGAGGAGTCCACTCGCGTGGTCCGTCGTGACCTGGAGCGAGGACGTATCTTGCGTCACCGTAACCAGACCGTTCACCCCCACGAAGCTGTAGTTGGTGGCACTCATCGGGGACACGTCCACACTCACGGCGTAGGAGCCCACGGGAGAAGTCGAGGTGGCGGTGGTCTGAAGATTCGGGGTGCCCGAGATCACCGACGACGTGTCGGGAGACACGAAACCGCTGATGGAATACCCGAGCGCGGGAAGGCTCGAACCGTACGTTTCCGACACCGAGTTCGCGGTGACGATGAGGGCCGCTTTCTGGATGGTGAGCGTTCCACTCACGTACACCGGGGTGTAGTTGGGTGAGGTCGAGAGAGTTCCCGGGGCCACCGAGATGACGTACTGACCCGCGTTGGGACGTGGTGACGAGGTCGCGCTCGTCGACGCGACGGGCGAGCCGGAGTAGGCCTGGGCCGGGGTGTCTCCATTCACTTCCCCGCTCACCGTCACGGTCAGAGTCGGAATCGACTGGCCGAAGGTGGTGACTTGGTTATCCGCCGTGACGTAGAGCGGAGCGGGACTCACGGAGTAACTGCCGGCTTGAGCGACGAGGGAGTAGTTCCGAGCGCTGAGTGAACCAAGTCCCACGGAGATGGGGTACACCCCCACCCCACTCGTGGCCGACACCGACACGGAGATTGTTGGCGAACCACTCAGTACGGCGGCGGTGTCACCGTTCACAAATCCCGTATAAGTGGCGGTGGGCGCCGCCGGAGACGCGCCGTAGGTCGAAGACCCGGTTGCCGACACCGTCAAGGTACGGGGCGTCACGTTCACCGTACTCGGGGTGAACTGGAAGGTGTAGTTGGCGGCGCTGAGGGTCCCGAGACCCGGCGTCAGCGGGTACGATCCCACCCCACTCGCGGTAGTCGCGCTGGTCGTGAAGCTGGGAGATCCGGACACCACCGACGAACCATCGCCGTTCACGTAACCCGTGATCGTCGCACTGAACGAGGGTAGGGCCGCACCGTAGACCATGGTGGCCGAGTTAGCCGTCACGGTGAGCACCGCCGGTTGGACGGTGTAGGAGCCGTTCACGAACACGAAGGTGTAGTTCGACGTCGCTTGGAGCGTTCCGGCGCTCACGGAGACGGAGTACGTCCCCACTCCCGTGTGACTCGTCACGGAGTCCGACACCACCGGAGCACCGACACCGACGTTGTACGCCTGCGACGGAGAGTCACCGTTCACCTCACCCGACACGATGTAGGTCGGCGTCACCGGAGTCGCCCCGTAGGTCGACACCGGACTCGACGCCGTCACCGTCAAGGGGGCGGGCTGCACCGTGACCGTCGACGGCGTAAACGTCGTGAAGGTGTAGTTCGTGGCGCTAAGAGTCCCTTGAGCGACCGTGAGCGGATACTGCCCCACGGGAGTGGTCGGCACTACGGAGGAGGTGAACGCCGGCGTGCCACTCACGACGGAGGGTCCATCGCCGTTGACGAATCCGGAGTAGGTCACGTGGAAGGTCGGGGTGGCGGAGCCGTAGGTGGAGGTCGCCGGCTGGGCGATCACCGTCAAGGGGGCCGGGGCCACCGCGAAAGTCTGCGTCTGGGTCGTGGCGGAGAGGTAGTTCGTATTCCCCGCGTCGGAGTAGCTCACGGTGCACTGGCCGACGCCCACGTAGTTGACGAGACCCGTGGTCGAGTCGTAGGTGCAGACTGAGGAGGGTGAGGTGGTAATGACAACGGGGTCTCCCGAGGTCGCGGTCGCCGTCGGTGAGTAGGAACCGCCGTACGTCGCCGCCGTCGGGGTCGCCGACGTCACCGAGATAGCGTTCGCTCCCTTCGAGACGGAGAGCTGCTGAACGAGGGTGGCCGACTCGTAGTTGGAGTTCGGATTCGTAGCGATCGCGGCGTCGTAGTAGGTGAGCGAGCAAAACTGGCCGGACGGTGTCGCCCCCACGAAGCTCACGACACCCGACGAGACGGTGCAGTACTGGGGGGTCGCCGACGTGACGGTCACGGCATCCCCGGAGGTCGCGGTCGCGCCCGGAGTCATGGTGGGTCCGTTCACCTGGGCCGCGAACTGCTGAGTCGCGACGGGAAGAGTGATGGAGTTCGCGTTGACAACCGGAATCTCCTGAGTCACTTGGGAGGCCGCGGAGTAGTTGGCGTTACCGGGATCGTTGAAGTCGACCACGCAGACGCCGACGGAGGTGAAACTCACGACCCCGTTCGTCACCGAACAGATGAGGGACGAACTCGTGGAGACCGTTACCACGTCTCCCGACGTCGACGTGGCGGTCGGAGTGTAGGTACCACTCTGACCGGCAATCTCCAGGGCGGGGGCAGTCGAGGAGACGGTGATGGTGCTCGGAGACTTCGCGACGACCACCGACGCCGACGCGGACTGGAGCGTGCCGTCGGTGGCCGTGACGGTGAAGGTCCCGACGGCGGCGAACTGACAACCGGTGTAGGTCACAACACCGGAGGTCTCTTGTCCGTAGCACCCCGTCAACGTTCCGTCACTCGAGGTCAGTTTCAGGGGTGAGAGGTCGTTCGTCACGATGTTGCCACTGGCGTCTTCGATGGCGACCACCGGTTGGGTCAAGAAGGCTTGGCCCCGCTGAGCGGCCCCGGGCTTCACGAGAAACGCCACTTGCGTCGCCGCGCCGGCACTGGGCGAACTCGGAGCGATGGGGTCGACCACCACGAAGGACGACGTGTTGAGGCTGCCGTTCGCCGTGTTCTTCAGAGTGATGGTGACGAGTTCGGGAGTTCCCGCGGAACAAGTTGGAGACCACGACCACTGCTGAGTCACCGAATCTTGGGTCCAGTAACTCACGGAACTCGCGCTGATGGTGTAGCCCGTCGGCACCGTCACCGACGGTACGGGGGCCGCGGGACAAGCGAACGACGTCGACGAGGACTGCATCGCGGCGGTGATCTCGTTCGACACCGTTTTCACGATGTTGCTCGAGTCGGTCAAGTTCTTGTGAACACTGGAACCGTTAATGGCGGAGGCGAAGCCCGCGAGGAGGGCCACCGCCCCGATGCCGAGAATGACGATGGCGACGAGCACCTCGACGAGCGTGTCTCCTCGCTCGTCTCGGCGACGCCCCCGGGGCGCCCCACCAAGCGGTCCGACCACCGACTCTTTTCTCATAGGCGGGCGAATTCTACCCCGAAAATGTGATTTTTTTACACGTTCTCTCACAGGAAACCCATCTCACGGCAGGAGCAGCCCGAAGGCCACTCCCTCGAGACCGGTACCGATGAGGACAGTGGTGAGTGACGAAATTCCGTTGGCGCCGGGACGAACGCCGAGCATCAAGGTTCCGGTACGCGGTGAGTTCGCCTGATAACCCGACACACACGTCACCACCGGGCTCGGTACACCAGACTGAAAACTGAGAGGAGTGATGCCGTAGGTGGAGTAGTCAGCATTCTGACAAGCGTTACCCCAGTTGCTGGTCGGGGTGTTCGGAATGTCATTGAACGCCAGGGGCTGAGCCCCGTTCGTTCCCGTCACCGACCAGGAGATGGACTCCCCAGGGTCGGTGGTTTCGGCGTCCGCGGTGACGAACTCCCAGCCGGTCGCCGCGGCCCCACCCGGGGCGGTCAATGTCAGATTCGTTATTGTGACCGTCGTCGGCTGGGAATGAGCGTTAACAGATTGGTAAATCGCGGGATCGATACACGAGTTCGTTCCCAAGCCATTCGTCACCGTCGGCGTATTCGTGCTGCATCCAACCCCTGTGTAGAACGGTTGGCCCGAGTTTGTGTTGCCGAGAAAGGCTTGCGGGTAGGTTGGAAATACGTGGGCCGTCCAGGGGGCCCCCGTGACTTGGATCGTGAACTTCAGGGTGTAGCCCCCGGGAATAGCCTCCGTCAGAGGTACGCCACTCTGAATCGACGACGCACTCATACTATTCAAACTGGCAAAGTCGAGGAAGCAGAGCGTCGAATCATACTCTCCTGTCCCCGGAAGGGCGAATCCGCAGGTGGGCCCCGAGGTCGGTCCCCCGAGCGACGCCGGGTCGGAGTTGAGAGCGGCGACGGGGGCCGCCGACAAGATCGCCGAGGGAGAGACGGACCCGCCCCCGGCGTCGAGGAGAGTCAAGTCGAGGCGCTGCACGTACGACGCACTCACCCACCCGGCCGTGACGTCGGCCGTTCGTCCGGTGACGTAGGTCGGAGCGGGAACGGCCTGACTGGGCGAGACGTGGTAGGCGAGCCCCTCCGTCGAGGACAGCGTGCCGTTCTGGCAGAGGGCGCGAACGATGTTGTCCGACCCCGTCGTCCCGGAGGGTTGGAGGTCGTAGGCGACGACGTAGGTCGTCCCGGCACCCACCTGCCAGGCGAGGGAGAGGAGGGGGGTCCCCGTACCGCAGGTGCCCGGGGTGGATCCCCCGAAGACGGTGAGAGTCGGCGGGGTGGCGTTCGTCGTGATGTACTGGGCGGCGTCGACGTCGTGCTGGTAGGTCGTGAGAAAGACCTGGGTATCCCCCGAGGCCGTCAGGCGATTGGAGACCCCGGACTGGAGTTGAAAGACGGCGACGAGGCCGAAGGCAATCGCCCCCACGATGAGGGGGACGATCACGATCACGATCAGCAACTCGACGAGGGTGAACCCCTCGTCGCCCCGCGCTCTCTCCCTCGCCAGTCGGCCTCGCCAGTTCATCACTAGTGCACCTGGTTGTAGATGCCGTACATGGCGGAGATGAGGGCCACGGCGACGAAGCCGACGATGAGCCCCATAAAGATGATGACCATCGGCTCGAAGAGGGAGGTCACGCGCTCGAGCTTTCGCTCCAGCTCCCGGTTGTAGTAGGCGGCCGCCACCTCGAGCTGGTGGTCGAGGCTTCCCGTCTCCTCACCCACGCGGAACATCTGACGGGCGGCCCCCGGAAAGAGGCCGGACCGGGCGATGGGGCCAGCTAATCCCTGACCCTCCATGACCTCTTCGCGCACGGCGAGCAGGCCCTTGCGATACACCGCGTTGTTCGCGGAGTCCGCCGTGATGGTCATCGACCGGGGCAGGTCCACACCGGCGCTCAGCATGGAGGCGAGGATGCGACAGGTGCGCTCCAGCACCGCCGTTTGGGTGAGTTCGCCGAGAATCGGGAGCTTCAACATCACCTTGTCCAGCTGAGCCTGGCCCGTCTCACTGCGCTTCATGGCGATGAAGCCCGCGATCATCAAGACGATGAAGGCCAAGATGAAGGGCCAGTAGTTGGCCATAAAGCCGGAGAAGGCCATCAGGGCCCGCGTCGGGGCCGGCAACTTCGCGTGCAACTGGTTGAAGAACACGACGAAGCGGGGCAGCACGAAGATTCCGAGAATGAAGACCACCACCACGGCCAGCACCGACACCACCGCCGGGTAGGTGAGGGCGGAGGAGATTTTGGCCCGCGCCTTTAAGTCTCGGTCGATGTACTCGGCCAACTGCTCGAGGACGTCGTCCAGGTTTCCGGTCAACTCCGCCGACTCGAGGATGCCCACGTAGAAGTTGGGGAAGGCCTCGGGGTGAGAGGAGCAAGCCACCGAGAAGGTGTCACCGGCGCGCAGGTCCTCGATCATCTGGAGCAGGATCTGGCGCATCAACTTACTCTGGGTCTCTTCGACGATGACCTCGAGCGCGTCCATGATCGGAATACCGGATCGGATGAAGACCGCCAACTGACGGGTGAAGTTCATCACCTCCTTCTTCGGGACGCGCTTCTTCGTGATCTCGAACTGGAGGATGGAGCGCTTCTCTTCGACGAGGGTCGGCGAGAGACCCCGCTCGAGGAGAGCCAGGTGGGCGCGACCGGCCGACTCGGACATCTCGAAGCCCTTAACCTGCTTACCCTCGGCGTCGAGGGCCTCGTAGCGGTACCGAGTGAGAGTCAGCTTCTCTTTCCCCTTCTCCTTCTTGGAGTTACCGGGAATCATCTCGCGGGTGCGTTGGAGGAGACTCATAGGGTGTACATGCTCCTGATCACTTCTTCAATGGTGGTCACGCCCTGTTCGACGAGGGCGATGGCTTCTTGACGCATGGTGCGCATGCCCTGGCGAACCGCCATGGTGCGCAACTCCTCCTGGGTGGCCCAACCGACCACCAAGCGACGAATCTCCGGGGTCATAATGAGCAACTCGTAGACGCCGATACGGTCCTTGTAGCCGGTGTGGGAGCAAAAGGTGCAGCCCACGCCGTGCACGTAGCTCTCGAGCGGGGTTCCCCCACTCTCGTGAAAGAACTCCAACTCCTCCAGCGTCGGCTCGTACTCGACTTTGCAGGAGGGACAGATGCGCCGCAGCAGACGTTGACCCACGACGCCGAGCACCGAGGAGGCGATGAGGAAGGCCTCGATGCCCATGTCGAGAAGGCGGTGGAGGGCCGAGACGGCGTCAGTGGCGTGGAGGGAGGAGGCGACGAAGTGGCCGGTCAGGGCCGACTGGACGGCGACCCGGGTCGTCTCGACGTCTCGAATCTCCCCCACGAGAATGACGTCGGGGTCCTGGCGCAGGATGGACTTCAGACCGGTGGCGAAGGTGAGCCCCGCTTGTTCGTTGGTCTGAATCTGGTTGATCTGGGGAAACACGTACTCGACGGGGTCCTCGATGGTCATCACGTTGACGGTCGGATTCGTGACCTCGGAGAGGGTGGCGTAGAGGGTCGTCGTCTTTCCCGAACCGGTCGGCCCGGCGCAGAGCACCATCCCGAAGGGGGACCGTACTAACTTCGAGTAGGCGAGGTGGGTGTCGGTCGGCATGCCGAGTTCGTTCAGGCGCAGGACCGAACGGGTCTTGTCGAGGATACGCATCACGCAGCTTTCGCCCATGATGGTGGCGGTGGTCGCGACACGCACGTCGACGTCGTTGCCGTCGATGGCGATGGTCAACTGACCGTCCTGGGGGCGGCGACGCTCGACGATATTCATGTTGGCCATGATCTTGATGCGACTCACCAGTCCCGGACCGATACTCGCGGGCATCGAGAGGACTTCCTTCAGCGCTCCGTCGATTCGGAAGCGAACTCGCACGACCTCTTCCGAGGGCTCGATGTGGACGTCGGAGGCCCGGTCGCGCATGGCCTGGGTCAAGATGCGGTCCACCAACTGAACAACCGGGGCGTCCTCGCTGATGATGAGGTCTTCGGCCACGGTGTCCGACGTACGACGCCGGGAGGTCTCGGCGGTCTCGAAGGCCTGAATGAGTTTGTCGACCGTGCCGATGGCTTGGTAGTTGGAGTCGATCACCCAGCGGATATCCCCGAGGGGGGCCAGGTGGAGCGAGATCGGCATGTTGAGACGTTGTCCGAGTGTCGCCTTCAGACCGTCGTCCGGCTCGGCGACGGCGACGTCGAGTACTCCGTTCGAGAACTGGAAGGGCACGACGGAGTAGCGTCGCGCCAGGTCTTCGGGGATGTTCTGCAGCACGGACGCGTCAATCGGCTGCTTACGCAGGTCGATGACGTCGTACCCGAAGAGTTCACCGAGGGCGCTCGCTAACTGCTGTTCAGTGAGGGCCTTCTGGTTGACCAGAATCTCGCCGATACGCCCCCCGTGATTTCCCTGGTAGATGAGGGCCTGGGAGAGCTGTTCGGTCGTGATGATTCCCTGGGAGAGAAGATGCTCGCCCAGCTTCTTCGAACCGGTCTTGGGCTTGGCGGGGACCGACGTGAACTCAACGTCCGTCGTCGCCACGTCGGGAGTCGGTTCGTTTGCCGCCTTGCCCTTCCGCTTGGTAAAGGCCACCATATAAGTCTAAGTACCCCTTCTGGCGACGTGTTGTCACGTCGTCATAATTTCTCACACATTCCGGAGAATTGCCTGGAAATCTTCTGCTTGTCCACCGTTGTACCAGTGAATGGAGGAGTTTTCACCCAACTCCAGCCCAATCTTCCTCCCCGTTTGCCCAATTTTGGCCGGTCGGCACCCTGATTAGGCTTCCCTACCGTGGTGAACCCCCTGCGTGGCGACGATCTCGTGACCTGTCCCCACCGCCTCGTTCTCGAACGAACGGGAGTGCCCCGCGACGACGTCGAAGAGTCGGCCGAAATCGCCTACCGACGCTCGAGGGCCGAGGAGATGCGCGCCCGCGTTCTCACCCGAATGGAGGATCTCGGCGCGAGGCGGGTGCGGGGGCGCTCCGACACTCTCGCCGCCCTGGAGCGAGGTGTCGAGATCATTCTCTCCCCCGTCCTCCCCGACGACGTTCCCGGGCGCCGACGGGCCCAATCCCACGCCCTCGTGAGAGTCGGGCGACGAGACGACACCTACCTCTACAGCCCCCTCCTCATTCGCAACATCGAGTTCACCGACTTCTCCCCCACTCGCTTCCTCGACGTCTCGAGTCTCGAGGGTCTCACCTCCCGCGAGACCGCCCGAGAGGGGGCCACTCCCCGGTCCGGTCCCTCGATCGCCCGCAGTGTCGTCGCCCTCGCTCACGCCACGCGGGTTCTCGAAAGTCTCGGAGTTGCCGACACCCTCGCCCGGGTCATCCTCGTCGATCGCCACGAACGGGCCTGGTGGTGGAGCCTCAACGATCCCCCCGGGTCGCGCCTCTCGTGGAGCGCCTACGACACCGCCTACGAGGAGCGACGGGCCCTCCTCGACGCCCTCGAGGAGGCGCTCCCGGAGCCCGTCAGCGAGCCCTACTGGCACCGTGAGTGTCCCGACTGCCCCTACCAGAGCCGCTGCCGCGACGAACTACTCGCCCGCGACGACGTCTCTCTCGTGCAGTTCACCTCCCGGGCCCACCAGGACCTCTTCCACCACTTCGGCGTCCACACGCGCGCCGATCTCGCGGCCCTCGATCCGAGCCGGTGCGACGGGCCCGCCGCGCGCGGAGAGGACCCTCCCCTCGAGCACCTCCTCGCCGACACCGTTGAACACGTGGGTGACCTCATCTACCGGGCCCGCAGCGCCCTGAGCGGTGGGCCGCTGCGCAAAGTGGCCCCCGATCTCCTCCAGTGCCCCCGTGGCGAGGTCGAAGTCGACGTCGACATGGAGAGCTGCGAGGACCGCACCTACCTCTGGGGAGCCCGAGTGCGCCTCGCTCGCCCCGTCGAGGGACTAGCGGAGGGCTACGTCAGCGTCGTCTCGTGGGACCCCCTCACGGCCGAGGTCGAGGCGGAGGTCTTCGCGAGGTTCTGGCGCTGGTTCGACTCCGTTCGCCACCACGCCGGGATGGCCGGAGCGACCTTTCGCGCCTACTGCTTCTGGGCCCAGGCCGAAGACGGCGCGATGAATCGCGCGCTCGGCACTCTCTCGGACCCCGACCTGCGGGCGAGAGTCGAACACTTTCGTCGACGCGAGACCGGGGAGTGGATCGACCTCCACGAGGTCGTGAGTCACCAGATCCAGACCGACGGACCCACCGGACTGAAGAAGTTGGCGAGAGCGGCCGGTTTCGACTGGCGAGACGAGAGCCCGAGCGGGGAGGCGTCCCTCCTTTGGTACCGCCACGCCACCTCCGACGAGCCCGACGCCCCCTGGTGGCGAGAGCGGC
This sequence comes from Acidobacteriota bacterium, assembly GCA_018971385.1. GTDB lineage: Bacteria > Actinomycetota > Acidimicrobiia > Acidimicrobiales > RAAP-2 > RAAP-2. The sequence goes on along the minus strand of JAGXAY010000028.1, from coordinate 2,556 downwards.
TCCTCGCCTACAACGAGGACGACTGTGCGGCGACGGCGGCGCTCCGGGACTGGCTGAACGGTGACGCCCGTCATCTGCCCTCCCGCGACGTCTGGCCCCCCCAGTGAGCCGGGAATGACCACCCGTCGCCTCGCCCCCCTCCTCGGCGCCCTCCTCGGACTCGGCGCCCTCGCCGGCGCCCTCCTCGCCGCGCGGGCTCTGAGCGATCTCGCGCGGGGCCGCCTCACCCTCGGCCTCACCCTCGGCGTCGCGGCTCTCCTCCTTCGCCTTCTCCTCGGAGTCCTACCGACCTCGCTCCGGGAGTGGCGCCGGCGAGAGGTGAGCCGGGAGTGGACGCCCCTCCTGCGCTCCCGCTTCCCCCGTGGTCACACCCTGAGTGGCGCCCTCGAGGCGCTCGACCTCGTTCCCGACGACGTGACCGTCGATCTCGCCCGGGCCAGTCTCGCCACGACTCTTCTCGGTCTCCCCCTGATCTTCGTGCGCTCCGGATGGCTGCCCCTCCTCATCGTGCTCGCTCTGATGGGGCTCTCCGCCCCCCTCTACGTGCGCGCCGGGCGCGCCGCCGAGGCCGCGGACGTCGAGTACCGGGCGAAGCGTCGTCGCCTCCTCGACCGGGAGGTCGACCTCCTCGGGGCCGGAGTGGAACTACGGGGACTCGGAGTGGGACGAGTCGCCGTGGAGGAGATGGGCGCCCTCTCGCGCTCCGAACACCAGGTCGCCGAAGAGGCGTTACGGGTCGCCCTGCGCAGCTCCCTCGTGACGGAGTTTCTGAGCGGGGTGAGCGTCGGACTCGTCGCCATGGTGGTCGGCTTCGCCCTCATGGGGGGACGCACCGGGTTACTGTCGGCCCTGGTGAGCGTTCTCGTCACCGCGGAGATCTTCCTCCACGTGCGCCGCTACGGCCTCCTCTTTCACCGCCGTGAAGCGGTCGTGCGCGCCCTCGACACGCTGAGCCCCTGGCGCGTCGCCCCGACGTCGTCTCTCGACGAGCACCTGCGCCTTCACGAACTGCGGACCCGGGGGAGCGCCGCACCGGTCAGCCTGGTCGCCCCCCCGGGGTCGCGCGTCGCCCTCCTCGGGCCCTCGGGGGTCGGAAAGACCACGCTCTGTCACACGGTGATGGGGTGGATCACGCCGGAGTCGGGCGAGGTACACCTCCCCGCCGGGCCGATCGCCTACGTCTCGGTCGAGTCCCGTCTGCCCGACGGCTCCCTCGCCGACCTCGTCGGCGGCGATCTCTCCACCGCCGAACGGCGCGACCTGCTCGCCCGACTCGGACTCTCTCCGACCCTCCTCGAGGACCTCTCGCGCCCCGTCGTCATCGACGGCGAGGGGCTCTCCACCGGCGAGCGGGTCCGCGTGCTTCTCGCCCGCGCCCTCGCCCGCCGAAGCGTCCTCATCCTCTTAGACGACGTCGCCGGTGTCCTGGACGAGGGGAGTCGGGCCCTCGTTCGCGACGTGGTGTCGACGACCCCGGCCGCGGTCGTCGAAGCGGCCGTCGACCAGGCCACCCTCATCGACGCGACGTCGGAGATCCGACTATGAGAGAGCCCCGCTCGGCGACCGGACGCTGGTGGGTGAGGTCGCGGCCCCCCACCCGCGTTCTCGCGCGGGCGCTCGTCGCCGCGAGTTTGGCGAGTCTCGGGCGAATCGCTCTCCTCGCCGGGTCCATCACTCTTCTCGTCGACGCGGCGCGCCGGCCGGCCTGGCTCGCCATCGCCGTCGCCCTGACGGCGATCGAGATCGTCGCCTTTCTCCGCTCACCCCTGCAGTTTCTCGAGCGTATGGCCACCCACCGGCTGGGCTTCGCCGCCGTCGAACGGTGGCGAGTCTGGCTCGTCGCGAGGAGCACGCGCTGGCCGGCCAGTCGCTGGCGCCGCTACTCCCGGGGCGATCTGTTAGAGCGGGTGCTGCGCGACACCGAAACCCTCCAAGATCTCTGGTTGCGGGCGGGCGTTCCCCTCCTCGCGACCCTCCTCAGTGCGTTCGTCGCCGATCTGGTCATCGCCCTCCTCTCCCCCCGGGGTTCCTGGGTCCTCGTCGGCCTCGGACTTCTCCTCCTTCACGCGGGCGCCCTCGCCCTCGGGGTCAGCTCCCTGCGCCGCGGGGGCGAGCTCGAGAAGCGGGCTCGTCGGGCCGCCGGAGAGAGCGGCGCCCTCGGCCTCTCCCTGTCGCGCGCCGCCCCCGAACTCGTCGCCCTGCGCGCCGGCGAGGAACTCGCCGCCGCCCTCTCGCCCCCCCTCACTCGCCTGGACGACGCCCGACGTCGACGAGACGCCCACCCCCGGCGCGTCGGCCTCCTCGTCGGGGCCCTCGCCGCCCTCGCTCCCCTCGCCCTCCTCGCGGCGCGCCCCCGCGGATCCGGTCTGGAGTACGCCATCGCCCTCGGCGTCGCTCTCGCCCTCGCGGGTGAGATGGCCGGAGTACCGGGGGCGCTCTCCTCTCTTCTCGCCGTCGACGGCGTCGCGGAACGGCTCGAGGAGATCGCCGACGAGGAAGCGAGCGGAACCCGGCCGCTCTCGGAGGTCGGACCTCTCGAGGTGGACGTGCGCTGGG
>JAGXAY010000027.1 GCA_018971385.1 Acidobacteriota bacterium | reverse complement strand
GTGATCATGACCCCCCGGTTCAGTCCGTAGAGGTGGAGGTAGTCCTCGAGGGGGCCGTTGGCGCTCGCCACCGACTCTCCCCCGTTACGCGGCGCCGGCGACTGAAACCGGTACTCGCAGCGCGCCCCGAGCTGGGTGACCGTCCAGGCCAGACCGTGGGCCGCGGCCGCGTGGCGCACCCCGTCGGCGAACTCGCTCGCGAGGAGTTCCATCGGCGCGAAGACGTCGTCGGTCAAAACCTCGCCGAGGACGGCGCGCATCGCGGCGAGGCTGAGGGCGTTACCGGCGAGCGTGCCGCCCACTCCCCCGACGTCGACGATGTCGGCCTCCTCCCCCACGGCGCGCAGCACCCGGTCGGCTAACTCCTCGCTCAACCCGTAGGCGCCGCAGGGAACGCCCCCGCCGAGCGACTTACCGATCGTGAGGGCGTCGGGACGAAGTCCGAAGCGGCGGGTGGCTCCGCCGGGTCCGGCCGAAATCGTGTGCGTCTCGTCGAGGATGAGGAGGGTGCCCGTCGCGTCACAGAGTTCTCGCACCCCCTCGAGAAAGCCCGGTTCCGGGAGCACCATGCCGATGTTGGTGAGGGCGGGTTCGGTGAGCACCGCGGCCACGTCGCCGTGGGAGAGCGCCTCCTCGAGCGCGGGGAGATCGTTGAACTCCACGACCCGAGTCGTCTCCGTGGGGTCGAAGGCGGGGCCCACGAGCCCGGGGCGGGGGCGGGGGCGCCCGTCCGGTCCGACCACCACGAAACTCTCGTCGACGCTGCCGTGGTAGCTGTAGGAGAAGACGAGAACCTTCGGACGACCCGTCACGAGGCGCACGAGGCGCAGGAGCCACCGGTTGGCGTCGGTCGCCGAGAGCGTGAAGGACCACTGGGCGAGGCCGAAGCGACGGGTCATCTCCGCCGCCACCCACTCCGCGTCCTCACTCGGGAGCATCGTCGTCACGCCCCCTAGGCGCCCCACCCGTTCGGCGAGGGCCCGGGCGAGGGGTTCCGGGGAGTGGCCGGCCATGGCTCCGGTGTCTCCGAGGGCGAAGTCCACCATCTCGTGTCCGTCGAGATCGCTCAGCGTGGCCCCGTGAGCCTCGCTGAAGACGAGGGGGAATCCCCCGGCCCACTTGCTCATCCAGGTCATGGGAACTCGGGCCAACAGGTGGTCGGAGCGACGGTACTGCTCCAGGGACCTGGGGTTTCTCTCCTGGTAAAGAGCCCTTTCTCTCGCTACCAACTGCTGCATGCGATCACTCGTGGGAACGGTCATGGGGTCATTGTAGGAGCCGACGCACCCCGACTCCGGGACGCGAAAAGAGTTATTTAGCCATTCACCAGGTATTTTGGGGGTCGAGCAGGTGAAAAGTGGCTAAATGTGGCCGGAAATACCCGCTTGGGGGTCCCGTGACGGTAAAGATGGCTACCGGTTTCGGGGATTTCCCCCGTTCCCTTCACCTCTAACACAAGGAGTCCTACGGTGAACAAGTCCGAGTTGGTTGATGCGATCGCTGCCGAGACCGGTGCCACGAAGGCCGCCGCGTCCGAGTTCCTCAGCGCTTTCGAAAACGTCGTCGTGAGCAACGTCGCCAAGGGCGAGAAGATTGTCCTGTCCGGCTTCCTCTCCTTCGAGCGCGTCGAGCGCAAGGCCCGTACCGCCCGTAACCCCCAGACCGGTGAGGCCATCAAGGTCCCGGCCGCCCGTGCGCCCAAGGTCTCCATTGGTTCGACCTTCAAGAAGCACGTCAAGGGTTAACTCCCTCGAGTGTTCGCACTCGCTCAACAAAAAACCCCCGGGGCGCGCCCCGGGGGTTTTTTAGTAGGTAGACGGCGAAACTAGTCGTTGACGAGAACGTCGACCAGCTTGCGACCCGCGCGGAAACCGAACTTCACGGTGCCCTCACTCAGAGCGAACAGGGTGTCGTCCTTGCCGATACCCACGTTACGGCCGGGGTGGAACTGCGTTCCCCGCTGGCGTACGAGAATGGAGCCGGTCTTCACCGCGGTGCCGTCGAAGGCCTTCACCCCGAGGCGTTGCGCGTTGGAATCGCGACCGTTACGAGTAGAACCGCCACCCTTTGTCTTCGACATAACTTCCTCCGAACTCTCTCTAACGACCTAGCGCGCCGAAATCTTGGTGATTTCGACGGTGGAGTACTTCTGACGGTGTCCCCAGCGACGACGCTGGATCGCCTTGGCCTTGTAGGTCAGACCCCGAATCTTCGGGCCCTTCTCCTCGCCCACCAGGGTCGCGGTCACGGTCGCCCCCTGCAGGGCGTCTCCGGCCTTCACGGCCTCGCCGTCCACGACCAACACGGGCACAAACTCAATGACGGAACCCGTGGGCTCCGGGCGCAGGTCCACGCGGACCACCTGGCCCTCGGTCACGCGCTCTTGGGAACTGCCTACTCGAATCACGGCGTACATAGGGTCGCTATCTTAGCGCACCCCGGCCCGCGCCGGAGACTCTAGGCCGGTGTCGAGGACGAATCCTCGTCCGTCGCACACGCTACAGACCGAGGAGACCGACTCGAGCAGCCCCTCGTTGACCCGCTTTCTCGTCATTTCGACGAGTCCGAGCTCGGAGATATCAAAGACTTGAGTGCGCGTCTTGTCGCGCGACAGCGCCTGACGCAGCGACGACGCCACCGCTTCGCGGTGGGACTTGGTCTCCATGTCGATGAAGTCGATCACGATGATTCCGCCAATGTCTCGCAGACGCAGCTGGCGAGCGACCTCCTCGGCCGCCTCCAGGTTGTTGCGAAAGACGGTCTCTTCGAGGTTCGTCGACCCCACGTTCTTGCCGGTGTTGACGTCAATCACGGTGAGGGCCTCGGTGCGCTCGATGATGAGAGAGCCCCCGGAGGGCAAGAACACCTTCCGGTCGAGAGCGCGGTGCAGCTGCTCGTGGACGAAGTAGCGCTCGAAGAGGGGAAGGTCCTCGCTCTCGCGGTCGTAGTACTCGATCCGGTCGGCCAACTCGGGGTTGACCGCGAGAACGTAGTCACGCACCTTCTCGTAGAGATCCGCGTCGTCGATAATGACGGCCCGATACTCCTCGTTGAACTCTTCTCGTAGGACTCGCACCGCGAGGTCCAAGTCCCGATAGACCAGGCGGGGCTGGGGCGAACGCTTCACCTCGGTCTCGATCGCCTCCCACTTCTGCGTCAGGGACTGGACGTCGCGCGCGAGGTCCTCGGCCGAGACGCCCTCGGCGGCCGTTCGGATGATGATGCCGTGGCGCTCGGGCTTCACCTCGTCGATGATCTTGCGCAGACGGCGGCGCTCCCCGTCGGGCAGCCGCTTCGAAATACCGATGGTCGAGGAGTTGGGCACGAGGACGGCGAAACGACCGGGGAGCGACACCTCTTGGGTGAGTCGTGCGCCCTTGGCGCCGATGGCGTTCTTCGTGACCTGACACACGACCGTCTGTCCGGCCCGGATCATCTGCTCGATCCGCTTGTCCGAGCCCCGCGACTCCTCGAGGTCGTCATCGAGCGCGACGTCGCCCTTGTAGAGCACCGCGTTCTTCGGAATGCCGATGTCCACGAAGGCCAACTCCATACCGGGAAGAACGTTCTGCACTCGACCCACGTAGATGTTGCCGTCGATTTGGTTCGTTTCGTCGGCCGCCTTCGCGACGGTGTACTCCACCATGGACCGACCCTCGAGAGTGGCGATGTGGGTGGCCGAATCGGTCGTGTGCACGCACATCAAGTAGCGACCCTGGGCGCGGGAACGACGCTCCCCGCCGCGACGGCGACCCCGCCGGTTACGCGACTCCTCACCGGCGCTCGGCGCGGAGGCCTCGACGGGAGTGGGGGCGACCTTCGGGGTCGACGCTCCGCCCCCGCTACTACGCCCCCGACCACCGCGACGGCGCCGACCCGACGACGAGTTGGTCGAGTTCGCGGAGCCCTCGGAGGGCCCCGACGGGGCCGGTCGGGTGTCGCCGATCTGGGGGGCGGGTCGGGTGTCGCCGATCTTCGGGTTAGTGGGCTCCGGGCGGGGCTGGTTGGTGTCGTCCACGGTCAAGGCTCCTTGCACTGGTTCGTCCACGACGTCCACGGACGTCGTGACGGGGCGACATCTCTCTCCGGGAGAGAGTCGCGTCGTTCGTCGGGGGTACGCGAAAGGCCGGTTTCGGGGACAGAGCACCCTTAGTGGCGACGTGAATACCGTCTCTCACCTTCACACCTTCGCTTTGTGGGCGTGAAACCTCCCTCGAGGGGCACTCCCCCGGTCACCGACACCGCCGGCTCGGTTTCACGTCCCCAGGCTACTCGCCCCGGGGCTCAGCCGGCGTGCTTTTGTGTCGTGGTCGTGGTCGAGGACTTCACCGTGGTGGTCGTGGTCGGGGTCACGAACTGGCTTCTCGGGGCCAAGTTGAGGGCCGGTACCCCGTGCTGGTAGAGCCAGGAGAAGGCCTCCGCGACGACCGGCGCCGAGGCCGCGGAGCCGTAGCCGCCCTGGGCGATGACGCAGGCGACGACGTACTGGGGGTTGTTCGCGGGGGCGAAGCCCACGAAGAGGGAGTTCGGCTCGAGACTCTTGTTGAGCGACGCCGTACCGGTCTTTCCGGCGACCGGGAACTGGCTCTCGGAGAAGGTGGCGTAGCGCTGGAAGGTGCCGTAGGCCGTTCCCGAGGGGTTCTGCACCACGCCCTCGAGTCCCGCGAGGATCGGGTTTCTCACCGCCGGGGGCAGCGACACGTGTCCGAGGACGCGGGGCTGGTAGCGCACGACGACCTTGCCACTCGGCGAGACGATGGCCGCGGCCACCTGGGGTGCGTAGCGGGTGCCGCCGTTGGCGAAGGTGGCGTACGCGTCAGCGAGTTCGAGGGGGGTCACCACCGTCGCGCCCTGACCGAAGGCCATCTCCAAGTTGTCACCGGTGTACCAGTGGTAGTTCGGAAAAGCCGTGGGGTTCGCCTGGTGGAGTTGCAGACGCACCACCGGCGAGTCGACGCGACCCGCGAACTCGCCGGGCAGGTCGATGTTGGTCAACTGGTCGAGTCCGTACTGGTGGGCGACGTTCTGAATGGGCGTCTCGCCGTACCTTCCCTGCTGGGACCAGAAGAGGTACCCGAGGTTGTAGAAGTAGGCGTCGGAGGACACGGTGAGGGCGCCCTGAAGGTCGATCTGGCCCGCCCCTTGACCGAGGTCGTCGTGAAAAGTACAGCCGGCCGGTGAACCGACGCAGCCGGGAACGGTGTAGGTACCGGTGTCCGAAAAGATGGTGTAGGGCGAGTAGATCCCGGTCTGCATCATCGTGGTGGCGGTGATGAGTTTGAAGGTTGATCCCGGGGTGTAGAGGCCCTGGAGGGGGTAGTTGTAGAAGGCCCCCTCCTTCTCGAGGGTGTTAAAGGTGCTCTGGGACAGTCCGTTCGTGAAGTCGTTCAGGTTGTAGGACGGGTAGGAGGACATGGCGAGAACCGCGCCCGTCCTCACGTCCATCACGAGGGCGGCGCCGTTGACCGCGGCCGGCACGATGCCGGTGGTGGGGTCGGGGGCGCTGCGCACCAGCTTGATGTCGTTCGAGAGGTAGGTATCGAGCGCCTTCTGCAGGCTGGCGTCGATGTTGAGCACCACCGTGTCCCCGGTGCGGGGCGCGACCGTCTCGGTGGACCCGATGATGTTGCCGTACGCGTTGACCTCCACCGTGCGCTGTCCCGGCACGCCCCGGAGGTAGTTCTCGTAGAAGTTCTCGATCCCGGCCTGACCGTAGACGGAGGAGGTGGTGTAGCCCGCGTTGGGGTTGGCCGAGATCTCCGCCCCGGTAATCGGGGTGACGTACCCCAGAATCTGGGCCCCCGTCGCGCCCCCGTAGGGGTAGGTCCGCGTCGACACCTGGACCGCGGTCACGCCCGGGAACTCCCCCGGGTGGAGGCGAATGAACTCGATCATCGACTGGGGGGCGTCTTGGTACACCGGCGTCGGCTCGTAGGGCGAGTACTGAACGTTGTTGAGGTCGGCCTGGATGGTCGCGACGCTCTGGTGGGTGAGGAGGGCGAGCGAGCCCACGACGGACGGGTCGGCGGCGGCGGACTGGCGAGAGAGTTCGATGACCTCACTCGTCAGGTTGCCCACCATGATGTGGCCGGTGCGGTCGGTGATGAGTCCCCGGGTCGGAGGGATCTCCGTCGTGTGGAGGGAGTTGGAGTCGACGGCCGCGATGGAGGAGTGGTACTGGAGGACCTGGAGCGAGAAGAGGCGATAGACGAGCAGGCCGAGAAGGAGCAGGAAGAACGTACCGATGATGACGTAACGCCGTTCGGGGTGGGCGCGGACCTCGTTCGGCGACGCGACGAGGTCCTTGATGCCGACCGTCTTGCGCTCGTGGATGGCGCTGCCGCGCCGGCGAAACGGGTTGAGCGAGGTCCAGGGGCGCCACAGTCGGTGGTACCAACTCCCCGTCGGGCGATCGCGCCACGACCCCTTCATCGAGCCTCCCGGGGTAGACGGGCCGTCACGAGAAGACCGAGTCGCGCGAGGGGACGGGCGAGGACGGCAAAGCCGAGGGCGTTCACGAGCATGGCGGACAGGAGACCATTCTGGTAGAGCTGCGTGCTCCCCTCGGCCGCGGCGACGATGACGAACACCAGGGGCGCGACGAGACCGGTGACGAGAGCCATGCCGGGAGTCACCCACCAGGCGGCCGAGTCGAGGTCACCGACCCCCTCGCGCCCGAGCGCCGAAGCCACCCATCCCGTGAGGGCCCCGAGGACGGCACTCGCCCCGAAGGGGGTCGCCAGGTGGGCGTCGAGGAGGAGGCCCGTCACGACGCCCGTCCCCACGGCGAGAGCTCGCTGGCCCGAGAGGCCGAGGGCGAACGCCCACATCCAGGGCACCACGACGACGGCTCCGGCGATGCGCCAGTCACTCATGATGACCAACTGGAGGGCGACGAGGACGACGCTCACCACGAAGGATCCGAGACGGGCTTGAATCACGTGGAGGGCTCCCACTGCAGGACGTTCACGTACGTCAGGTGGGCGAAGGAGGCGACGGGGGTGAGATCCATCGCGTAGTCGGAGGCTCCCGGCGAGATCAGGAGCTTGCTCACCTTCGCCACCGGGATACCGGGGGGAAAGAGCCCGCCCTGGAGTCCACTCGTCGAGATCACCTGTCCGAGCGAAATGGGCGACGTCACGGGAACCTGGGTGGAGGCGAGGGGTGAGTTGAGCCCTTCGCCCGAGACCAGTATGTCCGTCGACCCGTTACCGAACGTGGCGTTCAGCACCGTCTGGGGGTCGGTCAGAAGGCGCACGAGAGCGCTGTGGGGAGTCGTCGAGACCACTCGTCCGACTAAACCCCCGTTCGCCTCGACGGGCATGCCGGCGAGCACTCCGTCGAGATCCCCCTTCGAGATGGTGAAGGTGGCCGAAAAGTTCGTGGGCGAGTCCTCGGTGACTTGAGCCATCACCGTGGGGAGACCCGCACTGGAGGGGAGGTGGAGTTGTTGGGTGATCTGGGCGAGCTGGGTGAGGGCGGCCTCATTCTGCACCAGCTGACCCTGGGCCAGCCCCAGTTCGTACTGCAGTTTCTGATTCTGGGCGACGACGTCGGAGTAGTTGATGATGCCGGCGAAGAGGTGTCCGACGGGTTGGGCCACTTGGGACACGACCCAGGACACCGGAGACACCACGGCGCGAGCGGCCGTCTTCACTCCGCTCAGCACCCCTCCCGAGACGTAGATGGCACCCGCGACAATCCCCACTCCCACCAGAGTGGTGACGAGGCGACGGCGCTGGCGCCCGCCCGCCACGGACTACCGCGAGGGCGAGGTCTTCAACATACGGCTGAAGACCTCGAGCTCTTCGAGACACATGCCCGAGCCAATGGCCACGCAGTTGAGGGGATCGTTCGCCACCACAATCGGCATGTTGGTCTCGACTTCGAGGCGAGTCGCGAGTCCGTTCAAGAGGGCGCCTCCACCGGTGAGGACAATTCCCTGATCCATGAGGTCGGAGGCGAGTTCCGGGGGTGTCCGGTCGAGCGTCACCTTCACCGCGTCGACGATCGCTTGAACCGGCTCCTCAATGGCCTGGCGAATCTGCTCGGTGGAGATGACCACCGTCTTCGGTAGACCGGTCACCAAGTCCCGTCCGCGAATCGAGGCCTGAATCTCCTGCTGGAGCGGGTAGGCCGAACCCAACTGAATCTTGATCTCTTCGGCGGTGCGCTCACCGAGGGCGAGTTGGAACTCCTTCTTGACGTACGCCACGATGGCCTCGTCCAGTTCGTCGCCGCCGACCCGAATCGACTGACTCGTGACGATACCGCCGAGGGAGATGACCGCGACTTCGGTCGTTCCCCCACCGATGTCGACGACCATGTTGCCCGTCGGTTCGTGGATGGGCAGACCCGCGCCGATGGCGGCCGCCATGGGCTCTTCGATGATGTAGGCCTTACGGGCGCCGGCGAACTCCGCCGCCTCCATCACGGCGCGCTGCTCCACCCCGGTAATTCCGGAGGGCACGCAGATCACCATGCGGGGTTTGGCGAAACGGCGCTGGTGAACCCGGTGGATGAAGTAGCGCAACATCTTCTCGCAGATTTCGAAGTCGGCGATCACGCCGTCCTTGAGCGGCCGGATGGCCTGGATGTTGCTCGGAGTACGCCCGATCATCAACTTCGCCTGGGCGCCCACGGCGAGGGGCTTGCCGTCCTTCATGTCGACGGCCACCACCGACGGCTCGTTCAAGATGATGCCACGACCACGCACGTAGACCAGGGTGTTCGCGGTTCCGAGGTCCACCGCCATGTCTCGACCTAAGAGCGAGAAACGAGAATCCACTTTTTGACTGCCCTTCAGCGCCCGTCGCGACGCGGTGTACGGACTCTTCGCGGCGCGACGCCCGACGGCCCTAGTCTACTGAGGCGAGACCGGGAAAGAACAAGGCAATCTCCCGCGCGGCCGACTCGGGGGAATCGGAACCGTGCACCAGATTCTGCTGGGTGTCGAGAGCCAGGTCGCCGCGCACCGTTCCGGGGGCCGCCGACACGGGATTGGTCGCCCCCATCATCGAGCGGACCACGGCGTAGGTGTCCTCGGGTCCCTCAAGAACCAGAGCCATCAGGGGTCCCCGCGTGATGAACTCGACGAGGGAGGGGTAGAACGGCTTGCCTTCGTGTTCGCCGTAGTGTCGGGCCGCCGTCTCCCGGTCGAGGGTCCGCAACTCCGCGGCCACCAGGGATAACCCTCGACGCTCGAAGCGACCGAGAATCTCTCCGACGAGCCCCCGGGCGACTCCGTCGGGCTTGATGAGAACGAGGGTGCGACGCATGCACCGAGTCTAGGGAGTCTCGTGGGGGTGGCGAGAAGGGATGCGTAGCGTCATCTCCCGCACCTCGGCCACGAGGTAGAGGCTGCCCGCGGCCACGACCAGATCCTCGTCGCCCGAGAGTTCCCGAGCGTGGGAGAGAGCGAGAGACACCGTCGGATATTCTCGGGCGCGCCCCCCGGCCCGTCGAACCGCCGCCGCCAGTTCCCCGGCCGACACCGCGCGGGGCGAGCGGGGCGGGGCGCAGAAGAACTCCTCGAAACCACTGGCCACCAGAGGTTCGACCATGTCGTCCACCTCTCGTCCGCTCAGGATTCCGAGAACGCACCGACGGAGGCCGTCGACGGGAAAGGCTGATTCGAGGGCCTCGACCAGACGACGAACGCCGGCCGGGTTATGGGCGCCGTCGACGAGCACCGTCGGACGGCGCCCCACCACTTCGAGACGGCCCGGCATCGAGATCCGCCCGAGGACCCCGGCCACGAGAGTGTCGTCGAGGTGGCGTCCGAGGAAGGCCTCGAGGGCCACCAACGCGGTGGCGGCGTTCGTTCCCTGGTGGGACCCGTGAAGGGAGACGAGGATGTCGTCGTATCGACCGTAGGGCGTGCGCACACTGACCAGTCGTCCACCCACGGCGAGGTCGTTCTCCACCACCTCGAAGTCTCGACCCAGACGCCACAGCGTCGCTCCCACTTCTCGAGCCCGTCGCTCGGCGATGTCGACGACGATGGCGTTCTCCGTCGCGAGCACGGCGATGGCGTCGGAGCGAAAGATGCCGACCTTATCCTCGGCGATGGCCGAGATGGTCGGCCCGAGAATGGCGGTGTGGTCGAGGTCGACGTTGGTCAACACCCCCACTTGACCGTCCACCACGTTCGTGGAGTCCCACGTTCCCCCCACGCCCACCTCCACGACCGCGAGGTCGACGCCCTCGTCGGAGAAGTGGAGGAGGGCGGCGACCGTCAGCAGTTCGAAGCGGGTGAGCACGACGCCGGACACCACCTCGGCGTCGTAGAGACGAACGAGCAGGTCGGTCAGCGCCTCGTCGTCGATGGCTTCACCGTTGACGGCGATGCGCTCGTTCACCGCGTGCAGATCCGGACTCGTGAACGTCCCGACGCGCAGGCCCGCCGCGAGGGCTAGGTGAGTCACCACCGTGGACGTCGTGCCCTTCCCGTTCGTTCCGGTGACGTGAATGACCGCGTAGTCCCGGTGCGGGTCGGCGAAGACCTCGAGGAGTTGGCGTACCGGTTCGAGTGTGGGGACCTCGCGACGGACGTGGTTCACCCGCTCGTAGTCGGTGTGAGTCTCCAGCCACTCGAGCGCCTCGCGATAGTCCGCGGGACGAGGCATTTAGGAGGCGCGTCGGGTACGAGCTTTACGAAGTTCGTACCGGGGACTCTCCCCCCCGCGCACCACCTCGGTGGTGATGACGCAGCGGTCCACGTCTCCCCGACTGGGGAGGTCGTACATCGGTTCGAGAAGGACGCTTTCGAGAATCGATCGCAGACCCCGGGCTCCGGTCCCCCGTTCGAGGGCGAGGTCGGCCACGGCGTGCAGGGCCGCTTCGTCGAACTCCAGGCTGACCCCGTCCAGGGCGAACATCTGCTGAAACTGCTTGACGAGAGCGTTCTTCGGCTCCGTCAGCACACTGATCAGCATCTCGCGGTCCAACTGGTGCACCGCGCCCACGACCGGTAACCGTCCGATGAATTCGGGAATGAGACCGAACTTCACGAGGTCTTCGGGTAGGACGTGAGCGAAGAGAGCCGCGTCGCCGTGACGGCGCTTCTCGACGGGCTGGTTGAATCCCATCGACTTCTTTCCGAGGCGCCGTTCGATGATCTCCTCCAGGCCGGCGAAGGCGCCACCGCAGATGAAGAGGATGTTCGAGGTGTCGATGTTGATGAACTCCTGGTGGGGGTGCTTGCGACCACCCTGGGGCGGCACCGAGGCGACGGTGCCCTCGAGAATCTTGAGGAGCGCCTGCTGCACACCCTCACCCGAAACGTCACGAGTGATGGAGGGGTTCTCGGCCTTGCGAGCGATCTTGTCGATCTCGTCGATGTAGATGATGCCCCGTTCGGCCCGCTTCACGTCGAAGTCGGCGGCGCTTAACAACTTGAGAAGAATGTTCTCCACGTCCTCACCCACGTAGCCGGCCTCGGTGAGGGCCGTCGCGTCGGCGATAGCGAAGGGCACGTTCAACATGCGCGCGAGTGTCTGGGCGAGGAAGGTCTTGCCGCACCCCGTGGGACCGAGCAACAAGACGTTGGACTTTCCGACCTCCACGTCACTGTCGTGGAGCGGACCGGCCTGGATGCGCTTGTAGTGGTTGTAGACGGCGACGGCCATGATCTTCTTCGCCTCGTCCTGTCCGATCACGAAGTCGTCGAGGAAGGACGTAATCTCGCGCGGGGTGGGCAGCGTGTCCAACACGAAGTCGGGGCGATCGCCCAACTCGTCCGCGATGATGTCGTTGCAGAGGTCGATGCACTCGTCGCAGATGTAGACGTTCGGGCCCGCGATGAGCTTCTTCACCTGCTTTTGGCCCTTCGCGCAGAAACTGCACTTGAGGAGTTCGCCACCCTCACCAAACTTCGCCATGGACTCCCACCTCCGACTCGACCATCCTAGGGTGGCGGGTCGACGAAACGGTGGACTCCCTCCGTCTCGGGCCCTACGCGCGGGAAGAAATAACCTCGTCGATCAGGCCGTACGCGACGGCCTCGTCGGCGCCGATGATGTAGTCACGGTCGGTGTCCTTGGCGATGCGCTCCTCGCTCTGGCCGGTGTCGGCGGCGAGCATGGAGTTCAGCATGTCCTTCATGCGCAGGATCTCCCGCGCCTGGATCTCGATGTCGGAGGCCTGTCCGCCCACGCCACCCCAGGGCTGGTGCATGAGAACGCGGGCGTGGGGCAGGGCGAAGCGCTTCCCCTTCGCACCGGCGGCGAGCAACACGGCCGCGGCCGAGGCGGCCTGGCCGAAGCAGAAGGTCGACACGTCGGGCTTGATGTACTTCATCGTGTCGTAAATGGCGAGCAGCCCGGTGATGTCACCCCCGGGCGAGTTGATGTAGAGACTAATGTCCTTGTCGGGGTCCTCGGACTCCAAGAAGAGCATCTGGGCGCAGATGAGGTTCGCGATGGTGTCGTCGATCGGCGTGCCGAGGAAGATGATCCTCTCGCGCAGAAGCCGGCTGTAGAGGTCGTAGGCCCGCTCCCCTCGGTTGGAGGACTCGACCACCGTGGGGACGAGGTAGTTCTGGGCGCGGTAGTTGTCGTTCACGGGAGACACCTTATTGTTCGTCGGCGTCCGACTCGTCCGAGTCGTCCTCGCCGAGAGCGTCGAGTTGGGCCCGGTCGATGACTGTCCCGAGGGGGTCCACGTAGACCACGTTCTCGAGAAGCCAGCGTTGGGCCTTCACCTTGGCCACTTCCTTCGCGAACGCCGAGTCCCGAGAGGACTCGGCGAGGCTGCGGCGCAGCTCCTCCACCGGCGTCGAGAGAGACTCCGCGGTGACCGCCAACTCCTTCTCGATGTCCTCCGCGTTCGCCTCGAGCCCCTCGATACGCGCAATGGCGCGCAGGGCGAGGTCGATGCGCACGGCGACGGTCGAGTCGTAGCGAATCTGGGCGAGAAGGCTCTCGGGCGTCTGACCGGTCGCCGAGAGGTACTGCTCGAAACCGATACGTTGCTCACTCAGCCGGTGGCCCAGTTGGTGAAGTCGGTCGTTCGACTCCGCCTCGATGAGGGAGGTCGGCACGATCTCGGGGTCGACCAGTTCGGCGAGGGCGACGAGCGCCGACTCGTTGCGCGACGAGGTGACCTCGCGGCGACGCATCGAGGACATCTGCTCTAAGACGGCCCCGCGCATCTCGGCGACGGTCGGCCAGTCGGTGTTCTCCTCCACCCACTCGTCGGTGAGTTCGGGGAGAATCTTCTCCTTCACCTGCTTCAGGTGCAAGGAGTAGGTCACCGTCGCTCCGTTCGCGCCGTCGGTCTGGACCTGGAGGTCCTCCCCGGCGCGCAGTCCGAGGATCAACGTGTCCACCTCGGGGGTGATCGAACCGGACCCCACGGTGTACATGAAGTCGTTCATCTCGAAGGGATCGGCGTCGCTGTCGCTCTGGGTGGCCGAGATGTCCATGCTCACGAGGTCGCCGAGCACGATGGGCCGATCGACGTCGTTCAAGGTGGCGTCGGTCTCGCGGAACCGGTTGATCTGGGCCTCCACCTCGTCGTCGTTGACGACGGGGGACGGGATCGTGACGCGCAGCTCGCGGTAGCCCACCAGGTCCAGTTCCGGTCGAACGTCAACGTCCGCCTCGAAGGTCAACGTCCCCTCCGTCTCTCCCCCAGTGATGGTGACCTCGGGTTGAGCGATGGGGTCAATGGCGGTCTCGTTGACGGCGCGGGCGTAGAACTCGTCGAGGGACTCCCGGATGGCCTCACCGCGCAGGGCGCTCGGGCCGCCGATGTTGGCGATGAGAACGTTCTTCGGGACCTTGCCCTTACGAAATCCCTTGATCGAGACGCGCTGGGCCAAGGACGCCGCCGCCTTGTCCATAGCGGCGGCCATCTCGGTCTCGTCGACCTCGACGCTCAACTTGACTCGGTTGTTTTCCAGGGTGCTAAACGATGCGCGCATAAGGAAATCCAGCCTACCGCCTGGACTCTCGGTCACGAGATGACGCTTAAGCCCTCCGCGAATCTGGTGGCAAGCTCCCGGGAGCCTCGGACGTCGGTGGCCGAGGCGCGGAGGAAGGCCTCGGCCCCAATCCGCCCGGCCCCCCGACGCCAAAAGAGGGCGACGGGGGTCGTCACCTCGAGGTCGGGGGCGTTCTCCAGAAACTCAACCGGTGCGGCCCGACCGGCCACCACGGTCAGAGACACCGATCGCGCGAGGCGGCCCACGAGGTTCACTCGCAGACTCTGGCCCTCGAGAGCCCCCACTCGTTTGCCCCAAACGTAGGGCAGGGCCGCTTCGAGTCGGTTCACGACCACGTCCTCCCCCGCCCCGTGGTCGTCGCCCGGTTCGAGGAGGGCGTCACGAACGTCCTGGAGATGAATCCAGCTGTCGAGCAATCGAGTCTCCTGAAAACGAAAGTGGGGACGAGGGCCCTCCGGGCTCCAGCCCACCGCTTCCCAGTCGGCGATGGTCAGGGCCCGCAGTCGAGCGATCGAGCGTCCGGTCACGTCGACGAACTCCGCGAGGACGGCCGCCCCGGGAAGGCCCCGGCGGCTGCGCACCACGGCCTCGTTGAGGGCCCCGAGTTCGTTGTGAACGTGCGACGGCCACGGATCCACCGGTTCGGGCCACGGCTCGCCCTGAATCACTCGTTCGATTCCGATTAAATGACTCACCACGTCGCGCACGCTCCACCCGGGACAGGGCGTAGGGGCGTCAAAAGCCGACGGTGCGCGTCCGGTCAAGGTACGGGCCAGGGCGTCCCAGGTGGACTCCAAACCCGCCACCACCCACTCGTAGGCCTCCTCAGTCGTGAGCGGCCCCCGACTCGTCGTCCCACACCAACTCGGTGGAGTCGTCTCCCGAGACGTCGGTGAGAGATTCTTCGTCATCCTCCGCCTCGTCGACGAAGATGGAGACCTCGCCCTCCCAGCCCTCCGGCGCGGTCTCGTCTAACAGGTCACCGGCGCGCTCGAGGAAGGCGTCAAAGACCGTGGCCGCCTCCTCGGTGAAGGGCGAGAGCATAAAGACCACGAGACGGTAGTCGCGGGTTACGACCGCTACTCCCTCCCCGGCACTCTCCCCCCACTCCTCGACGTCTTCGTCGGAGAACAGTTCGGCGACGTACACGGTGTACACCTCCACTCCCTCGGAGTCCAACGCGGAGAAACTCACAACGCCGACGGCCGGGAGGAAGGGCTCCGCAAAATCCAGGTCGAAGAGAGTGGCGGGAACCTGGTCGTGGCGAATCTCGCTCGTGCGAAAGGAGCCCTCGGCGTCAATCTCGTCGGCGAGGGACACGACGAGCGTGATGAGGTCGCTCTGGGCGCCGAATCCGCTCTCCTCCTCGTCGGGTGCGTCACGGTCGGGCACTCCGGCGAGACCGGTCGAACGTATGGAGGCGTTCTGCGTCGACGCCATCGATCCCGCCGGATTGAGCGCGATTTCCAACAGTCCCGGTCCGTACTCGGACGAGGTGAGAGCCAGGTGAACGTCGGCGAGCCCGTTGATGCGCTCCAGTGCGTCGCGGGCGATCTCGAATCTCTCGGCGAAGGCCGAGTCGCCCCACTCGCGAGCCGTCTCGAGGAGCGAGGTCGCGTCGAGACCGGCGTCGCGGGCCACCACGAGGAGTCCCTTCACCCAGGTCTCCCACGGAACTGTCGTGGCGCGGGGGTAGAGCGCGAAGAGGGCGACCGCCCGGTGGGCCAGGTCCGGCTCATTCTCGCGCACGTACCGGACCACGCACCGTCGCGCGGCGATGTCCACCAGGGCGACGCCGTCGTCGTCGAGGTTCTCTCGCCACGCGGCCACCTCCGATACGTCGAGTCCATCCAACTCCTCGACGAGTTCGTCGGCCCACTCGTCCACCTCACCGACGGCCATGCGGACAAAGTCCACGTCGCGGCTCGTCACTGCGAGGTCCACCCAACTCTCTCGTGCGCTCACCTGCCACCTCCCTCTAGCGCTCACAGTAACCGGCCGGGACGCCCCTCCTCCGTGTGGGAGACTCGACGGCACGGGGCGTAGCGCAGCTTGGTTAGCGCGCCTGCTTTGGGAGCAGGAGGTCCCGGGTTCGAATCCCGGCGCCCCGACCACCTGGGCTGAACCCATCGCGCGACTATCCGCACTCCCACCTCCCACCCCGCGCGTTACCCGTCGTGGTGGTACGGTCCGGGTGTCGTGCGTCTCAACCTCGGCCGCCACACGTCAGCTCTCGAGTTCACCTCACTCGTCGGTACGATGACCGAGGTGGACCTGCCCGCACCCCACCTCTCGACACCCCGGCTTCGTCTTAGGCCCTTCGAGGACTCCGACGCCGCGGCCCTCTTTCGCCTCCACAGCAATCGCCGCGTAATGAGGTACTGGGACTCGTCCGCGTGGACCGAACCCGGGCGCGCCGACACCTTCCTCGCGAGGTGTCGCGAGATGGCCGAGGCCGGCACTGGTACTCGACTCGCCGTCGAGCGCTCCGCCGACGGCGTCTTTCTCGGCTGGTGTTCGCTCAGCCGGTGGAACCGGGAGTATCGAAGCGCGGCTCTCGGCTACTGCTACGACGACGCCGTGTGGGGAGAGGGCATCGCGACCGAGGCCGCTCGCGCTCTACTGGAGTGGGGCTTTACCCACCTCGATCTCCACCGGGTGCAGTCCGAAGTCGACACTCGAAATCCGGCGTCGGCGCGCGTCCTCGAGAAGCTGGGGTTTCAGCGGGAGGGAACTCTGAGGGAGGACTGCGTGGTCGACGGCGAAGTCTCCGACTCCTGGGTGTACGGACTCCTCCGACGTGAGTGGACCTGGACTGCCTCCCTGGCGTCGAGGTGATGGACTCCGACGCCGCGCGCCCGCGCACTGGCTGAGCGCCGCCCGAGATCGGACTCTCACCTCTCGACGAGTTGAGAGGGTGAGTGACTCGAAGGCTCCACGTCACGCTCGAGGAATCTTCACGTCGTCGAGAGATGTTCTGGGCAACAACACACTTTGAATCGACTGCGCTCGGTCTAATCTGCTCGTCGTGGCTCCAGGACCTCACGATCTCGACGGACTCTCGGCCCTCGTCACCGGAGCGGGTGCTCCGGGCGGGATAGGAGTGGCCGTCGCCCGTCAACTCCTGAGTCGGGGTGCCCGGGTGACGCTCACGGCAACATCCGAGCGAGTGATGACCCGCGCCGACGAACTCGGTGCTGGCGCTCGCGCCGCCGTGGGCGATCTCACCGACCCCGACGTCGCCCGGCGGATCGTCGACGAGACCATCTCCGAGCAAGCTGGCCTCGACATCCTCGTCGCCAACGCCGGCATGTACTCGGTGAGCGACTCTCGGGTAGCGGCCGGCGAGTTCGACGACATCTCGGCCGAGGAGTTTCGACTCGGCATCTCGCGCAATCTCGACACCGCCGCCTTCGTCATCGCCCCGGCGCTTCGCGCCCTACGAGCGAGCGCGCACGGCGCCATCGTCCTCGTCTCGAGCGTCACGGGGGCCGTCATGGCGATGCGTCGTGAGCCCGTCTACGCCACGGCGAAGGCCGCTCTCGTCGGTCTCGCGCGGGCCCTCGCCCTCGACGAGGCGGAGCGCGGCGTACGGGTGAACGTCGTCGCGCCCGGCTGGATTGCGACCGACACCCAGAGCGATCACGAGTCGCGACAGGGTCTCCTCACGCCCTTGGGGCGATCGGGACGACCGGACGAAGTCGCCGAGGCGATCACCTGGTTGGCCTCCCCGGCGTCCAGTTACGTCACCGGCCAGTGCCTCGTGGTGGATGGGGGCGGCTCGCTCGCGGAGGAGCGATAGAGCCGACCCGACGTGCCCCCGGCAGGAGTCGAACCCGCAACCTGACGGGTAGAAGCCGTCTGCTCTATCCAGTTGAGCTACAGGGGCGCCCCGTCATCGTACTGTCGTACGCCACCGACCGAGGTGTAGGATGAGGAGTCCTTGGTGGGCGTAGCTCAGTTGGTTAGAGCGCCAGGTTGTGGTCCTGGAGGTCGCGGGTTCGAGACCCGTCGCCCACCCCAATTCTCTCTTGTGCCGATGGAGCGTCTTACGGGGTTCGCGCTCTACGTGTAGACTCGTCTCGCGCCGATAGCTCAATTGGCAGAGCATTTGACTCTTAATCAACCGGTTCCGGGTTCGAGTCCCGGTCGGCGCACCAAAGAAGTACCTGGTGAGAGCCAGGAAATTGACGAGACATCGCCTCAGGTCCCCCGCCATATGGGGACGAAATGGGGACAGACACCGCGAACATCAGCGAATTGTCTGGACGAAATCGGACGAAATAGAACCACCTTGTGCTTTACGATGGCGCGGTGTCTGGCTACCTCGAGAAGCGTGAGAACGGCGT
>JAGXAY010000123.1 GCA_018971385.1 Acidobacteriota bacterium | reverse complement strand
AAGGCGGCTTTTTCGTCTCTTTAGTCTACCGGACGGGGTGTCTCATTCTGGTTCTTCCCGGGATTCCCAACGACGGCGACCACCGCAGAAATATCCACCACCTGGAGAAAACCACGGCGATGGAGTTCGTGAATAATTTCCGACGAATCTTCTCGTAGTCGCTGTGCGAACGCGCCACTCGGTACCTCTACCACCAGGGTCCCACCTTTGAGCAGAACAGGTAAACACCTGTCAGCGAGAACCTTCGAAACAACGTCGCCCCACACAACACGCACCGACTCAAGTTCCGTGAGATTGACATGTCGCACTCGCTTAGCCAAGGACGAAAGGGATTCATCGAGGGGACGCGGGCCATCGTCACGACGTCGAGTCACGAGTTTTTCCTTACATCAATTATGAAAGCATCGGCAAAAGCGTCGGCGAGAGGTGTCGCCGTGGTAACCAACGTTTGTCCTACCGGAAGTAGGTCGATGAGTCGGCTGGCGCGGGATGGATCAAGTTCAGAAAAAACGTCATCGAGCAAAATCAAAGGACTCCGACCACTTCTGCTTACTAGTTCGTGAGCAGCGAGTCGAAGTGCGAGTGCGAGCGACCTTTGTTCTCCCTGAGACGCTTGTCGACGAGCATCACGGTGTTCTAGAAGAACTCGAAAATCATCTCGGTGAGGTCCTATCGTGCTGTACCCGCGTTGAATATCGTCGCGTAACACGGCGTGAAGCGCCTGATCAAGGGGTTGAGTTGAGGAAGGAAGGTATTCGAGACTCACTGGAGTGGTCTGTCCAGCCAACGACGAGTAGGTATCAGCCAGTTGTGGTTCTAGTTCATCAAGAAGGGCTTCGCGAATACGACGTACTTGGTGTGCCGCGTAAACAAACTCGGCGTCCCACACTTCGAGTTCGCGTCGACGTGCTGGTGAGGGATAGTCGCCGTGAAATGACCGAAGGAGAGAGTTCCGTTGTGTGAGGACCCGCGAATACTTCTCAAAAGGAGGTGCGTCCTGAGGGTTGACATCAGCAGCGAAGGTATCGAGTAGTTGTCGACGCTGATCTGGACCCTGTCGGATGACGTCAACGCCTTCTGGGGTGAACACCGTAAGAGGTAAGGACTCCGCGAGTTCCGTTCGCGAGGAGGGCCGATTACCGTTAACCATCAGGTGTTTCGTGGTGGAATGAGAACTTCGTCGCACCACTAAGTCAATCTGGAATCTTCGGACACCACTAGTGACGACGCCGTGTACTTCGGCAGCGTCGGAATCAGTCTGTAGAAGATCTCCCGCAGCAGACGTTCGAAACGACTGTCCGGTGGACAGAAGATGGACAGCTTCGAGAACTGATGTCTTACCTGTGCCATTGGGAGAAAGTAAGACAGTTACAGCGTCGGGATCGGGGGTGATTGTTACCTGGTCAAAACACCGAAAACGAGCCAAAGAGATCTCTTGGAGACCCACGAACAGTGTTCCTACTGAACGCGAACAGGCATTAAGAGGTAACGAAATTGGTTGTCGTCGAGTGCCCGAACCATCGCCGGCCTAACCCCGTCTGACATTTCTAAAAGAATCTCGTCACCAGGAACCGCTTCAATGCCGTCAATTAAGAACGATGGGTTGAACGCGATGGTGAGTTCCTCTCCGTCGTAATCCGCGTCGACATTGTCTTCAATGTCACCCGTATCCACGCTTTGAGTCCTGATTTCAACGGATTTTTCTGACAGGGTGAGGCGAACCGACGAGGTGGAGTCCTTCGCAAGAAGTTTCGCCCGTCGCAACGAAACAAGGAAGGTGTCCTTCGCAATTCGAAGATGATTGGGGTAACTAGCGGGAATGAGCTGAAGAACTGAAGGGTAGTTACCATCGATTAAGCGTGAAGAGATTGTGGTCTTCCCAACCAGAAACGCGATCTCAGCGTCTGTCACCGTCACCCCTATTTCAGCGTCACTAGACAGCGACCCGGCAGCTCGCTGCAACTCCGTAAGGGCACGAGCCGGGACAAGAAGATCGTGGTTACTCACCACTTCGCTCACCCCCGACACGTCTCGTACCGCAAGTCGGTAGGAGTCGGTTGCAATTAAACGCAAGCTGCCCGCTTCATGGGTGAAGAGGACCCCAGTGAGAAGCGGCCGTGCGTCATCTGTCGCAGCAGCCCGTACTACCTGATTCAGACCTTGAATGAGATCAAGAGCAACCACCGACAGCACTGAACCGGATACTGGTGGCAACTTGGGATAGTCCACTACGGCGTATGTTCGCAACGAGAACTTGGCTCGGCCGAGTGACACCACCACGTGTTCGTCATCACTATCAACCGTTACCGCTCCAGCCTCAAGAGAACGTACTGCGTCAACAAGAAGTCGGGCGGGAACAACGGCAGAACCATCGCTAATTCCGATGACGTCAACGGTGGTTCGTACAGTGATGTCAAGATCCGTCCCCGTCACCGTTAGGCGGTTACCAGTGAGGGAGAGAAGCACCCCCGAGGTGGCACCCACTGATCGAGACGCAACGACTCGGCTGGCAGCACTGAGAGCCTCAACGAGGAGGTCTCTCTCAGATCGGAATTTCATAACGGCCTTTCTCTCACTACTGCCACTGTGTGAAGAATATAAGTAGAAATGATGTGTAGTAGTAGGGCTGTGGGTTTGTGGATTGAGTTACGTCGTACCTGATAAAAAGATATTTCACTAACCAACAACAATCCACAGAGGTGTGGAGCGAACTCTCAACTCTCCTGATTCAAGCCCCGCATAATGTGGAAAGCCATCGGTGTTACCAACGTCAATCCACACGTGTGTCCCCACGATATTCACACCGGCAAGCTACTTACTCTCCAACCTTTCCTTAATTGCATTAATTTCGGCGAGTACCGACCCGTTGACCGTGATTTGGTCTTTGATCTTGTCGACCGCAGAGATGACAGTCGTGTGGTTACGACCATCAAATATTTTCGCAATCATGGGATAGGAGTAGTTATCCAACATTTCTCGAATGAGATACATCGCTACATGACGTGCGTGAACAAGCGGTCGGAGCCTCTTTGATCCCAAGACATCGTCTGTTCTCAGTCCGTAATACGTGGCGACTGCTTCGACAATGCTTTCGGGACGCAAAACGACGTGCTCCGAACCCAAATTCGAAAGGTGGCGCTGAGCCAACTCCAACGAAATAGGAACTTGGTGGAGATTCGAGTGAGCTCTCAACATGGTGATTGAACCCTCAAGTTCTCGAATGTTGTTTCTCACCCGATGAGCAATCCACTCCACCACATCGTTGGGAAGAGTAATTCTCTCAGTGTCGGCCTTCGAACGAAGTATTGCGATGCGAGTTTCTAGATCAGGTTGATCAACTTCGGTTACTAAACCCTGAAGAAGACGACTTCTAAATCGATCTTGCAAGCCCGAGAGATCCCGCGGAGAACGATCTGACGTTAAGACGATTTGCTTACCTTCGCTGTGCAGAGTGTTGTAGGTATGGAAAATCTCTTCATGAAACGTCTCTCCTCGTTGTTCCATGAATTGAATATCGTCAATAAGCAGAACATCAACCTCGCGGTAGCGATCGTGAAGCGCAAGCTGTGTACGGGTTTGAATAGCTCGAATGAAGTCATTGAGAAACGTCTCGGTTGAGACGTATAAGACCTTTTTCGAAGGGTAGTTTTCCTGGACGTAGTTACCAATGGCGTG
>JAGXAY010000122.1 GCA_018971385.1 Acidobacteriota bacterium | reverse complement strand
CGCGACGGTAGCCATTTTGTACACCGGAGGTAATACGTCGTTCAACGGATTTCCCTTCCTCGCGAACTACGTTGCGACGGATAAGTATCTGCCGCGTCAGCTCACCAAGCGCGGACATCGACTGGCGTTCTCTAACGGCATCATCGTTCTTGGCATTGTCGCGCTGGTCTTGATTGTCACCTTCAATGCTCAGGTGAACGCCCTCATCTCGCTCTACGCGATTGGCGTGTTCACCGGATTCTCCATGGCCGGTGCGGGCATGGTGGCTCGTCACCGGCGAGAGAAGCAGGGGCACTGGCGTTTTGGCTTAGTCGTCAACTCCGTGTCGGCGCTCATCACCTTCACGATTGTCATTATCTTCCTCGTTGCGAAGTTCGTGGAAGGGGCCTGGATTATCGCCGTGGTAGGCCCCCTCATGTACTACGCGCTGATTCGGTTCAACCGGCAGTACGAACGGGAGGAACGAGCGTTTCGAGCGACTGCCGCGACCGAGCCTCCGGCGATTCACACGACTCGGGTCGTGATCTTTGTGGACACTTACGATCTCGCCACCGAGCGTGCGTTGCAGTACGCCCTTAATCTCAACTCCTATTCGGTACGAGCCGTGCACTTTGATATCGACCCTCGCGTGACTCGAATTCTCGAGGCGCGATGGGGAGAGGCCGGTACGGCGTCGGCGTCGGTCAATTTGGAAGTGGTGGACTGCGAGGACCGGCGGCTTGATCGAGCCGCACTGGAGTTGGTCGCGGACGTCGTGCGCGACCCTGACGTCTTCTGTATGGTGATTCTGCCGCGACGCGGCTTCGTCTCCCGCCTCCAGCGACTGCTTCACGATCGCACTGCCGACACGATGGCGGGAGCGGTGATGCACGTGCCCCGTACGGCGGCCACCATCATTCCTTACCGGGCGGCGCGAGTCCGGGTCACCGAGGGTGACGTCGAAGAGGTCCCCGTGTCGGACGAGCTCCCGCGAGGAGGGGTGCGAGAAGACGCTCACCTCGAAGCCGACCAACTGCTGGCCGAGCGAGCCACCGACACGGTGGCCATCGGTGGCGTCCGCGAACGAGACACCGTGGCGATCGCCGGACGGGTGAAGTCGATGACCATCACCCGAGAAAACGGGGCGAATGAGTTGCGCTGCATGATTTCAGACCACTCCGGGTCGGTGGCGCTGATTTTTCAAGGGCGGACCATCGTGCCCGGTATTGAACGGGGAACTCGCTTACTTGTCAAGGGGACCGTCACGTCACTGCGGCGAGAAGCGGTAATTCTCAATCCCCAGTACGAAATCGTCGCGTCATCTCAGGGCGAGGAGTAACGTCCACCAGGCTGAACGCGCCGGAACCCCCGAGAGATGTCTAGGGTAGGCGCGAGCCCGAAGGAGGTGAGTATGGCGAAGGCACTGGTCATTGTGGAGTCCGTGGCGAAGGCGACGAGAATTCAGGGCATGTTAGGCCCGGACTACGTGGTGAAGCCGTCCGTGGGTCACATTCGCGATTTGCCCCAGAGCGCTACCGAGATTCCCGCATCAGTGAAGAGTGAGTCATGGGCGAGACTGGGGATCAACGTCGAGGACCATTTCAAGCCGGTCTACGTCGTCTCTAGTGATCGCAAAAAAGTAGTGAGCGAACTGAAGAGTGCGCTGAAGGATGTCGAGGAGCTCTACCTCGCGACCGACGAAGACCGCGAGGGCGAGGCTATCGCGTGGCACCTTCTCGAGGTTCTCTCTCCCAAGGTCCCGGTCAAGCGGATGGTGTTTCACGAAATCACGCCTGCCGCGATAGACAAGGCGGTACGAGAGACTAGAGATCTCGACACTCGTTTAGTCGATGCTCAAGAGGGACGACGTTTCCTCGACCGTCTCGTGGGCTACGAAGTGTCGCCCGTTCTGTGGCGGGCTGTCGACAAGGCCAGGTCAGCGGGGCGTGTTCAGTCGGTAGCCATCAAGTTGGTGTGCGAGCGTGAACGCGAGCGGATGGCGTTTGTCTCGGCCCAATGGTTCGACGTCGTCGCCGATGTGGTGACGCCGAACGGTGAGTTTGAGGCCACCGTGGACACCCTGGACGGTGTCTCTCTCGTTAGTGGCAAAGACTTCGACGCGGGGGGGAATGTCTCTCGGGACAAGGCTGTTGAGGTGCTCTCCGCCGAGACGGCGCACGAACTCGCTTCACTCCTGGGGGGAGCGTGGGTGGAAGTGGTGTCAGTAGCGTCGTCTCCCCGAACGCAGCGACCCCAGCCTCCCTTTATGACCTCGTCGCTGCAGATTGAGGCCAGCCGCAAGCTCCGCTTCGACCCGGAGCGCACCATGCGGGCGGCGCAGCGTCTGTACGAACAAGGGTGGATCACCTATATGCGTACCGACTCCACGACGTTGTCGGAGGAGGCAATTCGGGCGGCGCGTGATCTCGCCCGCCGAATGTATGGTCCGGAGTACGTGCCTGACGCCCCGCGACGTTACGACCGGAAGGTGAAGAACGCGCAGGAGGCCCACGAAGCGATTCGGCCCGCCGGAGAGGAGTTTCGATCTCTGGACGAGGCGAGTGTCGCCCTTAGTGGCGACGAACTCGCCGTCTACGACCTGATCTGGAAGCGGACCATCGCGTCGCAAATGGTGGACGCGAGGCTCGTGCAGGAACGTGTTCGGCTTCAGCATTCGCTGGAACTCTCGGGACGCGGTTCCACGGACGTTGGCTTGACGGCGACCGGGATGCGCATTGATTTCCCGGGATTTCGTCGAGCGTACGTGGAGGGAACGGACGATCCCGAGGCGGAATTGGCGGACCAGGAAAGAATTCTTCCCCCCGTTCACGAGGGTGATCGTTTGACGGTAGGGGACGTGGTGGCCAAAAGCCACGATACGCAACCCCCGGATCGCTACTCGGAAGCGACGCTGATTAAAAAGATGGAGGATCTGGGAATCGGACGTCCTTCGACCTACGCCTCCGTCATGAAGACCATTGACAAGCGGGGATACGTGTGGAAAAAGGGTAAGGCTCTGGTCCCCGCTTTTCGCGCGTTTGCCGTTGTGAATCTCCTACAGACCTACTTCGCGGACCTCGTTGATTACCAGTTCACCGCCGCGATGGAGGATCAACTCGACGAAATTGCTAACGGGGCTCAAGACCTTGAGCCGTGGCTCGCCCGGTTCTACTTCGGAGATCCGGATGCGCCCTCCGATTTCGCTCGAGCGGGTCTCGCTCGCGTGGCTCACGGGAACCACGATTTTGACTTCGCTGCTATTAACTCCGTCCAACTCGGTGTGGCTCCCGACGGTGAACCGGTCATCGTCCGCTCGGGTCGCTACGGCCCGTATCTGACTCACGGCGAGGATCGCGCCTCCATTCCCGAGGCGACAGAACCAGATTCGTTGACCGTGGAGCGAGCCCTCGAACTCCTCGCGGCGCCGTCCGGGGACCGAGTGTTGGGAGTGGACCCGGAATCGGGTCTTTCCGTGATGGCGAAGGCGGGCCGATACGGGCCTTACGTTCAGTTGGGCGAACCGGTAGGCAAGGAAAAGCCTCGCACGGCGTCACTGCTGTCCACCATGTCCCTCGAAACCCTCGATCTTGAGCAGGCGCTCCAACTTCTTCAACTTCCTCGTACGGTGGGCGTTCATCCAGCGGACGGTGAGCCGGTGTTGGCCCACAACGGACGATACGGTCCCTACATCACGTGGGGAAGCGAGACTCGCTCACTCGAGAGCGAT
>JAGXAY010000121.1 GCA_018971385.1 Acidobacteriota bacterium | reverse complement strand
GGGGGTGGAAGCGGATTTCGACGTCAGCAAGATTCGATACCACAAGATCATCCTGCTGGCGGATGCCGACGTCGACGGAAGTCACATTCGCACTCTGCTACTCACTTTTTTCTTCCGGCAGATGACCGACTTGGTCACGAACGGTCACGTGTACGTTGCCCAACCCCCGCTCTACTCAACGTTGGTGGGCAAGGAGAAGGTCTACTTGCGTGACGATGCGGCTAAGGAGCAGTTCCTCCGTGACCACCCCCAACACAAGAACGACTTTCAGCGACTGAAGGGTCTCGGGGAGATGGATTTTGACGAGTTGCGGGATACCACGATGGACGCCACCAAGAGAGCGTTGCTTCAGATCACCGTTGAACAAGCCGCACTGGCGGATGAGGTCTGCTCAATTCTTATGGGAGACGATGTACCACAGCGGCGCCATTTCATACAAACGAACGCTAAAGACGTTCGCTTCCTCGACATCTAAGGGATAAGTCATGGCGAGAACTAAAAACACCTCAACCTCGGGTGGCGACGACGAGGTCCTCGGATACGTCGAACCAATCGAGATCAATCTGGAGATGGAGCGTTCGTTTCTCGAATATTCGATGTCCGTCATCGTGTCGAGAGCGCTACCTGACGTTCGCGATGGTTTAAAACCGGTTCACCGGCGAATTCTTTACGCCATGTTTGATATGGGACTTCGCCCCGATCGCCCCCACATCAAATGCGCAAAAGTCGTTGGTGAGGTTATGGGTACCTACCACCCCCACGGTGATAGTGCGATCTACGACGCACTCGTGCGCATGGTTCAAGAGTTTGCGATGCGCCATCCCCTCGTCAGTGGTCACGGCAACTTTGGAGGTACGGGCCCGGACGAAGGTGCGGCGGCAATGAGGTACACCGAATGCCGTCTCGCTCCGCTGGCTCTCGAAATGTTGGATTCGATTGACGAGGAAACCGTCAATTTCGAACCAAATTACGACAATTCAACGGTGCAACCCACCGTTCTTCCGGCCCGGTTTCCGAATCTTCTGGTGAACGGTAGTCAGGGAATCGCGGTTGGGATGGCCACCAAAATCCCCCCCCACAACCTCGGGGAGACCATCGACGCGACACTTCACCTCCTGCGTCACCCCGACGCCACCGTTGATGACCTGCTGACCTTTGTGAAAGGACCCGATTTTCCTACGGGTGCCCAAATTTTGGGCCGTCAAGGAATTCTCGACGCGGCCCGTACCGGACGAGGTTCTATCAAGATGCGAGCCGTGGCCGAAATAGAAGAGGTCAACGGGGTGAATCGCATCGTAGTGACCGAATTCCCCTACGAAGTGTCGGTTGAGTCCATCGAGCAGAAGATTGACGACTTGGTGAAGTCGGGCGACCTTGACGGTATCGCGGAAGTCCAAAACGACACGGCTGCCCGACAGGCTCGAATGGTTATTCGTTTGAAGCGTGACGCCAACGCCAACGTTGTTCTCAATAAGTTGTACAAGAACACGGCACTTCAGACCACCTTTGCGGTCAACACGTTGGCGTTGGTGGACGGTGTGCCGAGGACACTCAACTTGCTCCAAGTTCTCAGTCACTACGTTGACCACCAGATTGAGGTGGTAACGCGGCGTTCCCAGTACCGACTGCGTAAGGCGCAAGCCCGAGCTCACATCGTTGAAGGCCTACTTAAGGCCATCGACATGCTTGATCAAGTGATTGCCACGATTAGGGGATCCGATGATCGCGCGGCCGCTCGAATGTCCCTCATGGCTACCCCTTTTGACTTCTCGGAAGAGCAAGCGAATCACATCCTCGACATGACGCTCGGTCGCTTGACCCGACTGGGTCGGGCTGAGCTCGAGGATGAGATGACCAAGCTGCGAGCAACCATCGCCGACCTTGAAGAGATTCTGGGGAGTGACGCACGACTGCGCGACGTCATTGCGACAGAGATTACCTCGGTGCGCGACTCGTACGCCACCCCGCGCCTCACGGCGATCGTGAACGACCCCGGTGAACTAGGCGTCGAAGATCTCATCGACGACGAGGAAATTGTTATCACGATGACCCGGGCGGGCTACGTGAAGTCCGTGGCGGCCGACGCCTTTAGAACACAAGCGCGTGGCGGTCGAGGGGTTCAAGGGGCCAAACTCAAGGACGAAGACTTCGTTGATCAGGTTATTCATACAACGACGCACGCGACCATTCTCCTCTTTTCTAATCGTGGTCGAGTCTTTCGACTTCGTGGTCACGAGATTCCGATGAAGGAGCGGACCGCCAAGGGAACCGCCGTTGTGAATCTCCTCAACCTTCAGCCGAACGAGTCGATCCAGGCCATTATCGATACTCAGGATTTTCCTGAAGATAAGTACCTGATGTTCCTCACCTCCTCCGGAACAGTGAAGAAAACCTCGTTTTCTGAATACGACAAATCCCGACGTGAGGGATGGATCGCCATCAAGCTTCGAGACGGCGACGAGGTGGTTCGAGTGGTGGCGACGTCGGGTGACGACGACCTCATCGTGGTGACCTCGGCAGGAATGTCCATACGGTTTAACGAGTCCGAAGTTCGAGAAATGGGGCGAGACGCGACGGGGGTCCGGGGGATAAAGCTCCGGTCTGACGACGCCGCTATTTCACTGGATGTCGTGCGTGACGACGCGGACCTGCTTCTCGTGACCGACAACGGTTACGGCAAGCGCGTGAAGACCGATCGTTTTAATCGTCAGGGACGAGGGGGTCAAGGGGTACGCGCCATTAAGTTAACGGCGGCGCGTGGTCGAGTTGTGGCGGCGTTCATGGTGCGTCTCGATGACGACATCCTGCTCGCCTCCACCGGTGGCGTCCTGATCCGCACCGAGGTGCGTGAGATCTCCTCACAGGGCCGTGACGCGACCGGAGTTCGAGTGATGAACCTCGACGACGGACACCTGTTGGCGTCCGCCGCCGTGGTCTCGGGCGATTAGGACGAGACGGAGAGGTTGTAGACCTGTTCGAGGGCGCTTAGCAATCCCTCGACACCCTGGGCTCCAGAGACCAGGAATCGCTCATCGAAGACGAAGGCCGGGACTCCTTGGATTCCGAGCTGTCGAGCACGGTCTTCGTCCTCTCGAACCTCGGTGGCCCCAACGCTGGGGTCTCGGATGAGTTCAGGATTGGTGAGTCCAATCTCGTGAGCGAGTTCCACCAGTGTGTCGATGTTGCTTACGAGCGCCCCTTCGGCGAAGTAGGCCTGATGGAGGCGAGAACTGGCTTCACGGGCGAGGTTCTCTCGTCGAGCTATCTCGATAAGCCGGTGGGCATCAAAGGTATTGGTTGGTCGAGCATCATCGATGTTCCACTCCAGGCCCAGTTCATTCGCCGCTTCACCAAGTCGCAGGTGGGTTTGATCGACCTGGTGACGTGGTTGCCGGTATTTGGCAGCCACCAATTCACCAGCGCTCATCGTTCCCTCTCGACTCATCCCGGGATCGAGTTCAAAGGCCCGGGGCACAATCACCACGTCGGACGCGTGATCAAAGGCCCCCAAGGCGGCGTCCAGCTGCGCATTTCCCAAGTAGCAGTAGGGACAGACCACATCACTCCACACCTCGATGAACACAACGCCTCCTCACGTGCACGTCGTTCGAGAAACGGGCACAATAGTCCCATGACCGCACGAGACCTTAGCGTGAGCGACGCCGTTAACCTCATCCGTCCCGTCGACACCGTCGGGCTCGGGCTGGTGACGGGAACCCCTAAAGCGATATTGACGGAGATGTCGCGGAAAACGGACTGGGAGAATCTCACCGTGTCAGGGGGTTTACTGCTCGGGAGGTTCGA
>JAGXAY010000120.1 GCA_018971385.1 Acidobacteriota bacterium | reverse complement strand
CACGACAGTGAGTTCGGGCTACTAGAGCGTGATCGCCGGAACGGTCCTCGCGGCCGTTCCGGCGGTCCCTAACCCGGCAGGACCACCAGAGCGACGAGAGCGACGAGGTCCCGCCACCGCCGACGAGTGAGCCAGGAGAGAAAGCGCCAGGCGATCGACTCGGAGCGAGTGCGTGTAATAAACCACGCGGGCGTCCACGGTGTAACGAACGGTCCCTCGAGAACGGACCTCGTCGCCCCCAACACGAGAAGTCCGTTTCCGATAACTCCTCGTCCCTCACGTCCGTCGCCCGAAGGGGCCGCCCCCCAGGTAGTTGATCCGAGGCCGATCCCGAGACCGTGGAAGAGATTGACGCTGACTACTCCGTAGCGGAGACTCTCGATCGTCCGGCGAACCTCGTCGTCGACCCCGAGTTCTCGGCGCGTACGCGGGTCGATAAGGAGTGTGGTGGCGAGCGAACCCCAGAGGCGAGAGTTCACGAACTCCCGAGCGGCCACCAGAAATCTCGCGGGATTCGCTTCGTCGATGGTGGTGACGACGACCCCCGGGCAGAAGAACTCCTCCCGGTAGGCGGGATCCTCGTCGTCCGGACGAGCCCCCTCAACAATCGTCCAGGGGATTCCGTTGGCGGAAGTCGCTCCCACGAGCGTGGCGTTCGGGTGAGTGGTGAGAAAGACGGCGTGTCGTTCTCGAACACCGGGGTAGAACGCGGGCCGCGGACCGAGTGTGGCCAGTCGGGCGGCGAGGAGTCGGAGGAACTCATCGCGCTGGGCCCACGCGGACGACAACACGAGAACGCGGGGCGTGAGACAGTTACACCCCGCGTTATTGACGAGCATCGTCGCCAGGTGATCAACCTGGTAGCGCATCTCCCGGGGACGCCAGCGCCCGGGAACGAGAATCACGGGGGTCACCGAGCCGAGTTCACTCGTGAAGACGGTCCCGGGGCGCAGTCGAGAGTGAATTCGCTCGGCCGTCGCGGCCGAGCCCGTGACGTGAACGGCGCTCACGCGGGGATCGGCGAGGGCCCGTTCGCCTACCGCGGCCCCGCCGCGGACAAAGCGCACGACACCCAGCTCCACGAACGCGGCGAGAGCTCGCTCCCACCACGACGTGAGGTAGTCGTTCACCGGGTTAGCCTTCACGAGAACGACGCGTCGCTCGACGACGAGATGATGGAGGACATCACGAGGTGTCAGGGACGACACGTTTCCCGCCCCGAGGACCAGGGTCACTCCGGGTGGCGGCGTCGGAGCCAGGTTCTCGCCGCGCCACACTTCAGCCCGCACCCCGGTAAAGATGAGGCGTTCGTCCCAACTCGCCGGGACCACCGGAACGCGGGATTCCCCGAAATCGGTGAGCGAACGTCGGAGAGACCGTTCGTACACCTGCGCGAGGCGGGCGAACATCACCGGGCCGGACATCAGCTCCTCGGCTCCGGCCGCCGAGTGCGGGTCGAGTCCCTTGGCGTCGCAGGACTGCCGGTGCCAGTCGGGGGCGACGGCCCAGGTGTCGAGACGGACTCGGGCCAGGAGATCGGCGAGGTCGCGAGAGGACGTCCTCGAGAGGAGGTCGGCGTTCGCGGCCAACGTGGAGATGGCCGCTTCGAGGTCGGCGGGTTCCGTATCGGTGGTACTCACTGCTATGGGAGACTAACGGGGTGAGTAGTGAGACCGTCGATCGCCCCCTACCTCCCCCGGGGTGGTACCCGGACCCTTCCGGAGGTTCCCAGTGGCGTGCGTGGAACGGACGTGAGTGGACCAACCTCACGGAATCCTTCGGAACTCCCCCCGCGCGTGACCCCCTCCAACTCGTCACCCTGGGGGTGCTCCGTCGCCTGCGTTGGAGCGCCCTGCCCGCCCTCTATCTCGGACTCGGACTTCTCAGGGGGGTCTACGACACTCGACCCACCTCCACTCCGGGCGTGGCCGCCCTCACCCCGGTCGAGTGGACGGTGGAGCTCTCCCTCGCTCTCGGCCTGATTTTTGGCTCGACCGTGGCGTTCGCGGTCGCCCTCCGCCTCCTCGAAGGTCGCGGGCGAGTCGCCCACTTCGTCCCCCTCGTCTCGTCGTGGAGGCTCACGCGACTGAGTGCCGCCCGCCTCGGGACCGACTCGTCCCTCGCCACCTGGCAAATCAGCGTCTCGGTCATCTCGGTAGTCCTCGCCCTCCTCACGACCTCCCCCTGGGTGAGTGGACTTCTCCTGCTCTACCCCTACAGCGTGCAGGACTTCTGGATGGCCCGCTCGATGTCGGAGAGTCTGGCGTGAACGACGGCCCCCTCCACCTGCTCATCGGAACGTGGGAGTCGGAGGAGACCGGTCTCGACGTCTCCTTTCACTCCGACCAGGGAAAGATTGGGGAGAGCCGATTCCGGGAACGAGTGGTGTACCAGCCCCGCGGAGTCACGCGACGGGGCTCTCAGGAAATCTGGACACTCGACTACACCCTGTCCACCTGGTTACTCGGCAGCGAGGAGCCCTTTCACGTCGAAGTCGGCTACTGGACGTGGGAACCCGAGACCGAGCGGCTCTACCGGTGTTTCCTCGTGCCCCACGCCACTGCTCTCGTGGCTCGCGGGCGCGCCGACGGCACGGTCCTGCGACTCGAGGCGGAGCGTCTCTCCGACCCGCCCGGGATCGTGAGCGCTCCCGGCGAGGGCCCCCGCATCAGTCGCTTTGACGCCACGGTCACTCTCAGCGAGGACGAGTACTCCTACCAGCAAACCACTGTCATCGAGTACCCGGGTCGCACGACCTCGGTCCTTCACACCGATCGCAACACCCTCCACCGGCGCGCGTGAGTCACCTCGAACGACATTCGGCCTTCGCTCTCACCCCTTGGCTTTAGTCTTCGCCTT
Source organism: Acidobacteriota bacterium (assembly GCA_018971385.1). Lineage (GTDB taxonomy): Bacteria > Actinomycetota > Acidimicrobiia > Acidimicrobiales > RAAP-2 > RAAP-2. Next base: position 1,065 of record JAGXAY010000120.1, on the reverse strand, counting down.
CGCGATGACGACCCGGCGTTCGCTCGACGCGCCGAGTCCGGTGGTGGTGATGGCTCGCACGACGACCAGGTAGGTGCCGGGCGTCGTGAGGGTGATGACGTCGTGACGTGAGTGCAGCGCTCGCCGATTCACGGGTCGAGAGCCGAGGTGGTGGGGAAGCCGGGCGACGAAGACGTCGTAGGAGACGCTCGTCGATCCCCCGAGGGACGCAGGTCGAGTCCAGGTGATGCTGAGGACGTCCCTTCGCGTCACGACTCTCAGATTCCGAGGAGCTGACGCCCGCGTGCGCGGAACGGCCGTCGCCGTGGCGGGGCTTCCCGTTCCCGCTCCGTTCGTGGCGACGACACTAAAGACGTAGTGTCGTCCGTTCGTGAGGTGCGTCACGAGACAGCGAAGAGCTCCGGTGGTGCGGCAGATCTGACCCCCCGGACTCGCCGTGACGGTGTAGCCCGTGACCGGTGATCCCCCGTTGGAGGAGGGGGCGGCCCAGATGACGAGGGACTGTGAGTTTTCGTTGGAACGAGCGCTCGCTCCCTGGGGGGCCGACGGCGTGGTGGCCGGGGTCGCGGGAGCACTCGTTGCCGACGCGGACTGTCCGAGGAGGTTTCGAGCGACGACACTAAAGACGTAGGAGTCACCGTTGGTGAGACCGGTGACAACACAACTGAGAGCACCGGTCGTCGAGCAGGTCTCTCCCCCTCGAGTACTCGAGGTGGTGTCGGTCGCCGTGACGGTGTAGCCGATAACGGGTGATCCCCCGTTGGAGGAGGGGGCGGCCCAGGAGACGAGCGACTGACCGTTGGCGTTCGACTGGGCGGAGACGTTCAGGGGCGTCAACGGATACGACTCGAGCGCCCAGGTGTCAGCGAGGTAGCTACCGTTTCCCAGTCCCCCAAAGAGAAGCAGATTATTCGTAGTCGTGTCGTACGTCACGGAGGCGTACTCGCGGACACTCGGACTGCCGAGAAGAGGTGGCGACGTCCACGTCGAACCGTTCCACGTCCAGGTGTCGTTGAGACTGGTGGTGCCATCACTGGTTCCGCCAAAAAGTGTTACTACGCCCAG
>JAGXAY010000119.1 GCA_018971385.1 Acidobacteriota bacterium | reverse complement strand
CTCGGCGGTCAGACGCCCCTCAAGTTGGCTCCCACTCTCGAGGAGGGGCTCGTGCTCGGTACGCCGGTCTCCTCCATTGACGCGGCCGAGGACCGGGAGATGTGGGGGGAGATCTGTCAGCGACTCGGTCTCGCCCAGCCCCCGGGGGGCACCGCCTACGACCTCGAGGGCGCGCGAGCCGTCGTCGCCCGGGTCGGTTTTCCCGTCCTCGTGCGTCCGAGTTACGTCCTCGGCGGTCGGGCCATGGAGATCGTGGACGACGACGCTGCCCTCGAACGAGTGATGCTCGATCTCACGAGCGCCCACGGCTCTCTCGCCCGGGAGGGGGGAGTCTCCCAGTCCCGTCCGATTCTCATCGACCGCTTCCTCGACGACGCCATTGAGGTGGACGTCGACGCGGTGCGCGACCACCTCGGTGAGGTCTTCGTCGCCGGAGTGATGGAGCACGTCGAGGAGGCCGGAGTGCACTCCGGGGACTCGGCCTGCGCCCTGCCCCCGGTGTCCCTCTCCGACGACGTGGTGAGCCGTCTCGAGACGGCCAGTGCCACGATCGCCGAGGCCCTCGCCGTCGTGGGACTCATCAACGTCCAGTTCGCGGTGAAGGACGACCAGGTCTACGTCATCGAAGCCAACCCCCGGGCGTCGCGCACGGTTCCCTTCGTCGCGAAGGCGACCGGGGTTCCGCTCGCTCGAGTCGCCGTCGAGGTGATGGTCGGACGAACATTGGCCGAGTTGCGCGCCGCCGAGGTCGTGCCCCTGGTTCGACCCCGCCCGAGGCTCGTCGCCGTGAAGGAGGCCGTTCTTCCCTTCAACCGGTTCCCGACGGTCGACACCGTGCTCGGTCCGGAGATGCGCTCAACCGGGGAGGTCATGGGGACGGGGGAGAGCTTCGGTATCGCCTTCGCTAAGGCCCAACTCGCCGCGGGCAGCCGTCTCCCCGACACCGGACGAGTCTTTCTCTCCCTCGCCGACGAGGACAAGGACCACGGGGTCGAGATCGCTCGGGACCTCGTTGAACTCGGCTTCTCGCTCGCGGCCACGACCGGAACGGCGAGGGCGCTACGCGCGGCCGGCGTCGAGGTCGAGACGGAGGTCGGAAAGATTGCCGACCCCGACGGCGAGAATGCCGTCGACCTTCTCGCCTCGGGACGGGTTCAGATGGTGATTAATACCCCGACCGGAGGTCGAGCGCGCCAGGACGGCTCGGCTATTCGAACAACGGCGACGGTGCACGCGGTGCCCTGTCTCACCACCCTGCGCGCGGCGCGCGCGGCGGTGCGGGGAATCGCCGACACGCGACGCGAGGGATGGCGCATCTCGACGCTGCAGGAGATGTCGTGAGCCTCGCGACTCGAGTGGGGGACTCTGAGCTACGGTCCTTCGTTCTGACGGCGGCCGGGACGGCGGGCTACGGCGACGAACTCGCCGGTTACGGCGACCTCGCCGAGCTCGGCGCCCTCGTCACCAAGTCCCTCGCGCACTTCGCCCACGAGGGTAATCGCGCTCCCCGCGTGGTCGCCGAGGGCGTCGACATGCTCAACTCCGTGGGTCTCGCCGGTCCCGGCATCCCCGCCTGGCTCGAAGATGAGTTGCCCGCCGCCCGCGCGCGCGGCGCGACGGTCGTCGCCTCCCTCTGGGGGCGCACCGTCGAGGACTACGCCCGGGGGGCCGAACTCCTCGCCGACGCCGACATCCTCGCTCTCGAGATCAACGCCTCCTGTCCGAACCTCGAGGGACGGTCCCGCATGTTCGCCCACTCGGCCGAGATGACGGCCGACCTCGTGCGCGCGAGCGCGCCGGTGGGGCGTCCCCGGTGGGTGAAACTGAGTCCGAACACCCCCGACCTCGTCGAGATTGCCGGCGCGGCCCTCGAGGCGGGGGCCGACGCGCTCGTTCTCGTCAACACCGTGCTCGGTCTCTCCATCGACGTGGAGTCGCGCCGCCCGGCGCTCGGCGGAGTGGGTGGGGGCCTGAGCGGCCCGGGCATCCTTCCGGTCGCCCTGCGCGCCGTCTACGACGTGCACGCCGCCTTCCCCGACGCCCCCCTCGTCGGGGTCGGGGGAGTATCCAGTGGTCGCGACGCTCTCGCCATGGTCATGGCCGGCGCGTCGGCCGTCGAGGTGGGCACGGCGAGCTTCGCCGATCCCCGGGCGCCCTGGCGGATACAACGAGAGGCGGCCGAGTGGCTGGCTCGCCACGGAGTCTCGAGGGTGGAGGAGTTAGTGGGTGCGGCTCATGGCTGAGAGTTTCGGGCGACGGCTCTGGGCCGCCGTGGAGGACCGGGGAGGTCTCTGCGTCGGAGTGGACCCCTCGCCGGAGGTCGTGGCGCACTTCGAGCGAGAGGACTCTCTCGAGAGCGTGGAACTCGTCGCGCTCCGACTCGTCGAGGCGGCGTCGTCGACGGCCAGTGTCGTGAAGCCCCAGGTGGCCTTCTTCGAACGCTTCGGGTCTCGCGGTTACGCCGTGCTCGAGCGAGTCATCGCCGAGGCCCGCGCGGCGGGACTCCTCGTCATCGCCGACGCGAAGCGGGGGGACATCGGATCGAGTAACGAGGGGTACGCCGCGACCTGGCTGGACGAGGGGTCCCCCCTCGCCAGTGACGCCGTCACGGTCTCGCCCTACCTCGGGGTGGACTCGCTCGAACCCTTTCGTCGGAGGTGCCAACGGGGGCGGGGGCTCTTCGTCCTCGCCGCCACCTCCAACCCGGAGGGGCGATCCCTCCAGGGAGCCCGCACCGCGGAGGGCGTGCGGGTCTTCGACGACGTTCTGGCCCGAGTGGCGACCTGGAACGAGGGGGCGGACGGAGTCGGAGGAGCCGGTGTTGTTCTCGGTGCGAGCGCCCCGCGGGGGGAGTTCGCCCTTCGAGAGTTGCGTGGACCGGTCCTCGTCCCGGGGGTCGGTGCCCAAGGCGGTGGTCTTGATCAGGTACGACGCCTCCTCGAGGGGGTGGATCGGCGCAGTATCGTCGTGTCGCTCTCGCGGGCCCTCGTGGAGTCGGGGACGAGTCCGCGCCACCTGATCTCGAGCATGTCGCGTTGGCGCGACGCCCTTTCAGAGAACCTCTAGCCCGCGAACCCCTCCCCCGGGTAGGGTTAGGTCGTGAGTCCGGTTCCTCCCTCCTTGACCCACGAACAACGGGTCGCCGCCTCGGCCGCGGCCGTCGCCAATCGACGGCGCCGGGCCGAGGTGAAACGCATGGTGAAGTCGGGAGAACTCTCCCTCGCCGAACTCTTCGAGTTGGCCGACCGGGAGGACTGCGTCGCCCAGATGCGGGCCCACGACCTGATTAGCGCCCTGCCGGCCATCGGAGAGGTGAAGGCCTCTCGCATCATGGCCCAGGCCAACATCGCGCAGTCCCGCCGAATCCGGGGGCTCGGACCCCGTCAGCGCGAACAGCTCTTTCAGGCACTTGTCAAGTAACCGGCGCACGATCATTCTGATCGGCCCGGGCGGTGTCGGAAAGGGCACCCTGGCCCGTCGGCTTGTGGAACGAGACGAGCACCTGGTCCTCTCGCGGAGTTGGACGACGCGCCCCCCACGGCCCCACGAGAGTGAGGCGGACTACCACTTCGTGGACCGAGCGACGTTCGAGGCGGCCGCTCGAGCCGGACAGTTCTACGAGTGGGCCGAGTTTCAGGGCCAGCTCTACGGCACTCCTCGGCCCGACCCGAGCGATTCCCGTGACCTCTTGCTCGAAATCGACGTGCAGGGAGCCGAGCAGATTCTCGCCCAGGACTCCGAGGCCGTGGTGATTCTGGTCCTTCCCCCGAGTCCCGAGGTGCTTGAGGCGCGACTCCGGGGACGCGGAGACGACGAGAGTCACGTTCGACGACGTCTCGAGGTCGCCGCGGGGGAGATCGATCGGGGACGGCTCATCCGCAGCGCCGAGGTAGTGAATGACGACCTCGAGCGGGCGACGAGCCAGATTTTCTCTATACTGGAGGGGCTTCGTCGCTGACGA
>JAGXAY010000026.1 GCA_018971385.1 Acidobacteriota bacterium | reverse complement strand
GCGCCGCCTTCTCGTCGGGCTCTCTCAACGCGGGTGGATCCTCCCAACTCACTCTGACGAGTTCGTTGTCGACCCCGCCGGGTACTTACCCCCTCGTGATGACGGGGACGGGAACTAGTGACAGCACCACCAGTGACGTCTCCCTCGTCGTGAGTGCCCCCAACCTCTTCTCCCTCTCTTCTCCCTCGTCTCTCTCCGTCGTGGCGGGATCGTCGACGTCCCTGACCGTCGCCACGGCGGTGACCTCCGGAGTGACTCAACCAGTGGCGTTAACGGTGAGTGGGTTGCCGAGCGGAATGAGCGCCGCCTTCTCGTCGGGCTCTCTCAACGCGGGTGGATCCTCCCAACTCACTCTGACGAGTTCGTTGTCGACCCCGCCGGGTACTTACCCCCTCGTGATGACGGGGACGGGAACTAGTGACAGCACCACCAGTGACGTCTACCTCGTCGTGAGTGCACCCAACCTCTTCTCCCTCTCTTCTCCCTCGTCCATGACGATCGTCACCGGATCCTCTACGGTGCTGACGTTGGGTTCGACGGTGACCTCGGGAGTGAGCCAGACCATCGCTTTCGCGGTGTCGGGTTTACCACGGGGCGTTTCCGGTTCCTTCTCGTCGCCCGACGTAACGGCGGGGCAGACCACGTCGTTGACACTGGTGGCGACGTCCCACGCGGTGGGGGGGAACTACCTCGTGACGGTGACGGGGACGGGTGCTGGAGGCGCGGTGACCTCAACGACTACGTCGGTTCGGGTACGGGTGGCCCCGTCACGATTCGGTATCCGCTGGAGTGGCACTCGGGTCGTGGGTTCCGTAGGAACGGCACACGAACTCCGGCTGATGACTCGCGTTACCTCCGGTCTTTCGCAAGCGCTGTCTCTGCGCGTTAGGCACATTCCGCCCCACGTGACCATCATCGTGACACCATCACGCCGACTCAGCGGTCAGTCCTTTACGGTGCGTGTGCGGGTCCTGGCCGGAGCTCGCCCCGGCATAGACCGGCTGTCGGTCGCGGTACGGGGAACGACGGAGTCACTGGGGTCTTCGCTCACCCTCGTTATTCCCACGCACTAACGGGGCCGTTAGTACGCCGCATCGAGGTAGAGAGGTTGACGACGATTGTTGGGTTCGCACGACGGCCAGTGCGAAGGCAGCCGGCCAGTGATGCGCACTTGTTGTCGTTCGTTGGTCGCCGCGCGCAGAAATTCACAACGCCGTCATGGTGGCCCGGTTGTCGGTGGGTCCCTAGAGTTCACCGATGTCGACCGTGGTGAGAGGCGGTCCGCCGAGGGGTGCGACGAACGTGATGGTCAAAGTCCTCCAGAGCATGGTGGTGTCGGAGTCGAACCCGGAGAAACTCGCGAGTCGCCCGTCTAACTCGTTTGCGATGGCTCAGGTAGGTCTCATCCTGATGGGTCTCGGCGACGTCTTCGCCCCGCTCGGGATTGCGCTCGTCATGGCCGAGATCTCCGCGAGCTCCATTCGGCTGTGGGCGATACTCTCCATCGCGTGGTGGATGACCTCGAGTGTTCCGCTGATGATTCAGAGCACGAGAAGTAAGTCTCGGGTGTCGTCCTGGCAGCGGGGGAAGAGTCCCGCGGAGCGAGTGCTTGGTCGGCTGGTGTTCCGAGGAGTCTCCGAGCTGGCATTTCTGGGTCTTCTCCTTGAAGTAGTGATGTTTCGGTCTCGTACCCACCATCTCCCGATTTCGATGGAGGTCATACCCGTGGCCTACCTCGGGGCCCTCTGGGTACTCCACCCCCTGGCCCCCGACGGCTCGTTCTCCCGCGATTGACCGAGACGTGAGATGGAGGTTGCCCGAGTGAGGATCTCGCACATCCCGTGACACCCGCCCCGGTGGTCGTGGGGAATAGTGAGCCCCTCGGCGGCCGGAGGCGTCGAAGGACATCGGCGCCGACCCCTGATGGACTCGGTCCTCGCCCTCTAGGCTGGCCCGGTGAGCCACCTCGATCCCGGCCCCATCGGCGCATTAAAACTTGCCCCCTCGCTCTTGTCAGCGGATTTTGGTTACCTGGCTGGCGCCGCCCAATTGGTGGATGAGCACGTGGAGTGGCTCCACGTGGACGTCATGGACGGCCATTTCGTGCCAAATATCACGATCGGCCCCCCCGTCGTGGCCTCCCTTCGACGGCACACGGAGCGCTTTCTCGACTGCCATCTCATGATCTCTGAGCCCCGGCGCTATTTAGAGGCGTTCGCCACGGCCGGGGCCGACAGTTGCACGGTTCACGCCGAGGTTGGCGACGTGGCGGCCGCCCTCGCGGATGCTCGCGCGCTCGGTATGCGCGCCGGTCTCGCCGTTAATCCGGACACTCCCTTCTCTGCTCTCGAACCCCACCTCGCCGACCTCGATCTGGTTCTCGTGATGTCGGTGTTTCCCGGCTTCGGGGGCCAGTCCTTCATGCCTGAGGTACTGGAGAAGGTCACGGGGGTGAGGCGGGTTATTGAGGAGGAGGGCCTCAGCGTCGATTTAGAAATCGACGGGGGTATTGACGTCGAAACGGCGCCCCGGGCCGTCGCGGCGGGGGCGAACGTACTCGTCGCGGGTTCGGCTATTTTCTCTCGACCCGATCCCGTGGCGGCGACCCACGCCCTTCGTATCGCGGCGAGCGGCGAGTGAGAGAGTCTCTCGATGACCTGATGAGTCGCGCTCGCCTCGAGGGCGAGAAGGCTCGTCTCCACTCACCGCCTAATCCCTGGGTGGGCGCCCTGGTCGTGGATGACGCTGGCGTCGTTGTAGGGGAGGGGCATACTCAAGTGCCCGGAGAGGCCCACGCCGAAGTGGTGGCTCTTCGACACGCCGGGGACCGAGCGAGAGGCGCGACCGTCGTCGTGACCCTGGAGCCGTGTTGTCACGTGGGGCGAACCGGCCCGTGTACCGACGCCCTTATCGACGCGGGAGTTCGACGAGTCGTCGTCGCGCTGGCCGACCCCGATCCGCGGGTCGCGGGGCGGGGACTCGTCGCCCTGCGCGAGGCCGGCATCGACGTCGTCACGGGGGTCGGGGCGGAGGGGGTGCGGCAATCTCTCGCCCCCTACTTGTGGCAACGTGCGACTGGACGACCCTACGTCGTCGCGAAAGCCGCCACCACACTGGACGGAGTCGTGGCCATGGCCGACGGAACGAGTCAGTGGATCACGTCGGGGGAGGCTCGCGCCGACGCCCACCTCGTGCGCGCCCAGTCCCAGGCCATCGTCGTGGGCGCGGGTACGGTGCGCCGGGACGACCCCGCCCTCACGGCTCGACTAGGTGACGTCGTTCTCGAACCCTTGCGGGTGGTGCTGGGAGAGGCCCCCGAGGACGCCCGTGTCCATCCCTGCCTCGAGTGGCGGGGTGGATTGACGGATCTCCTCGACGAACTAGGTCATCGCGACGTCGTGCAGGTGCTCGTGGAGGGCGGGCCCCGCGTTCTCTCCAGTTTCGTGGAGGCCGGCCTCGTTAATCACCTGGTCTGGTACATCGCACCGGCCCTGGCCGGCGGGACCGACACCGTATCGGCCCTAACCTCTCTAACGACGTCTTCCATCGAGCAGTTGCGACGGGGGCAGTTAGTCGGCGTACGGCGGGTGGGTCCCGACCTACGAGTAGACCTGGAGGTGTAATGGCTCTCTCGAGCATCGAAGAGGCGATTGAACAGATTCGCCGGGGCGGGATGGTCGTCGTTGTTGACGACGAAGACCGCGAGAACGAGGGGGATCTCGTCATGGCCGCCGAGGACGCGACGGCCGACACCATGGCGTTCTTCTTGGAGCACACCTCGGGCGTCATCTGCGTACCCCTTGAGGCGGAGCGGGCGGACGCCCTCGACCTGCCGCTGATGGTGGTCGCCAACACCGAGGCCCAGCGCACCGCCTTCACCGTGACCGTGGACTACCGCCACGGAACGACGACGGGAATCTCGGCGGGGGATCGCGCGGCGACCATTCGAGCTCTCATTGACCCCGCCACTCAGCCGAACGATCTCAACCGCCCGGGGCACATCTTTCCCCTGCGTTACCGACCGGGTGGGGTCCTCAAGCGGGCCGGTCACACCGAGGCGACCGTTGACCTCTGTCGACTCGCCGGACGGTTCCCCTCCGGGGTTCTCTGTGAGGTGGTGAGTGAGGACAAGGCCGACATGGCCCGTTTGCCCGAACTCGAGGCCTTCGCGAAGCGATACGACCTACCTATCGTGACGATCGCCGACCTCATTCGTTACCGGCGCCAACACGAGAAGCTGGTGCGCCGAGTGGGCGAAGCGACACTCCCGACCGAGTTCGGAGAGTTTCAGGCCATCGTGTTCGAGAGCGTGCTCGACGGCGAGCAGCACTTAGCCCTCGTGAAGGGTGACGTCGAGGGGACCGAGGACGTTCTCGTGCGGGTTCACTCGGAGTGTCTGACCGGTGACGTGATCGGGTCGCTCCGTTGCGACTGCGGCCCTCAACTCCACCAGGCCCTCGCCAAAGTCGCCGAGAACGGACGGGGCGTCGTCGTCTACCTGCGCGGTCACGAGGGGCGCGGCATCGGACTCGGTCACAAGATTCGCGCCTACGCCCTCCAGGAGCAGGGGCGCGACACCGTGGAGGCGAACGAGGAGTTGGGTCTGCCGGTGGACTCCCGGGAGTACGGCATCGGGGCCCAGATTCTCGTGGACCTCGGGGTGACTTCGATGAAGTTGCTGACGAACAATCCCGCGAAGTACGGCGGGCTCGAGGGCTTCGGTCTCGACATCGTGGAGCGGGTGCCGCTCGAGAGCACCCCGACGCCCTACAACATCGACTACCTGCGCACGAAGCGCGAGCGCCTGGGACATCTGCTGGAGGGCCTCGATGACGAGCAGTGACGAGACCGCCTTTCGACCGGCCCTGGTCGACGAGCTCCGTGATCGGGTGGGTCGTGTGGTCACCTCGGACCGACGGGGGACGGGACGGCGCATCGGGATCGTGGGGGCGCAGTTCAATGGGGGCATCACCGAGCGGCTCCTCGAGGGCGCACTGGCGGGACTTGAGGAGTACGGAGTCTCTCGTCGTGACATCACCGTCCTGTGGGTCCCCGGCGCTTTCGAAGTCCCCCTCGCGGCCCAGGCCCTCGTGGAGGCTGACGTCGACGGAGTCATCACCCTCGGGGCCGTCATTCGAGGAGACACCGGTCACTACGAAGTGGTCGCGAACGAGTGTGCCCGCGGTGTCCAGCAGGTCCAGTTGGAGAGTGGAGTTCCGGTGATCTTCGGGGTCCTGACCGTGAACACGGTCGACCAGGCTCTCGAGCGAAGTCTCCCGGACGAGACGAACAAGGGGCGAGAGAGCGCCCTCACCGTTCTCGACATGATCTCGGTTCTCGACGAGGTCGCTCCGTGACCGAGGTGGGGGTCGTGGAGAGTTTCGACGTCGAGCGCGGTGACGGCTGGGTCCTCGACGACCGCGATCGTCGACTCTTCCTGCACTGCGTGATGATCGCCGACGGATCTCGCCGCATTAATCCGGGCACTCGGGTGAGATTTACTCGCGCCGTGGGACTGATGGGTTCCGACGAGGCCCGCGACGTGGTCGCCCTCTAACGACTCTCGGCGCGCTCCAGCGCCTGGCGGGCCTCCTTGAGCGCCTCGACATAGAGGGGAAAGTGGGGGCCGAGTCGAGACCCCCCGGCCGCGACCGTGGCGTCGGCGCAGTCGAGGATGAGACGAGCTCCCGCGAGGTCGGGCGGGCTCACCGCCAGGTGAACGGCGCACCAACGAAGGAGGGTCGCGAGGTGGTGAGCGAGAAGATCGGTCGCCTCGAGAGCGGCCATCTCCTCGAGGACATCGGAGGGGTCGGACACCCTTCTGAGGCTATCGGGCGCCGTCGCGGCGCGGTCTGCTAGCCTTTACGGGTCAGTCTCACAGCAAGTGGGGTGGGAGACCACCTCCACCGACGGGCTTCACGCGCGTTCGGTCGACGCAGTTGCGCCTCGCTTGCCGTGGCGGCACCGAAGGGTGTCGTGAAGAGCAAGGAGTGGAGATATCGCAACTAATCCGGGAGAACACCGCGTCAACGATCGCATTCGCGTCGAGACCGTTCGTCTGATCGACCAGGCGGGCGAGCAGCGGGGAATCGTTCCCACTCGTGAGGCCCTCGCGCTAGCGCGCAGTCTGGACCTCGACCTCGTGGAGATCGCCCCGACGGCTCAACCCCCCGTCTGTCGCATCATGGACTACGGAAAGTTCAAGTTCGACGAGGCGCAGAAAGCGAAAGAGTCGCGGCGCAAGAGCCAGAACGTCGGCATTAAGGAAATGAAGTACCGACCGAAGATTGGACAGGGCGACTTCGATACGAAGACCCGTCTCGTGGAGAAATTTCTCCTCGAGGGTCACAAGGTCAAGGTCACGATCATGTTCCGCGGACGCGAGTCGGCCCACCCGGAGTTAGGTAAGAAGATTCTCGATCGCATCGTCGAAAAGTTGGGGGAGGTGGCCAAAGTGGAGGCCTCCGCCAAACTCGACGGGCGCAATATGACGATGGTGCTGGGCCCGGACCGCAAGGTCAAGGCCAAGGAATCGAAGAAGGACGAGCGTGACGACGAGGTCGTCGCGGAAGTGACCCAGGAGGGCTGAGATGCCGAAGATGAAGACCGACAGCGGTGCGAAGAAGCGCATCAAGATCACCGGAACGGGACGTTTGCGTCGCCGCAAGGCCTTTCGGGGCCACTTGATGGAGACCAAGTCCTCGGTGCGTACGCGCCGGTTGGGACGTGAGGCCGACATCGCACCCGGAATCGAAAAGAACATCAAGAAGCTGATGGGTCTCTAGGGAGGACGTGAAACATGGCACGAGTAAAGCGTGGCGTTAACGCCAAGAAGCACCACAAGGCCGTACTAGAGCAGGCCAAGGGTTACTACGGTGACCGGAGTCGGACGTTCCGCGCGGCGAACCAAGCGGTGCAGCACGCCGGCGTCTACGCCTTCCGTGACCGGCGCGCCCGCAAGGGTGACATGCGTCGCCTGTGGATTCAGCGCATCAACGCGGCCACCCGTCTCGACGGCGTGAGCTACAGCCGCTTCATCGCCGGTCTCAACGCGGCCGGTATTGAGGTCGACCGGCGCATGCTGGCCGAACTCGCGGTGAGCGACCCCGGGGCGTTCCACGCCCTCGTGGTCCAGGCCCGCGAGGCGCTCGAGAAGTAGTCGTGACGGTTCTGGGGGCGTCGCACGAGACCGTGCGACGTCTCCGGCGCCTGGCGCGCGACGCCTCCGAACGTCGTCGCGAGGGGGCGTTTGTCGCCGAGGGGCCCGACGCCGTGGTGGCCGCACTCGACGCGGGCTGGCCCCTCGAAGCCGTCTTCGTGGCCGAATCGTCACTCACGCACGAGCGTCTCGCCCCGGTGCTGGAGCGCACCGGGGTCATCGTCATCACGGACGCCGCCCTCGAACGAGCGGCGGACGCTCAAGCGCCCCAGGGGGTCATCGCTGCGTGTCGACTGCCGTCTCGAACTCTCGATGAGGTCGATCCGTCCGGGCTCCTCCTCGTTCTCGAGGACCTCCAGGACCCCGGCAACGTCGGCACTCTCGTTCGCAGCGCCGAAGCGGCGGGAGCGAGCGGGGTCGTTCTCGTGGGGGAGGGGGTTGATCCGTTTCACCCTAAGGTCGTTCGCGCCTCGGCCGGGGCGATCTTTCGCGCGTTGACGCTCAAGTGTTCGAGGGATGAACTTCTCGCGTGGTCGAGTAACCACGGCGTTCGATCCTTCGCGACGGTGCTGCGCGGGGGGATGGATCCCCGACACGCACCCCTCCACGAGCCGTGCGCGGTGTGGATTGGCTCAGAGGCCCGGGGGCTCTCCGGGGAGACGCTCGCCCATCTTTCGGACCGGGTGAGTATCCCCATGGCGAGTTCTGTCGAGTCCTTGAACGCCGCCGTCGCGGGGTCCCTCCTCCTTTTCGAAGGGTTATATCAACGTTCTCACTCATCGGGGGGTGCGCCACCCCCTAGCCTGTAGGGGATGAGTGACGCCCCCCTCGCCCACCTCGACGACCAGGTCGAAGAGCTCTTACGAGCCATTGCTGACCTGGCCAGTCTCGAGGAGTTAACGAACGCTGAGCCCACTCTGGTGGGCAAGCGCTCCGTTCTCTCGAGTCTCCAAAAGTCCCTGGGTTCGCTCTCGCCCGAGGAGCGCCGCGACGCCGGGGCTCGTTTGCAAGAAGCCCGTCGTCGGGTGGTGGAAGCCTTGGAGGCTCAACGTCGCGACCTCGAGGCGCGCGCTCGGGTCGCCGAACTCGACGCCGACCGCTTGGACCTCGGTGACGTGGTCCTCGACGCCGTGCGAGTTCCGCTGGGGGCGGGGCACCCCGGCATCGTGGCGATTACCCAGTACGCCCTCGAGGAGGTCTTCGTCGGCATGGGCTTTCGGGTGGAGGACGGCCCCGAGGTGGAGAGTGACTGGTACAACTTCGAAGCCCTCAATATGCCCCCGGCTCACCCGGCCCGGGGAATGTGGGACACCTTCTACCTCGAACTGGGTGAGCCCGAGACCGTGGTCCTCCGGACGCACACCTCGCCGACTCAGATTCACTTAATGGAGAAGGCCGTGGCCGAAGAGTCCCTACCCCTGCACGCCGTGATGCCCGGTCGGTGCTACCGACGAGACACTCCCGACGCGCGCCACCTCGCCGCCTTTCACCAGATTGAGGGCATCGTCGTGGACCGGGGTATCACCTTCGCCGATCTCGCCGGCACCATCGATACTTTTACCAGGGCCTACTTCGGTCCGGACATCGACTCGCGACTCCGTCCCGGATACTTTCCCTTCACCGAACCCTCGGCGGAGTTCGAAATCACCTGCACCCTGTGCCGAGGTGAGGGGTGTCGAACCTGCTCCCAGACCGGGTGGATCGAGCTCGGCGGTTGCGGCATGATTGACCCCGCCGTCTTCGCGGCCGTCGGCATCGACGCCGAGGAGTGGAGTGGTTTCGCCTTCGGTTTCGGCATCGACCGCTGCGCCCAGATGCGCTACCAGATCGCCGATATGCGGGCCCTCATCGAGAACGACCTGCGCTTCGTAAGGCAGTTCTCATGAGAGTGCCCCTCAAGTGGTTAAACGAGTTCGTCGATCTGCCCGCCTCCCTCGACGAGCTCATCGCGGTGATGGACGACCTCGGACTCGTCGTCGAGGGTGTCGAACGCGTGGGCGAGGGCCTCGGCGACGTGATCGTCGCTCGAGTCGACGAGATTCACTCGATTGAGGGTGCGGACCGCATTCGTCGGGTAGTCGTCGACGCCGGAGAGGGCCCCCTCGAGATTGTGTGCGGGGCGATGAACTTCACCGTCGGGGACTTCGTGCCGCTCGCCCCCGTCGGCGCGGTGCTGCCCGGAGGATTCGAAATTGCTCGACGCACGATGCGTGGTGTGGTCTCGAATGGGATGCTCTGTTCGGGGCGAGAGCTCGGACTCTCCGAAGACCACGGGGGACTGCTGATTCTGTCGCCCTCGAGTCGACCGGGTGAGGCACTCCTCGACAATCTCGGCGTCGAGCCCGACGTGGTGCTCGATATCTCCATTGAGGGCAACCGCCCCGACGCCTGGTCCCTCCTCGGGGTCGCGCGCGACCTGGCGACCCGACTCCGCCACCCGCTCCGTTTTCCGGCGGTGGCGACCCCCGGCGAGTCCGGTGAGACTCGCGAGAGCGCCCACGTCGAGATCGAGGCCCCGGACCTCTGTGGCCGCTTCACCCTTTCTCTCATCCGTGGAGTACGGGTCGGTCCCTCCCCGGAGCAGCTCGCTCGCCGACTGACTCTCGCGGGAATGCGGCCCATCTCGAACGTGGTGGACGCCAGCAATCTCGTCATGCTCGAACTCGGCCAACCCACCCACGCCTACGACGCGGACCTGGTCGCTCGGCGTACCCTGCGCGCCCGGGTGGCCCGTCCCGGCGAGACCCTGACGACCCTCGACGGCGTGACCCGGCCACTGGCCCAGCCCGGACGAGGACTCGGTGACTCGGGGGACGACCTCGTCATCGTGGACGGCGACGACGTCATCCACGGCCTGGCCGGCATTATGGGTGGCGAGATAGGTGAGATCCGCGAGTCGACGACCGAGATTTTGCTGGAGGCGGCTTTCTTCGACCCGATGACCATCGCTCGGGCGTCGAAGCGCCACGGACTGCGCTCCGAAGCGTCCCACCGCTTCGAGCGCGGTGTCGACCCCGAACTCGCGCTCTTCGCGGCGGCGCGGTTCGTTCACCTTCTCCGTGAGTCGGTACCGAACCTCGAGTGGGTGAATCACCCGCTCGACGTTCGAGGTGAGATTCCCGAACGTTCGCGAGTCACCCTCACCGATCACGACGTGGAACGGGCTCTCGGCGTGGCGCTCGAGCGTTCCGAGGTGGTCCGTCTTCTCGAAGGGTTGAACTTCACCGTGCGCGACGAGGGCGACCTCGACGTGGTGGCCCCGTCCGCCCGTCTGGACATTCGTCTGGGAGCGGCCGGGCGAGCCGACGTCATCGAAGAGGTGGCTCGTCTCTACTCCTACACCCGGTTACCGCGCCGCACGCCGAGCTGGCCAGCGCCGGGCGGGTGGAGTTCGACGCAAAGGCTCCGCCGTCGGGCTCGGGAGGCGGTCGTCACCCTCGGCGGGCACGAGGTGTGGACTCCGACCATGATCGCGGAGTCGGACGCCGCTCTCACTCACCCCCACGCGCGCCGGGTGGTCGTCGCTAATCCGCTGAGTGCGGAGGAGTCGGTCCTACGACCCTCGCTCCTTCCCGGACTGCTGCGGGTCGCCGCTCGCAACGCGGAACGGGGACTGGGCGGCGCCCTCTTCGTCGAGATGGGCGTGGTGTTCACCCACCCCGACGACGCCCAGGTTCGTCGTCGGGACCGGGGTGGGGCGGGTGGAGTGCTCCAGGTCGACCTCCCGGTCGAGACGGAACACCTCACCGTGCTGGGCGCTCGAGAGGGTGACGACGCCGTCATCGCCGTGGCGACCGTGAGAACCCTTCTCGCCCGACTCGGTCTGAGCGGCGTGGCGGTGGAGAGTAGCGAGGACGCCCCTGCGGGGTGGCACCCGACGCGCCACGCTCGTCTCATCGACTCCGAGAGTGGACGTGAACTCGGGCGAGTCGGCGAAGTCGACCCGGACCTGGTTCGTCTGATCCACCCGGAATCTCGACGTCTCGGACTCTTTACCCTCGACGTCCCGGCTCTCCACCAGCTCGAACGCGATCGTCGCCGGGACGACCGCGCGATCGTCCCCAGTCGTTTCCCGGCGGCGGCCATGGACTTCGCCCTCGTGACTCCCAATGAAGTGGGGGCCGACGAACTGGGGCGAGTTCTCGCTCAGGCGAGCCCCCTCGTGGAGTCGGTAACACTCTTCGACGTCTACCGGGGAGAGTCCCTCGGGGCCGATCGACGTTCTCTGGCGTTCTCGGTGAGATTCGTCTCGACGGAACGTACCTTGAGTGACGCCGACCTGGACACCGCTCGACGGTCTCTCGTGGAGGCCGCCGCCGCGCGCGGAGCGACCCTCCGGACGGTTCCCTAGTGCTCTCGGTCGAGGAGTTCGTTCCCGTGCCGGCGTCGGGGCGACGAGTCTCGATGCCGACCACCGTGCGACTCTCGGACACCACCCCGGAGGGGGCGTGGCGACTCGACGGCATCGCCCGGGTGCTCCAGGACGTCGCCACCGAGGACTACGAGTCGACCGACATTGTGTCCGAGGTGGCCTGGGTCGCCCGGCGCACCGCGCTACGGTCGACGGGAACCTGGCCCCGCCTCTACGACGAACTTCGCGCGCTCACCTGGTGTTCCGGTTTCGGCGCGGCCTGGGTGGAGCGGCGTACCAATATCTATCGCGGGGACGAACTGGTCATCGAAACGGCCACCCTCTGGGTCCCGGTCGACCCCCGAGGGTTCCCGGTGAGACTCAGCGCCGAGTTCCTCGCCGTCTACGGTGAGGCCATCGGGGGGCGCAAGGTGTCCGGTCGGGTCCCCTCGACGTCACCTCCGGCTCACGCGCCGCGCCGGCCATGGCCCCTGCGTCGGGCCGACCTCGACGTGATCGGCCACGTCAACAACGCCGCCGTCTGGCAGGCTCTCGCCGAAATGACCACCACTCCGGTACGAGCGGCCGAGGTCATTCACCACGGAGCCATTGAGTTTGATCACGACGTCGAACTCGTCGTTGACGACGGTGAGCTCTGGCTACTGGTGGACGGTGAGGTCCGCGTCGCGGCGGTGACGATCGCCTGAGGTCGCGAAGTACGAACCGGCCATGATGAGGGGGAACCCGATGAGGATGCTCGTCGTCAGGGGTTCGTGCAGCAGGGCTATCCCGAGTAGTACCGCCAGGGCGGTGTTGGAGTAGACCACGACGGTCGACCGATTAGCCCCCGCCTCCTTCACCAATTCGAAGAAGGTGAGAAAGGCCCCGGCGGTGCAGAAGACGGAGAGGACGAGGACCGCCAGCACGGTCTCGAGAGAGACGTGGGCGGGCCAGTGAAGAGCACCGTAGGGGGCCCAGGCGATCGCCACCACGCCGGTCGCCCCGAAGACGACGGCGGGACCGGGGACGCCCGCTAGGCGGTGCTGGAGAATCATGGGTCCGACCGAGTAGCCCACGCAGACGACGAGCAGCATGAGGACCCATCGGAGGTCTCCGTGGATGTTGACCCCGACGAGCAGGGCGACCCCGAGAGCCCCCACCACCAGCCCCCCCAGACGGCGGGGGGAGAGCTTCTCGTGACTGGAGCTGAATCGGGACATGACCAGAGTGAATAGAGGGACCGCGCAGATCATCAAACTGGTGAAGGAGCTCGTGACGTGCTTTTCCGCACTGGACATCAGATACCACGGTCCCCCGAACTCGACGACGCCGAAGACGACAATCCATCGCCAGTGGGTGAGAACATCCCGGAGCTGTCCCCGGCGAGCGACGAGGGGGGCGAGGAGGAGGGCGGCGGGGGCGGTTCGGGCGAGGACGACGACTCCCGGGTCGAGTTGGCGGACCGCGATACGAATGAGGAGGTAGGGAATGCCCCAGAGCACCGCCATCATGGCGAAGAGAACCCAGGCGCGTCGACTCACGAGGGACCAGACTACTCGGGAAAACGGTAGTTGCATTTTTACTGCTGATTGTGAATAAAATGGCGTTATGGATGTTGCCGTCGTCGGGGCGAGTGGATACGCCGGAGCCGAACTTCTCCGCCTGCTCGCCGGACACCCCGAGGCGCGAGTCGTCGCCGCGACGGGGGAGAGCGCCAAGGGCAAACTCGTGGCCGAGCACACCCCCGCTCTCGGCGCGCTCTACCCGTCGCTGGTGCTCACCGGAGTGGAGGACCTGTCCGACGTCCCCCTCGACACGGTGTTTCTGGCCCTGCCCCACGGGCGTAGTCAGGAGATGGCGGGAACGTTTCTCGAGCGGGGGATTCGCGTCGTCGACCTCGGCGCCGACTACCGACTGCGAGATCCGCGGGACTACGCCGCCTGGTACGGAGCGGAGCACCGTGATCCGCAGCGCCTGGGTGACGCCGTCTACTGTCTGGTCGAGCGGCATCGTGGCGAGATTCCCGGCGCCTCGCTCCTCGCCATACCCGGGTGCTACCCCACGGCCAGTTCCCTCGCCCTCGGGCCGTTCCTCGACCGGGGCGTCGTGGAGACGTCGTCCATTGTCGTCAACGCGTTGAGTGGCGTGTCGGGCGCCGGACGGAGTCCGAACGATCGTCTCCACTTTCCCCGCCTCTCGAGTAACGCCGAGGCGTACGGACTGCTTCGCCACCGTCACACCGTCGAAATCGAACGAGAGATTGGGGCGGAAGTTCTCTTCACTCCCCACCTCGTGCCGGTCGCCCGGGGCATGCTCGTGAGCGCCTACGCCCGGGTGCGGGGTGACCTCGATACGGCGGGCGCTCTCGCAATTCTCCGAGAGTCCTACGACCAGGAGCCCTTCGTGGTGGTGACGGAGGAACCGCCCACTCTCAAGGACCCGGTGGGCTCCAATCTCTGTTTCGTGAGTGCCCGCGTCGATCCGAGAACGGGGTGGCTCCTCGTCATGAGTTCGCTCGACAATCTCGTGAAGGGAGCGGCCGGTCAGGCCGTCCAGGCGTGGAACGTGGCCAGTGGCGTCGAGGAGATAACCGGTCTCCCGCGGGCCGGAGTGACCCCGTGAGCACCCTCGTCGTCAAACTCGGGGGTCACGCCCTCGACGACCTCGGGGTAGAGAGCGCGGTCCTCGCCGATCTCGCCGCTGATCTCTCCGACCTCGAGCGCGTGGTGCTTGTCCACGGCGGGGGCCCCCAGATTGCCGACGTGCTGTCGCGTGTGGGTCTCCCCAGTCGCTTTCACGACGGACTGCGGATCACTGACGAGGCCACGATGCAGATCGTCTCGATGGCCCTGGCTGACGTCAACACCCAGATCGTGTCCCACCTCGTGGGCCGAGGATGTCGGGCGGTGGGGCTCCAGGGGGTCTCCGGCGGAGTACTTCAAGCCCCCGTCATCGAGAGCGCACTCGGGCGGGTGGCTCCGTCGGTACGAGTTGACGCGCACCTCGTCGAGAGCCTCCTCGACGGGGGCTGGGTTCCGGTCCTCTCGCCCGTCACGCGCGGCGACGACGGGGGACTCTTGAACTGCAACGCCGACGCGGCCGCGGGAGCCCTCGCGGGAGCCCTCGGTGCTCCCACTCTCATTCTGCTGAGCGATATCGACCAAGTGCGCGCCAATCCCGATGATCCGACGAGTGCCCTGTCGTCCATCACCCGGGCCGACCTCCTCGACCTCATCGACTCGGGGGCCGCCCGGGACGGAATGCGTCCCAAACTAGGAGCCGCCCTCGAAGCCCTCGACGCCGGAGCCCGTCGGGTCGTTCTCGCTAACGGCACCCGACCTCACGCTTTGCGCGGGGTCCTCGATCGGTCCATTCCCACAACGGAGGTACTCCCGTGACCCGTCATTTTCTTACCGTCGCGGAGACCCCGGACGAGGATCTCGACACCATCTATCGCCTCGCCACCGCCCCCCTCGACGACACGCTGCTCGCCGGTCAGGGTGTCGCCCTCGTGTTCGAACGCCCCAGTTTGCGCACGCGGGCTTCGAGTTCGAGTGCCGTCCACGAACTCGGGGGCTACGCCACGTTCTTCTCCGATGACGAAATCGGTATCGGCCGGCGGGAGTCGGCGGAGGACGTGGGGCGCACCTTGGCCGAGATGTACTCCCTCTGCGCCGCGCGGGTACGCCGTCACGACACGCTCGAGCGGCTCCGCGCGGTCGTGGGCGAACGACTCGGTCTCATCAACCTGCTCTCCGATCTCGCCCACCCGACCCAGGCCGTTGCCGACGTCTTGACGCTCGCCGACGAGTTTGGTGACGGTGATCCACGGTCTCTCGCCGGACGTCGGGTGGCGTACGTGGGAGATGCCACCAACGTCACGCGTTCCCTCGCCGTCGCGCTGCGACGGCTCGGGGTCCACGTGCGCGTCGGGGCGCCGGCCCACTACCAGCTGAGCGTCGGGGGTGGCGAGGACCCGAGCGAGGACGGTCTCGCCGGATCCCTCGAACTCGTCGACGATCCCGTCGCGGCGGTTACGGGGGTGGACGCGGTCTACACCGACGCGTGGGTGTCGATGGGCATGGAGGCCGAGACCGAGCAGCGTCGCCGGGACCTGGCGTCCTTCGCCGTGACCTCCGAACTCCTCTCTCACGCCGCCTCCCACGCCGTCGTTCTGCACTGTTTACCGGCCCATCGGGGTGACGAAATCACCGATGAGGTTCTGGATTCGCCGGCCTCACGCGTGTGGCGCCAGGTGTACCACCGTCGCTCCGCGATGGTGGGTGTTCTTCGCTGGATGAAGGGGGAAGAGTGAGTAAGGCACAACGCCAACACCGCATTACCGAACTGTTAGAACACGAGATCATCTCGACGGCCGCCCAACTGGTCGCGCGGCTGAAGGCGGAGGGAGTCCAGGCCACTCAGGCCACCGTGACTCGGGACCTCCAGGATCTCGGCACCATCAAGATTCGCGATCTCCACGGGTCACGGCGCATCGTGATTCCGGCGACCCCGTCGATGGCCGCCGCCCCCCTCGATCACCTACGCCGGATGATGGGGGAGTGGGTGGGCTCGGTCGATAACTCCGGGAACCTCGTCGTCATTCGTACCCCTCCGGGGTGCGCTCACGTCGTCGCGTCGGCCCTCGACCGCAGCGCTCTCGAAGGGGTGCTCGGGTCTCTCGCCGGTGACGACACCATCCTGGTCATCGCCTCCGAGCAGCGCGGGGGAGCGGCCCTCGTGACGGAGTTTCGCGCTCTGGCCGGGCTCGAAGAGCGTCCGGTCGTTCGTCAGAAGGGAAGAAGAAAATGAAAAGAGTCGTGCTCGCTTACAGCGGGGGCCTCGACACCTCGGTGGCGGTTCGCTGGATGATCGAGACCTGGGGGGTCGAGGTGGTCTGCGTGCTCGTCGACGTGGGCCAAGACCCCGACACCACGGAGAGTTTCGAGGATATTCGGGCGCGAGCGCTCGGGGCCGGCGCCATTGAGTGCGTGGTCGTCGACGCGCGCGCCGAGATGGCCGAGGAGTTCTGCGCCGCCGCGGTGCGCGCGAACGCGCTCTACGAGGGCAAGTACCCCCTCGTCTCCTCCCTCTCTCGTCCGGTGATTGTTCGTCACCTGGTGGATCAAGCGCGCCGATTCAACGCTCAGGCGGTGGCTCACGGCTGCACCGGTAAGGGGAACGACCAGGTGCGTTTCGAGGTGGGAACTCACGCCCTCGCGCCCGACCTCGAAGTCCTCGCTCCGGCGAGAAACTGGGGAATGACCCGCGCGGATTCGGTGGACTACGCCGAGCAGTGGAGTATTCCCATTCGGGCCTCGAAGGAGAAGATCTACTCCATTGACGAGAATCTCTGGGGGCGTGCCGTCGAGTGCGGAGAGATGGAGGACCCCTGGGCGGCGCCGCCCGAGGAACCGATGACCCTGACGCGGGTGCGTGACACCACCTCCCTCGAGGTGACAGTGGGGTTCGAGTCCGGCGTTCCGGTGTCCTTGGACGGCGAAGCGATGCCGCTGGCCGACCTCATCAAGCGTCTGAACGACCTCCTCGGATCGAGGGGATTTGGTCGCATCGACATGGTCGAAAACCGCCGGGTGGGAATTAAGTCGCGCGAGGTGTACGAGTGCCCGGCGGCTCTCGCACTCATCCAGGCCCACCAGGACCTCGAGGACCTCGTCCTCGAACGGGACGTTCGTCACGAGAAGGCCCGTCTCGAGACGCGCTGGTCCGAACTGGTCTACGACGGTATGTGGTTCTCACCGCTCAAGGAGGCGCTCGACGCCTTCATCGACGAGACTCAGCGTCACGTCACTGGTGACGTGCGCCTTCGCGTCGAGGCCCCGGGTCTCTTGCGGGTCAGTGGACGACGGAGCCCGCACGCCCTCTACGACTACGGCCTCGCGACCTACGACGCCGCCGACACCTTCGAACACGCCGACTCGGAGGGATTCGTCAAGATATACGGTCTTTCCATAAAGACCTGGGCCCAGCGTCAGGGTGCGAAGAACACTCGTCCCCAGTCATGACCCTCTGGTCCGGTCGCTTCGACGAGGAGATGTCTGACGCGCTCGTCGCGTTGTCGGAGAGTTTTCCCTTCGACCAGGCGCTCAGTGACGTCGATCTCACGGCGAGTGCGGCTCACGTGCGCGGGCTGGCCCGGGCCGGGCTGCTCAGTGAAGAAGAGGCCACCCACCTCGTCGCAGCCCTCGAAGAGATTCGGGGGGAGTTTCGCGACGGGCGATTCGTTCGCGCGGCCAGCGACGAGGACGTTCACATGGCTATCGAACGACGAGCCACGGAACTGGTCGGGGACCTCGGACGGCGAATCCATACCGGTCGGAGCCGCAACGATCAAGTGGCGACCGCGATGCGCTTCTTCGTGCGAGAGGCGTTGCGTGACGTCGCCCGACTGACCCTCGATCTCGCCGACGCCCTCGTGGAGGTAGCGGACCGGTATCCGAACGCCTACCTGCCGGGCTACACCCACCTTCAACGGGCTCAGCCGGTCCTCTTGTCCCACCACCTCTACGCCCACGCCTGGGCCCTCGCGAGAGACGCCGAGCGGGCGAGGGACGCCGCTCGACGCACGAACGTCTCACCGCTGGGAGCGGGAGCTCTCGCTGGGTCCTCCCTCCCGCTCGATCCGGCGAGCGTGGCCCGCGATCTCGGTTTCCGCGAAGCCTTCGCCAACTCCCTCGACGCCACCGCGTCGCGGGATTTCGTCGCCGAAGCCCTCTTCGTCTGGGCGATGCTCGGAGTGGATCTCTCCCGACTGGGGGAGGAACTCGTGCTCTGGACGACGGCGGAGTTCGGATTCGCGACGCTCGGCGACGCCTTCACGACCGGTTCGTCGATGCTGCCCCACAAGAAGAACTCTGACGTGGCCGAACTCGCTCGAGGTAAGAGCGGACGTCTCGTGGGAAATCTCACCGGACTGCTCGTCACGTTGAAGGGGCTACCCCTCGCCTACAACCGAGATCTGCAAGAGGACAAGGAGCCCGTCTTTGACTCGGTGCACCAGTGTCGGCTGGTTCTACGTGCCCTCGCCGGGGCCTATCGCTCCCTCGAGTTCCACTCGGACGTGAGTGCCGAGGCGGCGAATGATCCCCTCCTCGCGGCCATGGATATCGCCGAAGAGTTGGTCGTCGACGGCGTCCCGTTTCGCCAAGCCCACGAGACCGCGGGACGGTTGGTCGCGAGCGCTCTCACTCAGGGACGAGCCTTCGCCGACGTGGTCGAAGAGGAGTACCCGGGTCGATTCTCCGGGATGTTTGCGCCCGGCGAAACCTTGCGTCGTCGCCGTTCGCCGGGGGCGTCGGGCCCCCTCGCCCAGGACGCCCAACGTCGCCGTCTCGACGAGACTCTCGACGTGGTGCGTCGATCTCTCGATGAAGAGATGGGTGGTATCTCTCCGAAGTGACTCGGGGAGTGGTCACGGCTCGACTACAGTCGTCGAGCCGCCGAAAACCGGGTGAACGGCGAGCGTCGCGCGCGAAAGCGGGTGGTGTCTCGAACGTGACCGGTGTTTGAACGGGACGGATTATCTGCTATGATGTCCATCCCACCGAATTGGTGAGTGCAGCGTGATTTGCGTCACGACGACACTCACTGGTAAGGTAGGCATCCCTGTAGGACGGGTAACCGTTCGGCAGGGACCGGGAGAGATCCCGGGGTGTGTTCACACCTCCGAGCCCAGCTCGTGTGTGACGTCGCTCCTTGAAAACGGAAGAACGAGAGCCAAAAGCCAGTAAGGGCGACGATGGCCGGGCCTAACCGGACTCGTCGCATCACAGCATTGAAGTAGGCAGCTCGGTCACCCCGTGATCGAGCTGTTGTCAAGCGGGATTTAGAGTCACCCGCTTGGCTCTTCTGATTTTCGAGAGGCCTAGCCTTGAGAAGTCTTGATGGAGAGTTTGATTCTGGCTCAGAGTGAACGCTGGCGGCGTGCTTAATACATGCAAGTCGAACGGGATCCAAGGAGCTTGCTCCGAAAGATCTAGTGGCGAACGGGTGAGTAACACGTGAGCAACCTGCCCCGAAGACCGGGATAACATCGGGAAACCGGTGCTAATACCGGATGTCTCCCCTTGATCGCATGGTCGAGGGAAGAAAGTTTTTTCGCTTCGGGAGGGGCTCGCGGTCCATCAGCTTGTTGGCGGGGTAACGGCCCACCAAGGCTACGACGGATAGCTGGTCTGAGAGGACGATCAGCCACACTGGAACTGAGACACGGTCCAGACTCCTACGGGAGGCAGCAGTAGGGAATCTTGCGCAATGGGCGAAAGCCTGACGCAGCAACGCCGCGTGAGGGACGAAGGCTTTCTGAGT
>JAGXAY010000118.1 GCA_018971385.1 Acidobacteriota bacterium | reverse complement strand
ACCGTGAGCGTTATGGCCGGGCCTTAGTCACGATAGCGATGCATTAACTGCGCTCGGCGTGGGACCGGCATAGTGCATCACTTCTCTCGGCTGAATCGGCAGCGTGTCACTCGCAATAACCATGATCAAACTGATCACGAAGAAGTCGAGATGCGAGAACTACGAAGGGATGCCCAAGGACGGGCTCTTGCAGAGCTAAACGGCACGAAGATAAGTGAGTACCGCAACCTCATCAATGTTTGGCACTTTGCACGTGAGTCGTTGACTGACGAGGAGTGGATGATGTCCGCGGTTGCCGAGGAACTCCTCCTTACCATCGACTACCTGTGTGAGAACTTTGTTGATTGAGACCGGAACGGGAGCGTGACTCCGCCGAAAGCTATTTCATCGGATGGTGATCGTTCAAAGACTGAAGTGACCTACGGTTCGGAATCGGAGCGAACAGTGCAGCTTGGGTAATCGGCGCTGTTGAGTAAGACAGCGATTGATCTGAGAACTCGGTCGTCACTCATTGGGACTCCTCCTGGTTGCCATTGACGGCGGTGGCTCAAGCAAGGGGGGCTCCGAGCAAGAGCATCGCTGGATCGCAAATGGCGACAGCTTTCAACTGAGTGCAAACCAGAACGGTGATTTCATCGCCGAACCTGAGGCCAAGGCACCGTCAGAGGAGACAGAACTGAATTCGGCCGTTCTCCAGGTAAGCACAATGCCCGTCGTTCCGCCGGGATTTAGGATCCGAATTGTCCTTGGTCAAGATGGCCCTGGCACCCTCAAACTCGACGGCGAGCGGACCGGGCTCCCAAGCCATCAGTTCGGACATGGTGTAGCCACAAACCGTGAGGCGAATTCGACCGGTGGAGCCGATGGCCCTGGTTACGGGGCGGTAGGCCATCATTGGCACAGGGGAGACGAATGGGAGGATGTCGGTGAGCGAGCGGAGGTTCGGCGGATACTCTGAGGCGACCCGCAGGTGGCGCCCGCGGAGTCGAGTCGATATGAGTTCGGCTTGGTGCTTGGCTTTGATTGCGGCGTGGGTCATTCCCGACACAATCCCGATTGTGTCCCAGCAAACAGTCGCCGCCTTATTGAGTAAAGGGTCCGCTAGGCAACCGCTTGTGGGCCACGGTCCTGGATCGCTCCCGGGGCCTTGTCGGTTTCTTCGTGAGACGCCGAAGATTCGGAGTCGGATGATGCACGGTGGCGCGGGCCGACCGAGGAAGTTGGTTCCAAAAGGTCCTCAACTGGTGGGCGAGGCGGGACTTGAACCCGCACTCCCTTGCGAGAACTAGCACCTGAAGCTAGCGCGTCTGCCATTTCGCCACTCGCCCGTGGAGGTCTTAGTCTAGCCCCCGACGTCTACCTGAGTATGTGGGACCGCGACCCGAGGGGAAGTCGCCAGTACGATGGGGGAGACATGGCTCTCAAACGAGTGGAAAACCGCCTGGAGAGGATGTTCGAGAGGACCGTGTCACGTCCTTTTCGAAACGCCCTCCAGCCGATCGAAATCGCGGCGAAAATCGCCCGCGAGGTGGACCTTTCACGTCGACTCGCCCCCCAGGGAATGTTGTCACCGAACGTCGTGAGGGTCTGGATTGGCCCCGACGATGCCGCTCGTTTCGAGGGGTTCCAAAAAGCCCTCGTGGACGAGCTTGAGGAGAGCGTTCGTCAGCACGCCATGGGTGAGGGATACAGCTTCGTCGGGCCCGTGAAGATTGAGATGTTTATTGACGACGACATCAAGGTCGGCGACATGGAAGTGGACACCGAGTTCGTCGCGGGCCCCAGTCAGCCCCGGCTCATTCTGAGTGACGGTCGGCATTTCGTGGTGGAAGAAAAACCCCTCGTCGTGGGGCGTCACCCCCAGTGTGACGTCGTGATTGACGACGCGAACGTGTCACGCCAGCACGCTGAAGTATGGCGAACCACCGAGGGAGTCGCCGTCCGCGATTTGCGTTCCACCAACGGCACGTTCGTCAACGGACACCGTATTCAGGCGGTCTCGCTCACGCCCCGTGACGAGGTCGTTATCGGGACTCTGCGTATGAGAGTCGAGGTGGCCTGACGTGATCGGCGCCACGAACTACGCGGCGATTATTCGCCCGGTCCAGATTCTGGTCATGGTCGTGGTCGTTCTTTTCTTCGCCCGGGTAATGCGGGTCGCTCTCCTGGAGAGCCGACCACTCGAGAGTGACCGGGCACCTCGAGAGCGCGGTCGACGTCGAGGGTCCCGATGGGCGCTCGAAATAGTGGAGCCCCCGGCCCTTGAGGGGGAGCGCTACGAGGTCGAGAGTCAAGTGGTCGTGGGTCGAGCTCACGAGTGTGACGTCTCGCTGCTCGACAACTTCCTCTCTTCTCGTCACGCCCGCTTCGTTGCCGACGGGGGAGACCTCGCCGTCGAGGATCTGGGATCTACGAATGGCACCTACGTCAACCAGGAGTTGATTACTGGTCGCGCGACCCTCCACCGGGGGGACAAGGTCCAAGTGGGGGGAGTTCTCTTCGAGGTGGTTCGTTGACACAGTGGCGATTCGCCGCCGCCACGGACATCGGCCTGGTTCGCGACACTAACCAGGACGCCATCTACGTGGACGAGTCTCTCGCGGTTGTCGCCGACGGTATGGGAGGTCACGCTGCGGGAGAAGTAGCCAGTGCCCTCACCGTCGATGTCGTTCGGGACACGTTTCGCCAACGCCCCACCATTGAGGGACTCCTCCGCGCGCTCGAGGACGCCAACTCCGAAGTGCTGCGCGACGCGTCGGCGAATCCGGAACGCCTCGGAATGGGGACCACTGCCCTCGTGATTGGTCTGACGCGTGACCCCTCGGGAGTCACGGTGCCCACCATGCTCCACGTGGGGGACTCCCGGGCCTACCAATTGCGTGACGGAGCACTCCGTCAGTTGAGCTCCGACCACTCCGTCGCCGAGGAGTGGGTTCGCATGGGTCGACTCACGCCTGAGGAGGCCTTGGTGCACCCCCGACGCCACCAGCTCACACGAGCGATTGGGGTGGACGATGATCTTCAAGTCGACGTCTTGTCGCTCCACGTCCAGCCCGGGGATCGCATCCTGCTGTGCAGTGACGGACTTTCCAACGAGTTAAGTGACGATCAGTTGGCCGAATTGGCGTGCGGTCCCGTACCCCTCGACGAAGCGGTGACCCGCCTCGTCGAGGCGGCGAAGTACGCGGGGGGTCGTGACAATATTTCGGTTGTTCTGGTGGAGTTCACGGAGACGGACGAACCCTCCCACTCGTGGAACACCACGATGTCGCGCACTCCCGACGCCGCACCGGACACGGTGGATGCCTCGCCCACACCAGTGACGAGTCGACGCCCCCGTCGTCGGGTGACTCTGCGCAGTGTGGCGGCGGTGCTCGTGCTCCTCGGCGTCGGAGCCGGATTTGTGCTCATTCTGCACTGGTACGCCTACTCCTCCTACTACCTCGCCGCGAAGAACGGTCACGTGGTGGTCGTCGAAGGTCAGCCCGGAGGAGTTCTCTGGTACCAACCCAAGATTCTCGTCACCACTCCCTACCTGACGAAGGACCTCCGACTAGCCGACCAGCAGAACCTGGCCCAGACCATCTCGGAGCCTTCGGCGGCCGCCGCCCTCTCCTACGCCGAGTACCTCTACCATCAGTCGCCTGGCTCGAAGACCACCGGCTCGGGATCGTCTACTGGCTCCACCTCCACCTCGACATCCACGTCGTCAACGTCAACAACGTCCACAACGTCCACAACGTCGTCGACGTCCACCACCGTGGCGAAGGGAGGATGAAGTGTCTCGACGATTGGCGTTTCTCGCGGGTTTCGTGCTTTTGCTCTTTGCCGTCATCGTGGGTCAGGCGAGCTACGTGCAGTTCTTTCACGCCTCCGCCCTCGACGCTTCACCACTGAATCCCGGTCCGAGTGGGTACGTCGCCTCGAGTGACCGAGGGGAGATCATCGCTGCTGATGGGCAGATTCTCGCTCAGTCCGTCGCGACCCACGCGAGTGCGAGCCCGTATCAGCGTATTTACCCCCTCGG
>JAGXAY010000117.1 GCA_018971385.1 Acidobacteriota bacterium | reverse complement strand
GACCCACTTCGTATGTTGCGCGCGGCCCGCTTCGCGGCTCGCTTTGGTCTCAGTATTGATCCTCACCTCGAGGCCGCCGCGAGCGACCTCGCGGAGAAAATCACCATTGTGTCGGCGGAGCGTATTCGTTCAGAACTGGACCTTCTCATGATGACGACCCAGCCGTCAATCGGGCTGGATTTCATCGTTCGCACGGGACTCGCCGATTACTTTCTTCCCGAACTTCCGGCCCTACACCTCGAACAAGACCCCATTCATCGACACAAGGATGTTCTGGCTCACACGTGGGCCGTCGTGGACAAGACGTCGGCGGATCTGACACTGCGTCTTGCCGCACTCTTCCACGACGTGGGAAAGCCGGCGACCCGTCAAATCACGTCAGCGGGCGTGACGTTCCGATTCCACGAAGTAGTGGGGGCCAAAATCACCCGCAAGAGAATGGTCGCCCTGAAGTACCCGAACCAGGTCGTGGACGACGTCTCACGACTCGTGGAGCTTCATCTTCGTTTTCACACCTACAAACTGGGGTGGTCCGACTCGGCGGTGCGGCGGTACGTACACGACGCGGGGCCACTTCTCGAGAGACTGAACGAACTGACTCGATGTGATAGCACGACGCGAAATCAGCGTAAGGCCGAAGAGTTGTCGCGCCGGATGGATCACCTCGAAGAGCGCATCTTCGAACTACGGCGTCAAGAAGATCTGGACACGATGCGCCCAGCCCTCAACGGCGACGAGGTAATGACCATTCTCGGACTGTCGCCAAGTCGAGATGTGAAGCGTGCCCTGGACTTTCTCATGGAGATTCGCCGAGATGAAGGGGAGATTTCGAAAGCTGAAGCGACCCATCGCTTGCTGGAGTGGTGGAATGACGAAGCCCCCCCCGAACCAAACGGTCCGAAGGGGGCTGGCGTCAGCGGTTAGGGCCACACGGGGTTGTCGGCCCCATTGGCGAAAGACTCCACCATGTTGTGGGCGACATCGTCGTGGAACTGAACCGGGGGCGACTTCATGAAGTAGGCCGACGGCCCGAGAATGGGTCCACCGACCCCCCGGTCGAGGGCAATTTTGGCGCACCGTACGGCGTCAATGATGACTCCTGCGGAGTTCGGCGAGTCCCACACCTCAAGCTTGAGTTCCACGTTGAGCGGTACGTCACCAAAGTTTCGACCTTCGAGACGAATGTACGCCCACTTGCGGTCCTTGAGCCACGGCACGTGGTCACTCGGACCAATGTGAACGTCGTCGGCCGCCAGCGTGTAGTTCTCCACTTGGGAGGTCACGGCCTGAGTCTTGGAGACCTTCTTTGACTCGAGGCGTTCGCGGTCGAGCATGTTCTTAAAGTCCATGTTGCCGCCCACGTTGAGTTGGTAGGTGCGGTCGAGGGCGAGGCCGCGGTCTTCGAACAGTCGAGTCAGAATACGGTGAACAATGGTGGCGCCCACCTGGCTCTTGATATCGTCGCCAATAATCGGCACTCCCGCTTCCGCGAACTTGGTAGCCCATTCCGGGTCCGACGCGATGAACACGGGGATGGCGTTGACGAACGCGACCTTGGCATCCAAGGCGGCTTGGGCGTAGAAGCGCTGGGCGTCCTCGGAGCCGACGGGCAAGTACGACACCAGAACGTCGACGCGAGCGTCACGCAGGGCCTGAGCGACGTCAACGGGCTCCTCGGGCGACTCCTCAATCACATTGCGGTAGTACTTGTTCAACCCGTCGAGAGTGGGCCCGCGTTGCACGGTGCACCCGAGTTCGGGAACGTCGGCAAATTTGATGGTGTTGTTCTGCCCACCCTCAATAGCCTTCGCCAAGTTCTGTCCCACCTTCGAGGCGTCGACGTCAAAGGCGGCGACGAACTCCAAGTCGCCGACGTGATACTGCCCGAGAGTGACGTGCATCAGACCCGGTACGGTCGTACCCGCCTGGGCGTCCTTGTAGTACGTCACCCCTTGAACGAGGGACGAGGCGCAGTTACCCACACCGGCAATGGCCACGCGAATTTTGCCCATGGCTTTCCTTTCTTACGACTTCGCCGGATCGGCGAAGTGATGATCGTGGTGTTCGTCCCGGAGGAGTGACTCCACCCATTCGAGATCCAACTCGACACCACGGGTGGCGTGAGTGACGACACTCCGGGCGTAGTCGTCCAAGTGGCCTCGAGAACTCGTTGAGCGCAACTCTTCGAGACGTTCGGTCAATTCTGTTCGCCGACGCTCGAGGAGGGTGATACGTAACGCGGGGGTGAGGTACTTCGCCAAGGCGATTCGTAAGGAGAATCCCCGGGAGTCGTCTCCACCATTCGGGTCGGCCAACAGTTCGGAGAAGGCCTCACGACCCTGGGCCGTGATTCGGTAGACCTTTCGCCCCCGTCGTCCGAGGGGGGTCCCGGAGCGAAGGGCGCGCAGACTGGCGCGTTCACCCGAGAGAGAGCCCGTGGAGAGGCGACTGGCGAAACTCGTCGTTCCGTCAGCCACTTCGACAAGACCGGTTCGTTCCAGGCGAGCGAGAGCGGGGTAGATAGAACCGAAGGACAAGGGTGCCCCGAAGGTCAAACGCTCACGGACCTCGGTACGAATCTCGTAACCGTGATGGTCGCGCTCCATGAGAAGTCCGAGAATGGCGAGGTCTAACACGCGATTCATCATATCAGGTCGATATATCGATGATTCACTTTCGTGTCGACGGTGTGAATTGAGGGGGAGGAGCGGTAAAGTCAGCGGTCATGAGCGCGTCGTCATCTCGTTCGTCTCGGGGGGACGCGGTGGTGGAGTACGGGCTCGTCCGTCACACCTTGGTCGCCCGTTTAGCCGCGGGAATCATTGGAAGAGACGACGTGTGTGATGCCCACCCGGAACTTCTACGAGCTGCGAAGAACGTGGGGAGACGCTCGGGTGAGCGGTGTCCGGTGTGCAATGGCAACGATCTCGTTGAGGTGACGTACGTCTTTGGATCTCGTCTTCCGGCCGGTGGCACCTGTCCCCTCACCCGCGCTGAACTCGCTCGGTTGGAGCGACGCGCCGACCCGGTGCAGTGCTACGCCGTCGAAGTGTGTACGGAGTGTCGCTTCCACCACCTCGCTCGACGGTGGAATGCGGGTGGTCGTCAGGGCCGGCGGGCGGGTCGGGTGACCTCGTGAACACTCAAGAAATTCGAACTCGAAAGCGTTCTCGAGGGGCCGACCCCCTCGTCGTCGTCACGGCCTACGACGTCGCCGGCGCTCACTTTGCCGATGCGGCGGGTGTCGACATGGTGTTGGTGGGCGACTCCTTGGCGAACGTCGTCTTGGGTCATTCGGACACCCTGCACCTCAGTGTGGACGATATGGCTCGTCACGTCGCCGCAGTAGCTGCGGCGCGCCCTCGTGCCCACGTGGTGGCAGATTTACCCTGGCCGTCGTATCACGAAGGACCTGCTCAGGCGGTGCGCAGCGCGGCCCAACTGGTACGAGCCGGCGCGGAGTCGGTGAAGTTGGAAGGCGGGACCAAACGAGCAGAGGTGGTGCGCGCACTCCTCGACGCCGAGATTCCCGTCATGGGTCACCTCGGTCTCACTCCGCAGAGCGTTCTCGCGATGGGGGGGTATCGGGTACAGGCAAGGTCGGATGACGCAGCCCGTACGCTCCTTGAGGACGCCCTAGTTCTGCAGGAGAGTGGCGTTTACGCCGTGGTGCTCGAGGGAGTGCCCACCACCGTTGGTCGTTCGGTCACCGAAGTACTCGATATTCCGACCATCGGAATTGGAGCGGGCCCGGATACTGATGGGCAAGTCCTCGTTTTTCACGATCTTCTCGGGTTGTCCCTCGGCAGACCAGCGAAATTCGTTCGGCAGTACGCCGATCTCGGAACGGCCATCACCGAAGCCATTGGTCACTACGCCACTGACGTTCGTTCGGGCCAGTTTCCCTCACCAGCTGAGAGTTACGGCGACTCCTCGCCAGGGTCGCCGGCGTCGGAGTAGACTCATTGGCCCGCACCGTGCGGGACAACAAGAAGTCCCCCTGCTCCGTTGTCCGCGGAGCCTGGCGATGCCAGTCCGGAGGGAGAAAGGACCCCTTATGGCCCATCGGCCGTACGAAACCATGGTCGTGTTTGACACG
>JAGXAY010000116.1 GCA_018971385.1 Acidobacteriota bacterium | reverse complement strand
GGAGGCGGCACACCGATACCAGGCCTCGGTCAGACGCACAGCCCCGAACCAGCGACCCGTCGAGACGCGCAGATTATCGCCCACGGAGGGGACGTGGTGCGTCGCGTCGAGTACGCGCGGGGACTGGAAGAGGACGGGGGCTCTCGAGGATCGGCTGACGTAGTGCTGGAGTCCCTTGGAGGAGGAGTCGAGAAGCCACAGGTCGCTCGGTCCAGTCGCGGCGAGGGCGACGGGTTGGGGTGTGACGAGATTGCCGTCAAGGACGGCACTGAGGGGAGCGGGGACGTAGCCCGCCCCACCGAGACCCCCCTTCGACAACGTCGTGCGAAACACTTGGTCTCCCGAGGCGCTGGAGAGGAGAACGAAGAGGGCGGAACCGGAGGTGGCGAGCCCGAGGACTCCACGCGCGCCCGGGATCGGCAGGTTCAGTCGGGGGCCGAGACGGGTGCCGCTCGAGGTGATCTGCAGCGTGGGGGAGTTGGCGAGTCCTACGACGAGGGTGCCGCTCGACGTGGCCGTGATGGCCCCCACCGTCCCGGCCGCGTGGAGGGTGACGGCGGACTCGGCGGGGCTCGTCGTGACGTAGGTGAGGAGTGAGGAGTGAGGGTAGGAGAACCAGGCCGTGCCCGTCGCCCCTCGCTCGGCGCGTGAGGGAACGGCCGGAAGGAAGGTGGAGGTGGAGAGCGGTTGGAGATTCGGCCCCGCCGTGAACTCGTGAACTCGGTGGTCGGCTTCACTGACGAGGAGTGTGTCGGGTGAGACGCCGACGAGCGCACTGACGGGCGAGGAGAGATCGAACGACCGCGGCGAGCCAAATCCCCGGGCGCTCCAGGGCACCGCGGTGAGAGAGGTGGAGTGTGGCGATGCCGTCCACAACGTACTCCCGGTCACCGCCAGGGTGTCGGCGGCTCCCGAGAGGCTGAGCGAGGAGACGGGTCGACGGGGGTCGGTAGCGGAGTACAGAGTGAGTGCGTTGGGTGCGCGGGTTTCGACCACGAGGCGGGTTCCGAGAGCGAGGAGGGCGCTCGGTGCTCCGGCAAGTCCCTGGCTCGTCACGAGGTGGAGTGGGGGCGCGATCACGCCGACGACGCCGAGTGCCGAGAGGAGACCCGAAACCGGTACTCGCGCGCGCATCACCTCTCCCCCGATTGGACTCTGTTCCCATGGTAGGGGACAGCCGGGGGACTAGCCTCGGGTAGTGAGCACACCGACCGGCGTCGAGCGACCACTCTGGCGCGGTTGGCTGCACGTCGGTGGGGTGGTCCTCCTCGCCGCCTTCGCCCCGCTTCTTCTCTCACGAGCCCACGGTCGAGGTCTCTGGATCTGGTTCTACCTCGTCGGCGTCGCGACGATGATGGGCGCCTCCGCCCTCTTTCACCGGGTCACCTGGTCGACCAGGGCCCGGGCAGCCTGGCGGCGTGTGGATCACTCGACGATCTACGCGGCCATCGTCGGGACCTACCTCGCGCTCGCCGGGGTCACTCTCACGGGACGGGTGCGCACGACCCTCATTCTCCTCGTCGTCGCGGCCGCTCTCGTCGGCATCGTCGTGGGACAGGTGGCCCTCGGGGCCCCGAAGTGGGTGAACGCCCTTCCTTACGTGGTGGTGGGTTGGGGGGCGATCTTTTTCGTGGTGCCCATCGAACGCGGTGGTGGACTCTGGTGTTTGATCTGGGTCCTCGTCGGCGGTCTCGCGTACTCGGTCGGGGCCGCCGTCTACGGCGCGAAGAGGCCCCGACTCAATCCCAAGGTCTTCTCCTACCACGAGGTCTTTCACGCGCTCACCCTCGTGGGAGCGGGTGCCCACTACCTCGCCCTCTACAGTGCCCTCGGTCACCGGTGATGGACGATCCCCGCGCGGACTTCCTCGAGATCAACCGTCGGTGGTGGGACGAGGCCGCCCGTCTCCACGTCGACACCGAGCTCTACCCCCTCGACGAGGTCGTGGCCGGCTTCGACCCCCGGCGGCCCTTCGAGGACGAGGAGGTGGGCGCGGTCGAGGGCCTCGCCCTTCTCCACCTGCAGTGCCACCTCGGGACCGACACCCTGGCCTGGGCGCGGCGGGGCGCGCGGGTCACCGGTTACGACCTCTCGGGGGAGTCGCTGCGCGTCGCCCGCGAACTCTTCGTTCAAGCGGGGGTGTCGGGGACCTTCGTCGAGGGCCCGGTGTCCGAGGCGAGAGAACGACTCGGAGAAGCGCGCTTTGATCTCGTCTACACCGGGATCGGTGCGCTGAATTGGCTCCCGGACCTCGCGGAGTGGGCCGGGGAAGTGTGGCACCTCCTTCGCCCCGGGGGGCGGCTCT
Source organism: Acidobacteriota bacterium (assembly GCA_018971385.1). Classification (GTDB taxonomy): domain Bacteria; phylum Actinomycetota; class Acidimicrobiia; order Acidimicrobiales; family RAAP-2; genus RAAP-2. The sequence goes on along the minus strand of JAGXAY010000116.1, from coordinate 1,851 downwards.
ACCTGGTGGAGTTTCACCCGCTCCTCGGCGTCCTTCGAGAAGACCTCCCGGAACTCGATCCCTCGGCCGACTACTTCTATCGTCCCGAGGGTCTCGTCTCCACCGATCCGGGGGACTACGCCGACCCCGACGCGGTGCGCGAGCACTCCGCCAACGTGGAGTGGCAACACCACGTGGGTGAGGTTATCCAGGTACTCCTCGACGCGGGCTTCGCCCTCGAGTACTTCGCCGAACACGACGCGATGTCGTTCTCTCCCTGGCCGGGAATGGAGCGGGTGGAGGGACAGCTGCGCTGGCGACTCGGTCGCGGTCGACCTCGCCTGCCCCTCGAGTACTCCCTGCTCGCCCGGCGCCCGTCGCGCGAGGTCTAGTCGAGCGTCTCGCCTCGTCGCATCGCCCAGAGCACGAAAATCTGTCCGTCGTGCGGTTCCGCCGCGTCGAGGAGAGTGAAGCCGAGCTTTTCGGGGATACGTCGACTGGCTCGGTTCTCCACGAGGTGTCGGAGGAGAACCCGGTCGACACCCGGGTCGGCGAGAGCGAGTGCGCAGAGGGCGCGCGTCGCGCGCGTCGCGATGCCGCGTCCCTGGTGACTCTGATCCACCCAGTAGCCGACCTCGACGTCCCGGGGTTCGTTGCGATCGTGTAGTCCCGTCATGCCCACGAACTGGCCGTCCTCTTCGATGAGGAGGGGATGGCCCTGTCCGAGGGCGTACCCCGTGATCCACTCCTCCACTTCTCGACGGCGCTCCTCGAGTGAGACGGGTTCTTTGAGAACCCACCCCCCCACCCAGGGGGTGAGATACTCGCGGTTGCGCGTGACGGCCTCGTGGAGGGTATCGACATCGCTCAACTGAACCCGACGAATGAGCAGACCCTCGGCCTTAATGCGCTCGGGAAGGGGAACGAGAGCCATGGGCCAGGCTAACCCGTGGGCGTGATGAACCGACGGGTGAAATGGCGGGCTCTACGCGTGGAGCACGTCGGCGACTCGGACCGTGCGCCGTTCCGTTGCCGACGTGAGAGCAGCGACCGCGCAGGCCACCGCGATACGTCCGTCCTCCCCGGTGGAGTAGGGGGCGCCCCGTCCCTCGACCGCCTCGGCGAAGCGCCGAAGAGTCTTCACGTAGAGGTTCTCCCGGTCCGGCACGTCCAACTCACGCCGTCCAGCTGACGTGGTGAGAACGATGTCACCAACGGGATCAGGAGTCATGACGTCGGAAGCGAGGAGGGATCCCTTCGACCCGTGAATTTCGAGGCTTGTTCGCCCAAAGGGGACGGCAAAACTCTCGCTCGTGGAGACGAGTGCTCCGTTGTCGAACGCGAACGTGCAGAGTGACAGGTCGACGACTCCGGGCCGAGATAGCGAGGTCGTTGAGGTCAGAGCGGTGACGTCGACGGGTTCACTGACCAAGTCGGCACGCAGGGTGTCGACATTGTGGACGAGGAGATCCCACACCACTCCTGACCCGGGGCGCTCACCCGTCACTCTCCAACCCTGAAGTCGTTCCGCGAGTCCTACCGCGTGGGCGACGTGGGCGTGGTAGATCTCGCCGAGTTCGCCCTGGTGAACGACGTCCCTAATCTTCTCGTGGGTTCCCGCCGCCCTCAAGTGGTGATTCGTCGCCAGGATGACTGAGTGGTCCCGAGCAGCCGTGATCATGGCCGTCGCATCGCCCACGCTGAGGGCCATCGGTTTCTCGGCGAGCACGTGCTTTCCCGCCCGAGCACTAGCGATGGCTTGGTGTGCGTGTTGTTCGTTAGTGGTACTGATGTACACCGCGTCGACGGGCCAGGAGAGGAGTTCCTCAAGATCAGTCGTCACACGGGGAAGTCCGTGTTGCCGTGCGTACT
>JAGXAY010000025.1 GCA_018971385.1 Acidobacteriota bacterium | reverse complement strand
GGGCGAGGCCGAGCGCGTCACGCTCGGCTCGGGCGGCGGCGGAGCTGCGTCGCGCCGCCACGTCGACGAATCCCGCGACCACCGCGGCCGCCCCGAGGTAGGACACGAGAGCGAGAAAGTCCCGGGGATTAGCGATAGTGAAGGTGTGCACCGGCGGCGCGAACTCCCAGTTGGTGACGAGGAAACTCGTGAGGGCGCCCACGAGACCCGGAACGAGACCGCCGATGGCCGCCACGGTGATGACGACGAGCAAGAAGGAGGAGAGCGCGAGAGCGAGCGAAGCGAGACCGGAGTGGAGGAGGGCCAGCGTGAGGACCGGGAGAGCCACCGCGGTCAGGAGAAGTGAACCCCAGAACCGGGAGGGCGAGACGGAACGCAGAGGGAAGCGCCGGATCGAGCGGGGGGGCGCGGGCTCGCTCGAATCGCGCGAGATGACGTGGACGTCGAGATCACCGCGCGCCAGGGCCACGCACCGCGCGACAATCGATCCCCGGAGGAAGGTGGCGACTCGACTCTTCGGATCGGCGCCAATGACGAGCTGCGTGGCGTTTTCGGCGCGGGCCACGCTCACGAGGGCGGCCGCCACGTCGGAGTCGACCACTTCGATGTAGCGGCCGTCGAGTTCTTCGAGAAGTTCGACGGAGTGGTTGAGGGTCTCATCCGAAGGTCGGCGCAGGCCATCGTCGTGTCGGACGTGAACGCCCACGAGTTCGGCGCGGGCGCGCGTCGCCATACGAGCGGCCCGGCGAATGAGTTGTTGGGCGGCCTCGCCACCGGTGATCGAGACCACCAGGCGCTCCCGTGTTTCCCAGGCGTGGGAGATTTGGTGACGTTCACGGTAAGCCTGTAACTCGTCGTCGACCCGATCCGCGAGCCAGAGCAGGGCCAGTTCTCGCAGGGCCGCGAGGTTGCCCTGGCGAAAGAAGTTGGAGAGAGCGGCGTCGACCCGCTCGGCCGGGTAGATGTTCCCGTGGGCCATACGACGCCGCAGGGCTTCGGGGGTGATGTCGACTAACTGAACCTGCTGGGCGTGGCGCACGAAGGAGTCGGGCACCGTTTCTCGTTGTACGGTACCGGTGATGGCCGCCACCACGTCGTTAACGCTTTCGAGGTGTTGGAGATTCACGGTGGAGATGACGTCGATACCGGCCGCGAGAAGATCCTCCACGTCCTCCCAGCGTTTCTCGTGTTCGACGCCGGGAATATTGGTGTGGGCGAGTTCGTCGACGAGAACGACGGCGGGTCGACGTCGGAGAATCGCGGGAAGATCCATCTCCTCGAAGGTCTGGCCCCGGTAGGGGACCGATCGGCGCGGTACGACCTCGAGACCCGCGAGTTGGGCGGCGGTGAGGGCGCGTCCGTGGGTCTCTACGAGGCCGACGACGACGTCGGTCCCCCGCTCGGCGCGACGGTGCCCCTCGTCGAGCATGGCGAAGGTCTTACCGACGCCCGGGGCGGCCCCGAGGTAGATCCGAAGTTGTCCCCTCACCACTCCTCCTCGACCCTAGGGCAGTCGGTCGAGAGCCACGTTCAGGGTGAGAACGTCGACCACCGGTTCGCCCAGAATACCGAGAGCGGGTTGAACCGTCGAGGCCCGAATCAGGGTCTCGACTCTCGAGAGTGGTAGGTGGCGATACGCGGCCACTCGAGGTGCTTGGAGCTGGGCGTTCGCGATGGAGATGTCGGGGTCGAGTCCTGATCCCGACGTCGTCACGGCGTCCGAGGGAATGGGTACATCCGCCGCCACGTGATTGAAGGAACGATAGGCCGCCGCGAGATCTCGTTCTGAGGTGAGCAGGCTCGGTGAACTGGGACCGAGGTTGGTACCACCCGAGGCCATCCCGTTATCCGAGCTCGCCGACGGGCGCGTCTGGAAGTAGCCCGGGAGGGGGTGACCTTTTGCGTCGGTAAAGGCTTGACCCATGAGCGAGGACCCCACCGGCTGTCCGTGGAGGTCGAGGAGCGAACCCGCGGACTGGTGCGGGAAAGCGATCCGATCGACTCCGGTGAGGACGAGGGGATAGAGAATTCCCGTGACCACCGTGAAGAGAAGCACGGCGAGAACCGCGCTCACGAGTTGACGACGCATTAGTGAACCCCCAGTGCCGTGACCACGAGGTCGATGGCCTTGATACCGAGAAACGGGACGACGGCTCCACCTAGGCCATAGATGAGGAGGTTGCGTCGTAGGACCGAGGCCGCACTGGCCGCGCGAAAGCGAACTCCGCGCAGGGCCAGGGGAATGAGGGCGACAATGACGAGTGCGTTGAAGATGACCGCCGAGAGAATGGCCGAGTGGGGCGAGGCCAACTTCATGATGTTCAGCGCGGAGAGAGCGGGAAACTTGGTCACGAACATGGCCGGCACGATGGCGAAGAACTTCGCAATGTCGTTGGCGATGGAGAAGGTGGTGAGCGATCCCCGCGTAATGAGAAGTTGCTTGCCAATTTCGACGATGTCGATGAGCTTCGTCGGGTCAGAGTCGAGGTCGACCATATTGCCGGCCTCCTTCGCGGCCTGAGTCCCGGTGTTCATGGCTACCCCGACGTCGGCCTGGGCCAGGGCGGGCGCGTCGTTCGTTCCGTCCCCGGTCATGGCGACGAGTCGACCACCGGCCTGCTCCGCCTTGATGAGCCGCATCTTGTCCTCGGGGGTCGCTTCGGCGAGAAAATCGTCGACGCCCGCCTCGAGGGCGATGGCCGCGGCCGTCTTCGGATTGTCCCCGGTCACCATGACGGTACGAATTCCCATGGCTCGCAACTGGGCGAATCGAGTCGCCATACCGGGCTTCACCACGTCCTTCAAGTAGATGACGCCGAGTAGCGTCGAGCCGTCGGCGACGGCGAGGGGTGTGCCACCCCGTTCGGAGATGTCGTCGACCAGTTCGGCGAAAGTAGGAGGAACGACTCCGTCACCCTCACGCACCCACTGCTCTACGGCGGATGCCGCGCCCTTTCGAAGTATCCGGTCGGGTGCGTCCACTCCGCTCATACGGGTGTGGGCACTGAAGGGGACGAGAGTGGTCTCCGCGAGGGGTGTGGTGTCGAGGGCGTAGCGTTCGCGCACCAGGTCCACGATGGAGCGACCCTCCGGTGTCTCGTCGGCGAAGGAGGACTGGAGGGCCGCCCAGGCGAGATCCTCCTCCCGAACTCCGGGCAGGGGAAGTAGTTCGTGGGCTCGCCGGTTGCCGAAGGTGATCGTTCCGGTCTTATCGAGGAGGAGAGTGGACACGTCCCCGGCGGCCTCGACGGCCCGACCAGACATCGCGAGAACGTTTCGCTGAACGAGTCGGTCCATGCCGGCGATGCCGATGGCGGAGAGGAGGGCACCGATGGTCGTGGGAATGAGGCAGACGAAGAGGGCGACCAGAACCACGATGGACTGGGGGTCGCGGGAGTAGACCGCGAAGGGCTGAAGGGTCACGATGGCGATGACGAACACCAGGGTGAGGCCGGCGAGCAAAATGTCGAGAGCGATCTCGTTCGGTGTCTTTTGACGACTGGCCCCCTCGACGAGCGCAATCATGCGGTCGAGGAAGGTCTCTCCGGGATTAGCGCTGATGCGGACGACAATCTCGTCGGAGAGAACGCGAGTGCCACCGGTCACCGCGGAGCGATCTCCCCCCGACTCGCGAATAACGGGGGCTGACTCTCCGGTGATGGCCGATTCGTCAACGGTGGCGATTCCCTCCACCACGTCACCGTCACCGGGAATGACCTCGCCGGCCACCACGCGACAGAGGTCGCCCACGCGCAAGAGTGAGGACGACAGGGGGGTCCAGGTACCGTCTCGCTGCACGAGAGCGGTGGTTTCGCTCCGGGTACGGCGCAGACTGTCGGCCTGCGCTTTGCCTCGCCCCTCGGCGACCGCCTCGGCGACGTTGGCGAAGAGAATGGTGACAACGAGCCACAGGATGGTCAGGCCGGCGAAAACGTTGCTCGACGCCGACTGGTGCACGGCATCCTTTAACCACAGGACCAGTGCGAGAACGGTCGTGACTTCGACCGTCATCATCACCGGATTGTGGACGAGGTGGCGAGGACTCAATTTGGCCACGGAGTCGCGCAGGGCTCGCCGGAGAAGGGCGGGCGAGAACGACGACGTGGCTCGTGAGTTAACGGAGGTTTCAGTAGTGAGTGTCACGAGACTCCTAAACGTGGAAGATGAAGTGTTCGAGAAGAGGGCCGAGGGCGAGAACGGGGAAGTACGTCAGACCCACGATGATGACGGTGACGCCGGTGAGAAGTATCGCGAAGAGTGGGGTGCCCGTCGGTAGGGTGCCCGCCGATTCGGGGACTCGAGGTTTGGCCCCCAGCGATCCCGCGAGGGCGAGGAGGGGCACGATGGTGGCGAAGCGTCCAATCAACATCGCCAGTCCGAGAGCGACGTTAAAGAAGCCCGTGTTTCCGTTCAGTCCCGCGAAGGCCGAGCCATTGTTGTTGGACGTTGACACGAAGGCGTACACCATCTCGGTCAGGCCGTGGGCGCCGTGGTTGAGGAGGGACTCGCGTGCCGAGGGCCAGATCAGCGCGAAGGCGGCGAAGCTGAGGGCGGCGAAGGGAACGATGAGGATGTAGATGGCCACGAGTTTCATCTCGGCGGCTTGAATCTTCTTTCCGAGATACTCCGGGGTTCGGCCCACCATCAGTCCGGCGATGAAGACACTTACGAGGGCGAGGACCAACATGCCGTAGAGCCCCGAACCCACTCCACCGGGAGACACTTCGCCGAACATCATGTTGGTGAGCAATACGCCGCCCCCGAGGGCGGTGTAGCTATCCCCCATCGAGTCGACCGAACCCGTGGAGGTGGCGGTCGCCGAGGAGTTAAAGAGAGCGCTCTGGGCCGCCCCGAATCGAACCTCCTTCCCTGTTAAATTGCCGCCGATGACCGTGGCACTGGAGTGCTGGGTCACTCCCGCCACCGGGAGGTGGCTGCCGGCGGATTCGGCGTACATCGCACCGAGCGAGAGTGAGAACCAGAGCACCGCCATCGCGGCAAGCACGCTCGCTCCCTGGCGACGCCGTCCCGCCATCACCCCGAACGTCCACGGGAGTGAGAAGGGGAGGAGTAATAACAGGTAGTTCTCGAAGAAGTTGGTGAACCCGTTCGGATTCTCGAAGGGGTGAGCGGAGTTGGCGTTGTAGGGTCCACCCCCATTGGTTCCCAACTCCTTAATCGCCTCCTGAGGGGAGATCGCCCCGCCGGGGAGAGTCTGTGTCGCTCCCGTGACGGTGTGAAGGAGGTGGGGGCCGGTGAGGGTGTCGATGACCCCGCTCGCGGTCAGGACGAGGGTCGCGAGAATGGAAAGGGGGAGAAGTACTCGCACCACGAGTCGAGTGAGATCCACCCAGAAATTTCCGAGCGTGGTGCTCCGGGAGCGGACGAGGCCCCGAATGAGAGCGACGGCGACCGCTATGCCGGCGGCGGCGGAGACAAAGTTTTGGGTGATGAAGCCGGCCATTTGTGTGAAGTAGCTCATCGCCGTCTCGCCGGAGTAGTTCTGCCAGTTGGTGTTCGTGACGAAACTGACCGCGGTGTTCCAACTGAGAGACGGCGATGGCGCTCCGACGTGGGCGGGATTCAAGGGAAGTACCCCTTGAAGTCTCTGCAGGAGGTAGAGGGTGATGACCGAGACCGCGGAGAAGGCCAGCACGCTCGTGGCGTAGGTCGTCCAGCGTTGTTCGGCGCGGGGATCGACGCCGAGCGCTCGGTAGCAGAGGCGCTCGAGCGGGGCGAAGACCACGTCACCCCGACGAGATGTTCCCCCGAGAACCCGCGCGAGGTAACCACCCACGAAGGGGATGGACACGGCGAGGGTGAGAACGAGGGCACCGAGGTAGAGCCAGTCGCGGGTAGCCATTACATGTTCTCCGGAAAGAGGAGGGCCACGACGAGGTAACCCACGAGAATCACAGCCACGAGGAGGGCCACGATGTCGTCGCTGCTCACTGCTCACCCCTCTCGGACTCGGACGACACGGACGGATCCGTCACGATGCGGGCGCAGCCCCGGACGAAGAGCCCCATCAACGAGAAAAAGAGTCCGGTGCCGAGCACCGCGAATGCGTCTCCCATATCGCCTCCTTGCGAGTGGTCACGTCCACGGTAGGGAGGTGGGGGAGCGTCGGACGGGTTTGTCACGGGTGCGTCGCGGAGTCACCGAATTTTTTGACGTTTCTGTCACGCGCGGCTGTCTCGACCTCGTCTCCGCGACTGAGTAGCGTCGAGAACGTGCGTCGGACGGGAACTCTCCTCAGTGGTGCCTTGCTGCTCGCCAGTCTTGGCCCGGCGACCGCGTCGGCGGCGGTCTACGGACCCCCGGCGGCGTGCGCTCCGGGGGTCCACGCCGGATGCCTTCCGTGGGTGATGGCCGACGCCTGGGCCGGTCATCACGCTTCCGTCGAAGTACTTCACTTCCATCCCTCCGGGCAACCGGGAATTCTCGCCACGGCGGCGTGGATTCGCTCTTCGAGTACGGACCTCGCTCTCTACCCCGGTTACGAGGGGCCCGGCGCCACCCGCTTACCGCGCGGACCGGAAATGGTGCCGAGTTCCGCCGACTCTCGACTGTTGGCGACGTTTAACTCCGGTTTCTACGAATCTGATCTCGAGGGCGGGTTCTACACCCACTCGACCCTCTACTTTCCCATGCGTCGAGGGCTCGCCACCGTCCTTCGGTACCGAGACGGTGGCGTCGGTCTGGTGGCCTGGTCCGGTGGACCCCGGCCCCCGGCGTCGGTGGTGATGGCTCGCCAAAATCTTCCCCTCCTCGTCAACGCCGGCCGCCCGAACCCCCTCGTCGGCAACAACTACGCCTGGGGACTCACCCTCTACGGGGCACCCGCCGTGTGGCGTTCGGCCCTCGGCATCGACGCGCACGGCAACCTCATCTACGCCGCCGCGCCCAGTCAGACCGCGGCGTCGATGGCCAACCTGATGGTTCAACTGCACTGCGTAAGAGCGATGGAGCTGGACATCAATCCGGAGTGGCCCATTCTCGTGACCTACGGAGGACGGGGGGCCCTCGCGCCCGTACTGCAGGTGCCTAACCCGAACCAAATTCCGGGACGTTTCCTCTACCCGAGCACGAAGGATTTCTTCGCGGTCTTCGTGTCCGGCCATCCGGGTGAAGCTCAACCGTGGTAGCGCCGCGCCACCGGGCGACTCGTCGACGGCGGGCGGCGCCCGTGGTCGGCGGCGTCGTGATTCTCGTGCTCGTGGGGATTGGTCTAGGGGTCGTGCACGTTCTGACATCGCCGGTAGCCACCACGACCACCACGACTACGACGACGACCCTCGCTCCTACGACGACCACCACTCTCGCGCCCCTCGTCACCATGAGCGCGGTCGGAGATACTGACCTCGGCAACACCCCCCAGTTGCCCGCCAACCCCGCCGGACTGTTCGCTCCCGTCAGATCACTCCTCACCGGTGACATCGTCTTCGGCAATCTCGAAGGCACGATGACGACGGGCGGTCCGTCGAAATGCGCCCACTCCGGGGTCGGGTGTTACGCCTTTCGGGTGCCCCCGAGTTACGCGCGGGTGTACCGTGACGCTGGCTTCACCGTGTTGAACAGTGCCAACAACCACTCCTACGACTTCGGTGCCGTGGGGGAATCTCAGACGAGCGCGGCACTTAGTACGGCGGGCATCGTGCAGGCGGGACTGCCCGGTCAGATCGGACTGGTGAGAGTTCACGGGGTGAGGGTCGCCTTCTGCGACTTCGCCCCCTACGGGCTCACGAATAACCTTCTCTCGTACTCAGCCGAGGACTCCCTCATCGCCACGGCCCGTCGCGAAGCGTCCGTGGTCGTCGTCTACATGCACGCGGGAGCCGAGGGGCCGAACGCCGATCACGTGACTCGTCACGAGGAGTACTTCTACGGAGAAGATCGGGGTAACCCCTACCTCTTCGCCCACCGAGCCATTGACGACGGGGCGAGCGTGGTGATCGGTAGCGGCCCCCACGTCGTACGAGGGTTGGAGTGGTACCGGGGTCACCTCATCGCCTACTCCCTCGGGGACTTTACGAACTACGAGGCCTTCGCGACGGTCGGGAATCTCGACCTCTCCTTCGTCCTCCACCTCACCCTCACCAGCTCTGGTCACGTCAGCGCGGCGTCGGTGAGCCCCGTTGTTCTGCTGCCCGGCGGGCAGGCCGTACCGGATCCTCGCGGATCCGTGCTGGGACTTCTCAACTCCTTATCGCGGAGTGACTTCGCCTCGTCCGCCGCTCTCATCTCCCCGACGGGTCGCGTGGAAGCGCCCTAGCAGCCACCGGCCGGTCCGGGGAGTCCCGCCCCGAGTAGGGGGGCGTCCACCTCGCCGGCGTCCAGGGCGCGAGGATTCGGTCCGAGGTGTACGACGTACCACTGTCCTCGCCACGAGATGAGGGAGGCGACGAGAAAGGAGACGACTCCTCGAGGTCCGCGAAATTCGAGTCGAACGCCGGGAAGGTGCCAGTAGCCGAAGAGGTTTTCGCAGTCCCTCGGAGGAATCCAGGAGATGGAGGACGCTGTGACTCGATAGCCCGCGTAGTGAACGGGTCCGTGCAGTGCGAGGAAGTGGTGAGCGCTCGCCACGTCGAGTTGGTAGAACGCCCAGAGTCGGTCCGTCCAGTCGAGGTTCGGCGACGGGAGGAGCCCCGTCTTCATCGCGACGTAAGGTCCTTCGGGGAAGAAGGCCGACCGAGAGGGTGAGTTCACGAGAGTGTCGTGAGCGACCTCGGCGCTTAAGTGACGGAGTGAGGCGGTGCTGGGTCGAGCGTTCGTGGAGCCCGCGGCCGCCGGCGCGAGGTTGACGAGGACCGCCACGACGAGAACGAGGACTCGACGCACGAACTCACTCTAGGACGAGAGCGCCACGAGGCGGGGGGCGAGACTCGCGAGAGTCGAGCCGTCGCCGAGCTGGCCGTTGGAGTTATCCCCCCAGCACCAGACGCGAGTGGCGACGAGAGCGCACGTGCTCGCCGCGCCGAAGGCGACGGCGGTGACCCCTCGAGTCAGTCCGAGAACGACGTGGGGGGTACCCGTCACCAGGGTGGTGCCGTCACCCAACTGCCCGTTGGCGTTGAGACCCCAACACGAGAGGGCCCCTCGAGTACTGATGGCGCAGACGACGCCGTAACCACCCGCGACGAGGGAACTGGTTCCCAGGTTGATCACTGGAGTCGGGGTGCTGGTCGCCCCACCGATTGCCCCGTTGCCCAGTTGGCCCTCGAGATTCTCACCTACGCAGAACACCCTCTGGTGAGTCAGGGCGCAGGTGGCGAGACCCGTACTGGCGAGTTGGGTAACGGCTCGCGTAAATACTGGGCCCCCGGCAGAGAACGGGGGGCGCAGGGGTTGAGCTCCGCCGACGGCCGAACTCCAACACCACGCCGCTCCGGCCCGAGAAATGGCGCAGACGGTGGAGGAGAGGTGAGCAAGAGCGGGTAGCCCCGTCACCGGGATGGGTACGAGGGAGTCTGAACTCGCACCTTCGGCCTCTCCCCAGCACCAGACCGGTGGAGTCCCCAATCCCCGGCGCATCACGCAGGTGGTGTTCTGGGAGGCGACGAGAGCGACCACGCCGGAGTGGGGACCGAGTCCTCGGACGGGCGCGGGCGCGGCGCGCGTCCGTCGACTCCCGTCACCGAGTTGGCCGTAGGTGTTGGCCCCCCAGCACTCCACCTCTCCGGAAGTGAGGAGGGCGCAGGTGTGGGCGAATCCCGCCGCGATCTGAACGGCCGGCCCCGCGAGTCCCGTGACGTCCGCGGGTTGAGAGTCACTGGGACGGGTTCGCCCCAGGCCGAGTTGACCTTCGCGATTGTCACCCCAGCACGCGACGATTCCGCCGTCTCGCAGGGCGCAAGCGAAGGCCGTTCCCGAGGCGAGGGCCACCACTGGGGTGAGTGTGGCCGCTCGCGCCGCCGTACGTAGGGGCAGGAGACCGGTCACGACCAGGCCGATGAGGATGAGGCTGGAGAGAGTTCCCCGCAGCGTGATGCGCACGTTCGCCGAGCCTATCTTTCAATTGTGTAAGGACGAAAAAGGTGCGCGAAACTGAGGGCTAGGCTTCATGGGGTGATGACTCCGTGGCCCCGACGGGGCGTAGTCGGCGCGGGGGTGCTCTCCCTCCTCCTCGCCGTTAGTTCAACGAGTGGGGCCGCCCCCGTCGCTCGGGCCAGTGCCAGCCCGGCGAGTGTGGTCGCCACCATCGTCGCTACCGCTCCGACCGCATCCTCGGCGGTGACGACGTACCTCTTTTGCACGACGGCGACCTGTAAGGCGCAGCGCAGCGCGAACGCCCAAAAGGCCGTGCGGGGACTCTCCACCCTGGTGGGGGACGCGACCAAGTCGAAGACGGTGACGTCAGCGACGTACGCATCGTCGCTCGGTCTCTTTCGCTCCGACGTGGGTCTCGTCTTTAACGCCTACAAGACCTTCACGACCTCGTCATCTCCCGATCAGCAGACTCAAGCCATCGGGGAGCTCTTCTTCGGTCTCGCCGAATTACGCAGCGATCTCAGTGACCTCGGCGCTCGCCAACACGGCGCTCGGCCGTCCTTCGTGCAGTGGGCGTACGGGATTTCGGCGACTCTCTACACGATGAGAATCGACTTCAGCGCCATCTCCTCGGCCAGTGCCACCAGTGGCTCCGCCATCCTCGCGAACAACGCCATCGAGGTGGAGGCGACCTCCCTGCTGGCCCACGCCGCTGGGCCGAACGCCAGTTTCAATCGAGCGCTGGTCACCTACGCCCACCACCAGATGACGGTTTCGGTGAATGAGAACGACTACATCGCCGGAGTGAAGGCGACGATCACGAAGGCGCAGTTGGCGACACTCAACGTCACCACGACCAACGAGTTCAACGCCCTGGTACACCAGATGACCACTCTGGCGGGAGCCAAGGGCTAGGGGGAATCGACGTGAGCGACGCCCTTCTGGTAATGGACTTTCAGCGGGTCATCGTGGAGCGCTTCGCCGAGCGGGGGACTCACGCACTCGAACGCGCCAACGCCGCCCTGGCCCACGCCCGCTCCCGCGGGTTTCTGGTCATCTTCGTGCGAGTCGCCTTTCGTCCCGGGGCTCCCGAAGTGGCCGAGACGAATCCGGGCTTCTTCGCACTTTCGCGAGCGGGTGGCTGGGACGAGGACTCTCCCTCGACTGCGCTGCACCCGAGTCTCGACGTTCGCGCGGGTGATCTCGTGACGGTCAAGCGAAGAGTGAGCGCCTTCGCGGGCAGCGACCTCGACGTTATCCTGCGGGCTCACCGCGTGGATCGACTCACCCTGGCCGGAATCTCCACCAGCGGGGTGGTGCTCTCGACGCTTCGCGCCGCGGCCGACCTGGACTTCACGGTGACGGTACTCGCGGACGCCTGCGCGGACGCTGACGATGAGGTGCATCGCGTTCTGATCGACAAGGTCTTTCCCCGTCAAGCCATCGTCACGACGGTGGACGGCTGGCGTGACGCTCCGGGAACCTAACGGCGTGACATCGCGGCTCGTCTGCTTGGACACGGTCATGGTGGACGTCGCCCTCGATATCGGCGACCTTCCGCCCCGGGGCGGGGACGCACTCTCCAGCCAGCGCACTATCGCGGCGGGGGGCGGCTTTAACGTCATGAGTGCGGCTCGTCGTCAGGGTCACGACGTGGCATACCTCGGGCAACTCGGCCTCGGTCCCATGGCCGACCTCGCGCGTGCGACCCTCGAGGGGGAGGGCGTCGAGATTCTCGTGAATCCTCGAGGTCCCCTCGATCTCGGTCTCTGCATCGTGCTCGTTGATCAGGGGGCGGAAAGAACTTTCGTGACCTCACCGGGGGCGGAGTTGACGCTATCGGGTGATGAACTGCGAAGAGTGCGCTGGCGTGAGGGCGACGTGCTCTACGTGTCGGGATACGACGTCGTCTACCCCGATCTGGCGCAAGTGGTGGTTCCCTGGTTGAGCGAGTTGGACGCCGGCGTCGTCGTGGGCTTTGACCCGGGTCCCCGGGCGCTCGACATCGACGACTCGGTTCGAGACGCCGTCTTGTCGCGAACGAACTGGCTTCTACTGAACGACGCGGAGGCGAGACTTCTCTCGAATGCTGACTCGCCGGAGAAGGCGATCAGGTACTTCACCGATCGCTACGACTTCGACGGAGTCGTCGTGCGACTCGGCGCGCGCGGGTGCGTGGTCCGCGCGAGGGAAGAACTCTGGGACGTGGGTGGATTCTCGGTGACGGCCCGGGACACCAACGGGGCCGGGGACGTACACAACGGCGTGATGCTCGCCGCTCTCGTCGCGGGGGAGAGCGTGGAGGTGGCCGCTCGACGCGCCAACGCCGCCGCCGCGCTCTCGGTCACCGTCTTTGGTCCGGCGACCGGTCCGAGTCAACGAGCAACCGACGAGTTTCTCGAGGATCGCGCGCACGAGGCGCGACCGGTCGTGCTGGAACCCAATCCCTAGGCGTTCTCGGCGAGTTCTTCGCTCCAGCGGGGAACTCGGAGGGGCTCGCGGGGAACAGTCCAGGAGTACACCGGCTTCAGGTCGAGTACCGGGGTGCCGTCGATACCGTCGAGACCCCGCACGCGAAGCGAACGGGCCGACACTTCTTCGATGGCGACCGTCGTGAGCAAAATCCGGTTCGGGCGGTCCTTGTTACGCTGCGCGAAGACACCCACGTCGGGCCACTTCTCCTGGCCCTGGGGGCGCCGGTGCCAGGGGCCGGGCGGGACGTCCTCAGCCCAGTCGGCGAAGAAGACCACTTCAACGTGGGAAAACTCCTCGAGACCCCGTAGTGCCTCGTCCGGCACGTCCGCGGCGAGTTCGATGTCGGAGACGACGTCGTCCCAGTTGTCGTCGAGCGCGATGGACCGACGGTTGCGAATGTAGGCGACGGCGCGAACGGAGAGATCCATGGCCCCAGGCTAGCCAATGGCGGGGCCCGCGGTTCCGAGTAGCGTGTCGTACTTGGAGTGGTGATGGCGGAGTTGACTTTTACGTACGGAACGATGGCGGCGGGTAAGTCGACCCTCGCTCTGCAGTTGTGTTGGCAGTTGCGCCAGGGGAGAAGCGACGTCGCTCTCTGGACCTTCGGGGATCGCTCGGACGACGGCATGGTGACGAGCCGCATCGGAATTGAAGCGCGAGCCGACGCTCTTGCGGCCGGCGAGGACCTCGCCCCCTACGGCGCTCGACTGTTGGAGGAGGGCGTTCGCATTCTCGTCATCGACGAAGTGCAGTTCGCCTCCCCCGAACAGGTGGATCAACTCGCTCAGCTGGTGGACGACCACGGAATCGACGTGCACGCCTTCGGCCTCTCGGCCGACTTCCTACTCAACGTCTTTCCGGGTTCAGCCCGCCTTTTCGCCGTCGCCGACCACGCCCAGGAACTTCCTCTCACTTCGCTCTGCTGGTGCGGGGCGAAGGGACGTTGTAACGCGCGAGTCGTGGACGGGGAGATCGCCCGCAGTGGCCACCAGGTCGTGACGGGTGACGTCGCCCCCGGCGCGGTGCACTACCAAGTGCTCTGTCGCAAGCACTACCGCACCGGCCAACTCGGGCCGCTTCGTTAACGACCCCGCCGGAGGACGTCGCCCCAGCGCACCCGACTACCGGTGTGGAGAATCGCCCGTCGATAGATTCCCGCGGCCAGGCGAGCGACGAGGACGGTGGTGACGAGATCGATTGCCACCGAGACGCTAAACCCGAGTGGCCCGACGTCACCCCGGGACACCAGGGTGGGCATCGCGAAGAGAGCGGTCGGAGGAAAGTAGGCGAGCGCTCGGTAGAGAGTGGACACCGTGGTCGAGCTGGCTTCGAAGATGGAGTAGATGTACCCGGCGAAGAGGGGGAGGCTGAAGGGGAGGGCGAGACTCTGGGCCTGGTCGATGCGCTCCACCATCGACCCGACGGCGGCGAAGACCCAACTGTAGAACACGTAGCCGAGGAGGAACCAGAGAATGAGGGCGGCGAGGGTCCACGAAGCGTGGGTCTGCACGAGGGGTGAACCGACGGCGTAGGAGGCGATGAGGGCGCTGGCAATGGTGAGTCCGCCCTGGAGAAGAGCCACGAAACCGATACCGGAGACCTTGCCTCCAATCATCTCGACCGGTCGAAGACCCGACAACAAGACCTCGACGACCCGCGACGACTTCTCCTCCATGACGCCGAGGAGAATCCACTGGGCGTACTGGTTCACCATCATGAACATCACGATGACGCCGACGAGGGCCAGGGGATCGACGCTTCGTCGAGGGGTGGGAGGGTGAAGAGCCACAATCCGGAAGGGGTGGGCCGATTGGAGAGTCTGGAGTTGGGACGGGCTGAGGTGGGCGGCGCTGAGGGCGCTCGCTTGACCGAGGGAGAGGGAGAGCGACGTGAGGAAATTAGACCCGCTCGAACCACTCGCCCCGAGTCCGCCGTAGGTGAGAAGTTCCTGCGAGGACAAGACGGCGAGGTCGACACTCCGGTGGAGGGCACTCTCGAGAGCGCTGACGCTCGGAAACGACGTGATCGTCGTGACGACCCCGAGGGCGTGGGCGTCCCTCGTGATCAGGGCGCTCGTCGCGCTCGGCGTTCCCGGTGCCACCCCCACCCGCACCCGGAGGGCCGAGGTGTGGTGAAAGGAGGGAATCACGATGATGGCGGCCACGGCCACCACCGTGATGAGAACCGAGATGCTGAAGGACCGGGAGCGGAGTCGTTGGCGAATCTCTCGTCCGGCGACGAGGCCCACTGGGTGGCGCGTCCACTCTCTCGTCGAGGCCGGCCGAGGGTTTCGAGAGCGCTGTCGTCGGCGCGACCGACGAAGGAGGGCCCCGCTCGCCGCGAGCACCGCGATCGCGGGGGCGATGACGTGACGAGGCAGACTCACGAAAGGGACTCCCGAAAGACCTCGGAGAGCCGGCGTCGGTGGAGGGAGAACTCGGTCACTCGGCCCGCCGCGCGCGCGGCACTGAGGACGAGGTCGGTGTCGACGTGGTCCTCGAGGACGAGTCGAACTTCACCACCATTAATTTCCGACACGGTGACGCCCGGAAGGCTCGCGGCCCAACGCCCCTCCCGGTCACCCTCGACCCGAACGGTGAGACGGGGTTGACCAGCACTCGCCAGTTCGTCCACCGTCCCGTGGGCCACGACCCGTCCGTGATCGATGATGGTCACGACGTCGCAGAGGTTCTCGACGAGGTCGAGTTGGTGGGAGGAGAACACCACGGCTCGCCCCTCCCGGGCCCTCTCGACGATGATGGCCCCGATGTCGTCGATACCGGTCGGATCGAGGCCGGAGAGGGGTTCGTCGAGAATCAGGATGTCGGGGTCGTGGACGAGCGCCGTGGCGAGTTGCACGCGCTGCTGATTCCCGTGGGACAGTTCGTCCACCTTGGCGTCCTCGCGACCCTCGAGGCCAAGTCGAGTGAGCCACTCGGCCCCTTTAGAGCGGGCGTCGGCGCGCGAGAGACCGTGGAGGCGTCCGAAGTACTCCACTTGATCGAGGATCTTCATCGTGGGGTAGAGGCCCCGTTCCTCGGGCATGTAGCCGAAGCGTTGACGACGAGCGGCATCGACCGGGTGACCGTCCACCCGAATGTCACCCTCGTCGAGATCCACGAGACCGAAGATGGCCCGCATGGTCGTCGTCTTTCCGGCCCCGTTCGGACCGAGAAATCCCGTGACGACTCCCGAGGCCACGGTGAAACTCAATCCGTCCAGGGCGACGAGGTCCCCGAAGCGCCGGCGAAGCCCGGAGATGTCGAGGACCGGCATGCCCCGAGCCTATCGACACCCCCGAGAGGTGACCGGTGACCTAGTCGAAGGCGGTCGCGAGTTCGTAGAGGTCGCGGGGCACCTGACGCTGACCCCCCGTCACCGAAGCGAGGGGCTTCAGGCGAATGTCGTTTCCGTGCACGACTGGGATCACGCCGAAGGTGGCACTGACCACCGCGTCGTAGGCGGCCGCCCCGACCCGGGTTGCCCACCATCGGTCGTAGGAGGAGGGAGCCCCTCCTCGCTGGAGGTGTCCGAGGACGGTGGTACGCACCTCGTAGTTGCCGAGTTCCTCGATACGGGAGGCGACGAAATTTCCGACTCCCCGAGTGGCGAGGCGAACTCCGCCGATGCCCTCCTTCGACACGCCGTTCACTTCGTGGCCCCCGAGGGTTTCGAGATTGACGCCCTCTGCGACCACGACGATGGAGTAGCCGTAGCCGCGACGTCGCCGTGACGCCAGGTGGTCCATGACCTGATCCATCGTAAGGGGAAACTCCGGGATGATAACGAGATCAGCGTTACCGGCGAGACCGCCGACGGTGGCGACCCAGCCCGTGGCGCGTCCCATGGTTTCCACGACCATGACCCGGTGGTGGGAGGCCGCGGTCGTGTGGAGACGGTCGAGTCCTTCGGCGACGATGCCGGCGGCGGTGTCGAAGCCGATGCAGTAGTCCGTCCCGAGTAGGTCGTTGTCGAGGGTCTTTGGCACCCCGACGATGGGGGCGCCCCGTTCGGAGAGCCAGTGGGAGATGCTCTGGGTGCCGTCGCCTCCGATAGCGATCAGGGCGTCGAGGTGCTCGTCGATCGCTGCCAGCACGCGGTCGCGGCCACCCGCCGGGTCGTCCAGGTTGTAGCGTGCCGTTCCGAGAATGGTCCCGCCCTGACCCACGATGCCGGCGATGTCACGAGGCGCGAGGGGCGCCCCGGCGTACTCGGCGGCGAGTCCCGCCCAACCATTTTGCACGCCAATAATGTCGTGTCCGTCTCGCAGTGCGAGCTGGCCAATCGCGCGGATAGCGGCGTTCAGCCCAGGGGCGTCCCCACCCGCGGTCAGGACTCCTATACGCATGAGTCTCCCTCGTCGATGCCATCCCCCGCGGTCAGTTTAGGACGACGGGGGATGGGTACTGAGTGACGGAGTGAGCCGGAGGTGACAAAAACAGAAACTTAGGCGACTCGCGCCGGGATTTGTCCCTGACAGTACCCGTGAGTGAGGAGAAAGTGGTCGAGGTCGGGGAGGTAGGAACCCTTCGGTAGAAAGATCGCCTGGTGGTAGCGCGCGTCGGAGAGGTACCCCTTGGCGGCGAGGGTCTTCACCTCTCGCCAGGCCGAGCCCCCTTGGTGCAGCGTGCACTCGTCGGCCGTCCAGGCGGCCAGCGAACCAAAGAGGGAGGCGTAGCCGGTGCTCGGCGAAAGGCTGGCCCTGACGTCACTCCACAAGAGGGCGGCGTCGTGGCGCATCTGCAGGGGATAATTCGCGCTGACGTTCACGACTCGAGTACCCCGGAGGGCGGAGATCACGAGGGGAGAGGGGGTGCAGGCGTAGCACCCGAAGGTGTAGGGGAAGTTTCCGTCTCCGCCGACGAGGACAGTCTGATTGCCAAGAACTCGAGGAACCACTCCCTGATTGGGATCGTAGGGAATCTCACTCGGTCCCGTCGGTTTCCCGCTTTCGGTGAGAGATTCGAGAAGGGCAACGTGGTAGGACGACGTCGTCGAGGCGCTCGCGTAGAGAACAGTGTCGACGCAGCAGTGCGCCCCACCGGAGTAGGTCTCCACGAGAAGGGCGGGTCGCGACGACGTCGCGAGGAGGCAGAGAGATGTCAGGGCGGTCCCACTAAAACTTGGGGGCAAGTGCAGTGTCGTCGTGGAGGAACTCCTCGTGGATCGGAGGGTGATGACGCCATTACCCGGAACACCTCCGTAGGGGGTGGGGATGGGAGTAGAGGCGGGGGTGGCGTCACGGACACTCGTGCCGTCGAGTGACGTGGTGACGGTGAAACCGTGATGAGCGGGCACCGTGGAGGGAACTTTGGCGCAAACAATGGCCGACGACGACGTTTGCCGGGCGAGAGAACTGGCGCCACCGAGTCCCGGCGTGGCGACGAATAGCGATCCCGCGAAGGTGATGACGGCGAGGACCTGAACGAAACGGTGGGTGGACACGGCACTCCTTTAGGAACTACTCCTCACCTGTCGTGATGAGCGGACTGATTACTCCACCGGGGCGTCAATTTCGCGAAGCCCACCGTCGTCGACGTCGAAGACGAAGCCCCGAATGTCGACACTCAGAAGGTAGGGACTCGCGCGCAGGGCCGACATCGTGGCCCGGACGTCCGCTTCCACGTCCCGGTAGGCCCCGAGGCGAAAGGGCGGCCGTTCCCCGAACTCGGCCTCGAGCTCACCCTGCAACTGCTCCTCTTCGAAGGCCTCGAGTCCGCAGCGCGTGTGGTGAATCACCATGATGGACCGAGTGCCGAGCAGTCGTTGACTCAGGAGAAGCGAGCGAATGGCGTCGTCGGTGGCGATGCCTCCGGCGTTTCTAATGAGGTGACACTGTCCGAGATCGAGTCCGAGGGCCCCGAAGAGATCGAGGCGCGAGTCCATACAAGTGAGGACGGCGAGGTGCAGGCTGGGACTGGTCGGCATCTCGCGGTGACCGTGTCCCGCGAGGTAGGCCCGGTTCTGCTCTAGCCGTTCGTCAATGCTCGACATCGACCTATGCTACGGCTCGACGCGGAGGAACATCATGGAACATTCGCACGACGTCCGAGAAGAGCTTCGGGGGCCCGCCCTCGCACTTCGCGAACTTATCCCCGAGGTGATGAAGGGGTACGCGGAACTCTCTCGAGCCGCGATGGCACCGGGAGAACTGAGTGCCGGGGTGAAGGAACTCCTCGCCCTGATGGTGGCGGTGACGCGACAGTGTGACGGGTGCGTGGTCGCCCACACCCGGGGTGCCGCGCGAGCGGGTGTCAGTCGCGCCATGATCGCTGAGGCGATGGGAGTGGCGATTCTCATGAATGGGGGCCCCGGAACGGTGTGGGGACCACGGGCGCTCCGCAGTTTCGACGAAGCGGTCGAAGATCGGGCCACTCGTTAGGTCACGTGGCGGGTATTTCCCGGCAGACTGGAGGGGTGAGCCTCAGTGACGACGAACGACGGAGCCGCCTCGAGGCTCTCCAGCAGTTAATTGACATGATGCGCCCGGCCGTCCAAGCCGACGGCGGAGATTTGGTACTCGTGCGCTGTGATGTCGAGTCGGGTGTCGTCGAAGTCCAGTTGGCGGGGGCCTGTTCGAGCTGCGCCATCTCCTCAGACACTCTCCAGGGTGGCGTGACACGGATTCTCCAGGACCGCCTCGCTTGGGTGACCGAGGTCATTGGTGGCGTGGACGAGTCGGCCGACCCGTTCGAGTCGATGGCCCTCGGAACGGGTGGCTACGTGCCTCGCTACCGATCGCTGTAGTCCCTTCCTGAGAATTTGAGCGTCACTTAGGACAGCGGGGGGCGGGCGTCCACTAGATTCCTGTGAGATTCCTTAGAAGATGTCACACCCCGCCGACGCGGACGTGACCAGGACGTTCTGGAGAGTTCCTGCATGAAAGTAGAGAGGTCGGCGGCGGAGACGAAGGCGCACCTCGTGCGTGTCATGGCCGAGATGCTGAGAGAGGTGGACGTCGCCGACGTACGGGTCAACGAGTTGTCGAAACGTGCCGAAGTGTCGGTGCCAACGATCTACTACCACTTCCGTTCCCTCGACGATCTGATCATCCTCGCGATTAGCCAGCTTCTCGAGAGATTCATCGCGCAGTTTGATCCGGCGCTCGGGACCATGAACCGCGCTCTCGACGAGGGGGACGTCGCGGCGTTTCGGGAGGGTCTCGACGTTTATCTCGCCCTGTCGTGGTCCCGCGAACTGAATAACGAGGTACACCGTTTAGCACCGCAAATCATCGTCTACCGGCGACTGAGACCCGAGTTGTTGGAGATGCGCCGTCTGCAGTCGTCGTTCATTGAGTCGATTTCGTCCGTTCTTCACCGGGCGGTCGAGTGCGGCTGGCTCGCCGCGGACACCCGAGTGAACTCCTTCGTCGTTCACCATCTCTCGATGGTTTTTTCTCAGGCCCTCTTCTACCACCCCTCCTTCGGCGCTTTAAGTGCAGTGGAGTGGCGTGACGGCATTGGTCACCTCGTGTTAACGACGGCCGCCGATAGCCTGGAGGCGCTGCCCGTACAGTAAGTCACCTCGTGACTCGGGCGAGGAAGGATGTTGCGGGCGAGCACATGGCGGGAGTGGTGGCTCGTACTCGGGCGTCGTGGCAACGAACCCGGGAACTCCGGATTCCCGAGGCTCGTTCCGCCCGACCCGCGACCCCCGGTGGACTCAGCATCGCTTTCCTGGTCTACCGGGGTAACCCCACCGTCGGTGGTCAAGGTATCTACACGCGCTATCTCTCTCGGGAGTTAGTCGCCCTCGGCCACTCCGTGGAGGTATTCGCGGGTCCCCCCTGGCCGCTCCTCGACGAGGGCGTGGGGTTCACTCCCGTTCCCGGGCTCGATCTCTATCGCCAGCCCGATCCCTTTCGCTTTCCCGCTCCCTGGGAACTTCGCCACTGGCCGGACTGGGTTGAAGCCCTCGGAGTGCTCACGGGGAGCTTTCCGGAACCTCGGGCCTTCGCAATGCGGGTCCGGCGCGCGCTTCGGGGTCGCCGGGAAGAGTTCGACCTTATTCACGACGATCAGTGCATCGCCCCCGGTATCGCCGCCCTTCGACGAGACGGTTGGCCCGTCCTCGAGACCCTCCATCATCCGATCACGGTCGATCGCCGTATCGCCCTCGACCACGCGACCACCGGGTGGCAGCGCTACGGCGTGCGTCGGTGGTACGGCTTCGTCAAGACTCAGATTCGAGTTCTTCGCCGTCTCGGACTCGTGGTGACGGTGTCGGAAAGTAGTCGCCGGGACATCGTGCGCGAGATGGGCGTGCCGAGAGAGCGACTCCGTATCGTGCCCGTGGGAG
>JAGXAY010000115.1 GCA_018971385.1 Acidobacteriota bacterium | reverse complement strand
CCGCGTGGTGGGAGAACGCTCTGGCCACCGTCACGAGATCGTGGGCCCGCGGAGTGCCGAAGAGGTGTTCGAAACGCCTCTCCTCGAGGACGCTCCGCTGGCTCAGGAAGGAGAAGATACCGCCCCCGCCGTTATCGAGCACGACGAGGGTGGCGCTCCCCGACGGAGACCCTTCGACGAGGGCCGACACGTCGTGCAACATCGTGAGATCACCCACGAGACCGAGGGCCGGTGTCACGCTGGCGACACCGCAGAGGGTGGAGACCACCCCGTCAATGCCGTTCGCCCCCCGATTAGAGAACACTCTCTCGGGGCGATCGCTCGCCCACCACTCCACGTCTCGTACGGGCATGGAGGAGCCCACCACGAGAGCCCGCGCACTCTCCTTCGCCTCCCGGGCGACGTCACCGGCCACGACGGGTTCACACCAGCGCTCGACCGACTGCAGTCCCTTCCTCACTGCCTCCGACAGAGTGCGCCACCGGGTGGCGTACTCCTCGTTCGCCGGGTCACCCTCAGCAATCTCCACCCGTCCCCGGGTCACGACACCGCTTAATCCGTCGGGGTCAGCGGGCTCGTCGACCCCACGAACCGAGATCGTCGGAGCAGCCCACTCGCGCAGTCGCTGGCCGAGGACCTTCGAGGAGGGCAGGCCGCCGAGTCGAATCACGAGGTCGGGGCGAAGCTCCGCGGCGAGGGCGTCGTCTCGCACGAGGACGTCCGCGTGGGAGAGCGCGTCGACGACCGTCACGTCGCCCACGAGGGCCGCACCCGCTGACACCAGTTGCGACACGCTCTCCCGGTCACTGCGAGCTCCCGCGACCACCAGAACTCGGCGCCCCCCGAGAGAGAGGGTCACCCGTTCGGGAGAGATGGTCATTGCCTCCGTGTCGACGCGTCGGGGAAGATCCCCCGCGCTCGCCACGAGTGGTTCTACGAAGGCGGCGTTCAGGTGAACGGGGCCCGGCGTCGTTCCCTCACCCCGACTTCGCCGCCAGAGGCGCCGCGCCAGAGGTCGCCACGACGAGGACACCTCGAGGCGGGCGACGCCCGGATCGGCCGCCTCGCGAACGACGCGTCCGAAGAGGCCCGCCTGGTCAATGGTCTGGGGCGCACCCACGCCGTGGAGTTCTGGAGGACGGTCCGCGGTCACCACGATGAGGGGAACGGAGCTGAGGTCGGCCTCACAGACGGCGGCGTGCACCTCCGCCGCCGCGGTGCCACTCGTGACGAGGAGCAGGACCGGTCGCCCACTCGCGAGCGCCACGCCGAGGGCGAAGAACGCGGCGCTTCGTTCGTCGAGACGCACGTGAAGGCGTAGTTCGGACCGATCCGCCAGAGCGAGTGCGAGGGGCGTCGAGCGTGATCCGGGGCAGACGACGGCGTCGCTCAGTCCGAGGGCGAGCCACTCGTCGACGAGAGTCGCGCAGTAGGTCGCTTGGACCTCGGAGGGACTCGGTACGCTCGACGTCAATGACACTCCTTCGTGTGAACTCCCGGGGCACCGGCGAGCCGGTGGTCTGGCTCCACGGTTTCACCCAGACTCGCCACAGCGCGCCGGAGTTCCTCGCGTCGCTTAGCCAGACTAATCGGGTCCTCACCCTCGACCTACCCGGTCACGGCGACGCGGCCGACGTGGCTGCCGACCTGTCCGGGAGCGCCCCGCTCGTGCTGGAAGCGGTAGAACCGGAGTCGTTCCACCTGGCCGGTTACTCCTTCGGGGGTCGCGTGGCCCTCCACGTGGCTCTCCACTCCCCCGAGCGAGTCCGCCGACTGGTGCTGGTGAGCGCGACCCGGGGTCTCGTCGACCCCGAGGAACGGGCGACGCGTCGCCGACGGGACGAGGAGTTGGCCGACCACCTCCTCGCCGTCGGGACCGAGACGTTTCTCGACGAGTGGCTCCGTCAGCCACTCTTTTCGGGCTCCTACGACCACGACCGAGTCCATCGCTCTCGCGACGCCGCGGGACTGGCTGCGTCCCTGCGCCTCGCCGGCACCGGTACGCAGGAGTTTCTCGGTCCCCGACTGGGAGAACTCACTATGCCCGTTCTTCTGCTCGTCGGGGAACGGGACGAGAAGTTTCGGCGCGAGGGCGAAGACCTCCTCCGCGGGCTCCCCGACGCCCGTCTCGAGGTCATTCCCGGCGCGGGCCACGCCCTCCCCCTCGAAGCCCCGGAGCGTTGCGCCGAGGTGGTGAACGAGTTTCTCAGCGAGTGAGGGCGAGCAGGAGTGCCCCCGAACCCCCCACGATGAGTTGGGCGCGCGCCGACGCCTGGAGGAGGGGCAGGAGATCACGGCCCTCTCGACGAGAGAGAGCAATCTGAAGCGCCGGGATATACGCCGCCACGGCAATCGCTCCCACCAGGGGCAGTCCCCCGTAGGCCGCGCCGAGGGCGCTCGCGCCGACCCAGAGGACGTAGAGCCAGCCGCCCGCCCGGCGCCCTATCCGCGCGGCCACGGTGTGTTTTCCCGCGGCCCGATCTCCCGTGATGTCGCGGAGGTTGTTCGCCTCGAGTAGGGCGCAGGCCATCGATCCGGCGCTTAGTCCCCACCACCACGCCCCCTTCGGAATGTGGTCGTGCTGGACGTAGGCGGTTCCCACGGTCGCCACGAATCCGAAGAAGATGAGAACGAAGAGTTCTCCGAGGCCGAGGTAGCCGTAAGGTTTCGGGCCTCCCGTGTAGAACCACCCGGCGAGCACCGCAGCCGCGCCAATAGGGAGAAGCCACCACGAACTTAAGAGGGCCAAGAGGAGCCCGGCCACGCCGGCCACGCCGAAGAAGGCGAAGGCCATAGAGCGCACGACTCGGGGCTCGACGAGCCTGGAGGCGGTAATGCGGAAGGGTCCCACCCGATTCTCATCCGTACCGCGCACCCCGTCGGAGTAGTCGTTGGCGTAGTTCGTCGCAATCTGGAGACTCAGGGCCACGACGAGCGCGAGAAGAGTGCGCCCCACGTTGACGCCACCACCGGCGAGCGTCGCGCCCAGGGCAACCGGCACCGCGGCGGCGGGCAGGGTTCTCACGCGGGCGGCCAACACCCAGCGACGAAGGGGACCCGGGGTCACGGACGCTTCGGGAATTGGGAGAAGTCCGGGGCGCGGTGCTCGACGAAGGCGTTACGACCCTCCTGACCCTCCTCGGACATGTAGAACAGCATCGTCGCGTCGCCGGCGAGCGCCTGAATTCCGGCCAAGCCGTCCTCGGCCGCGTGAAAACCCGTCTTGATGAAGCGAAGCGCTAGGGGCGACAGGGTCAACATCTGACGACACCAGGCGACCGTCTCATCCTCTAACTGATCGAGGGGCACGACGGTATTGACGAGACCCCACTCGAGGGCCTGAGCCGCGTCGTACTGACGACAGAGGAACCAGACCTCCTTCGCCCGCTTGAGTCCAATGGTGTTGGCGAGCAGGGACGACCCGTACCCGGCGTCGAAAGAACCGACGCGGGGGCCGGTTTGGCCGAACCGCGCGTTGTCGGCGGCGATGGAGAGGTCGCAGACGAGGTGAAGAATGTGCCCTCCGCCAATGGCGTAGCCGGCGACCTGGGCCACGACGGGTTTCGGTAGACGGCGAATCTGAACTTGAAGGTCGAGAACGTTCAGTCGACCCACGCCGCGACGCGCGACGTCATCGTCGCCCATGTACCCGTCGTCACCGCGAATCTTCTGATCTCCGCCGGAGCAAAACGCGTCGGGGCCGGCCCCGGTCAAGATCACGCAGCCCACGTCCACGTTGTCGCGGGCCCGCTCGAAGGCGTCGGAGAGTTCGAACAATGTCTGGGGCCGAAAGGCGTTTCGCACGTGGGGTCGGTTAATCGTGATGCGCGCCATGCCCTCGGCGAGCTCGTAGATGATGTCTTCGTACTCCCCTTCGCTACGCCAGTCGGGGCGCGGGAGGGAGCGAAAGCGATCGACGGGATCGACGGGGGAACCGGAAATGACGGTGTCAGCCATGGAACCACGCTACCGTTCCGTTCCTCGCTCCCGGTCCTAGGCTGGTTTCATGAAGGCCCTTGTCGCGCTCGACTACGAGCCGTCCGAGAGACTTCTTCGCGCCATAGAGCGCTGTGAGAGCCGGGGGGAAGCGTTCGCCGTCCTCGACCGTCGAGTGTCGCTGACTCGACGCCAGCGTGAACTTGAATGGCTCGGAGCCACCCACCTCGAAAGTGACGGGGAGAGACAGGTGCTGACCGCCGGCCGAGAGGTTGAGGACGACGTCGCGCTCGTCATGCTCACCTCCGGCTCCTC
>JAGXAY010000114.1 GCA_018971385.1 Acidobacteriota bacterium | reverse complement strand
ACCCTCATCTCCGCGATGCGCCAGGCTCACCACAGCGACGAGATGGCTCACCTCGCCGTCGAATTTCGTGACAGTGGCGTGTGCGGCTTCGACATTGCCGGCCCCGAGGACGGCTTTCCCCCCACGGATCACCTGAACGCCTTCCAGTTGATTCGCCAGGAGAACTTTCATCTCACCATTCACGCCGGCGAGGCGTACGGACTTCCCTCGATCTGGGAAGCGTTGCAGTTTTGCGGGGCCGAACGGCTCGGACACGGCGTGCGGATTATCGACGACGTCACTCTCGAGGGGGATCGCCCCCGACTCGGGCGACTCGCCAACTACGTCCGCGACCGGCGAATTCCTCTCGAGGTGTGCCCGACATCCAACGTTCACACCGGGGCCGCACCCTCTTTCGCGGAGCACCCCATCGAACTGTTGCGCCGTTTGCGCTTTCGCGTGACGGTGAACACCGACAATCGACTCATGAGCGGGATCACTCTCTCCGACGAGTTTGCGGCCGGCGCGCGTCACTTTGGATGGACTCTCGAGGACATGGAGTGGTTCACCCTCAACGCCGCCAAGAGTACTTTTTTCCCCTTTGACCAGCGTCTGGCGATGATCAACCAAATCATTAAGCCCCGTTTCGCCGCCCTGCGCGCCGACGTCGAACACGCCCTCTAATCGTGCGTTCCCCCCGACGCTCGACCTCGACCTTCCGCGCCCGCGCGACCTGGAGGTCTCTCGCCCTCGCCGGAGCGCTGTGCGTCGCGGGGGCGAGTGCGGCACCGAACCTCGCCGGAGCCACGCCGCGAAGCACCGCGCCGACGTTCTCCCTCGGCACCCTCCTCCACGCCGGATCGTGGTCCCGACTCGTCGCGACCCCCCACCTTCTCGTCGCCCTGTCAAAAAGTGCGCTCATCGCCACGTCGAGTGACGGACACCACTGGCGAACCATCCCCACGCCGGGGGGCGAATGGAACGTTCTCGCCTACGGGAGTGGTCGCTACGTCGCACTCAGCGCGAACTCGCAGGCCTTGTCCGAGATGACCTCGACCGACGGCGTCCACTGGAGCGCACTCAGCGTCCCGCGGGGTCCCTGGACCGGGCTCGCCTACGGCGATGGCCGCTTCGTCGCCGTCAGCCGCGCCGGCCAGTTCATGGAGTCCACCGACGGCCTGCACTGGGCCATGACCTGGGTCCGCTCCCAGTTCGCCCTCACCTCCCTCGCCTTCGGTGCGGGCCGCTTCGTGGCGGTGGACGCCCACGACGGTGACGACCTGATTTCGGTCAACGGAGTGGGGTGGAGCTTCTACCCCATCACTCACCCGCTCATCCCCTGGACCAGTGTGACCTACGTCAACGGCGTCTTCGTCGCCCTCAGTCCCCGGGGACTCTCGGCCACCTCCATGCTCGGGTACCAGTGGGTGACCCACCCCGCCACGCGGGGACTGAGCGACCCCCTCCTCGCCACCGGCTGCTCTCTCGCCCTCGGACTCGAGACCACCACCTCGGGCCCCACTCTGTTACGCAGTCAATGGGGTCAGTCCTGGTCGATTGCCCCCCTGCGGACCCTCGGAGTCACGACGTGGAGCGACCTCGGCACCCTCGGCCGGGTCGTCGTGCTCCTCGGCCCCGTCGGTCAGATGGCGACCTGGACCCTTCCCGGTTACTGCGGCCCCACCCTTCCCTCACCCCCGCGAGACGTCTCGGGAAATACCGAAAGTACTCAGGTGTGGACGTACCAACACCCCTCCACCGAAACGGGCGGAGCCCCCATCGACGAGTACGTGGTCACTCTCACCTCGGCCGGAGCGCCCCGCTCCTGCGTCGCCCCCCTCTCCTTCGAGCCGCACTGTCTCATCACGGGACTCGTGAATAATCGCCAGTACACCCTCACCACTCGATCTCACAATCGATTCGGCTTCTCCGCCCCGAGTGATCCCGAGTGGGTCGTGCCGGTCGCTCACTGGACTCTCGCGACGTGGAGCCCCACACCCACGGTAAAAGCAGGTCACGTCGTCACGATCTACGTCACGGGCATTCTCGCCAACGCCGAAGGTATCTACCCCCAGAGTCCGGTGAGCGTCCACGTCGGAACCACTCTCCTCACCTGCGTGCCGAGCCCCTTCGGGGAGTGTCGCTTCGACCTACGCGCTCCCGCTCCCGGGCTCCTCCACCTCTGGTCCAGCTACACCGGATACGGCTCCTACTACCAGTCCCCCGTCACCACCCTGCGGGTCACCAACTAGCTCTCCCGTCGCGACGCCCGGGGATCGGGCACCAACGTCTCGGGCACCGCGTCGGTCATGACCACGACCCCCCCGACGACCACGACGCCGCAGAGGCCCACGAGGGCGAGGGTGGCGGGGGACGTCGAGAGGTGTTCACGAAAGAGGGCGATGCCGTAGATCACGCTCACGACCGGGTCCACAATGACAATCAAGGGTTGGGAGACCCGCAATGGTCCCTCTCGCAGAGCGAGCTGTTCCGTCGTGAGTCCACCGACTCCCGCCACGACGAGGGCGTAGAGGGTCCAGGAACGAAGGAGGCCCGCGACACCCCCCTGAAGGAGAGCGTCCGTGGCGCTCTTGATGAACGTCGCCTCGACGGCCCAGAGGACGGCCGTCGCCGTCGCGAAGGCGGCCGCTCGTCGATTCGGCGAACCACCCCGCGCCGCGAGAACGAGGGCCACCACGACGACCACGGTGACGAGAACTCCGTCCACCCACGCGCGCGGCGACGGAGCGACCCCCCCGTGGGGGGAGCTGAGGCGGAGGGCCCCCGCGAGAGCAACACTGGTCAGGAGCGCACTCATCCACGCCCGACGACTGAGACGCTGGCGCCGCCAGAGGCGTCTCGCCGCGAGGGCGATCACTAGTTCACTCACGAGGAGGGGCTGCACGAGGGAGAGCGGTCCAAAGTGTAGGGCGACGGACTGGCACACCAGTGAACCACCGAGGGCGATCCACCCGAGGAGCCACAGGGGGTGGCGAATGACGTCACGGAGCCACCCCCAACCCCGGCGTCGCCCGGCCGTGGAGGCCACGTGCTGGGCCATGACCGCGAGGGCGTTCGAGAGGGCGGTACCGACGCCGAACACCACGGCCAAGGCGGTGGTCACGAACGTCGCCCTCGACCGAGTGACCGACGACGCGGAGTCGCCGTTCCCACCTCAGACCAGCGCGAGAAGGGAGCGGAGGTCCTCGACGACCCGTGACACCGTGTCCTGGGCCCGTCGTCGCGCGGCGCTCAGGTCGCTCCCGGCGTCCGCCACCACTTCGACGTAGGCCTTCAACTTCGGTTCGGTCCCCGAGGGACGAACGACCACTCGTCCGGCGTCGCCGAGGGACCACCAGAGTCCCTCCGTCGGCGGCAGGTCACCCCAGCCCCGTTCGAGATCGATGACCTCCGTTACCGCGAGCCCCCCGAGAGCGCCGGGTGGGGTCGCCCGCACCCGGTCCATCACCGTCTCGAGTATCTCGCGACCCGCGGGTGGGGCCACGCGAAGAGAGAGCTGGGCGCCCGCGTGAACTCCGAACTCGGTCTCGAGATCGTCGAGGAGGTCCCACACGGTGCGCCCCGTCGTCCGCAGATCGTGCACGAGTCGGGCGAAGGCGAGCGCGGCGGACACCCCGTCCTTGTCACCCACCAGAGAATCGACTCCGTAACCGAGCGCCTCCTCGTACCCGAAGGCCAGGCGACCGAGTCCGTTGGCCTTGGCCACCCACTTGAAACCGGTCAGCGTCAGCGCGCACGGGACGTGGGCCGCTCGGGCCATTCGTTCGAGCAGGCCGGAGGACACGATGGTGGTCGCCACCACGTCGCCCGCCCCGCACTGGGTGAGGGCCTGGTGCCCGAGGAGCCAGCCCACTTCGTCACCCCGAAGTTGGCGCCACTCCCCTCCCCGGTCCGGCACGGCGACACTCACGCGATCGGCGTCGGGGTCGTTCGCGATCACCAGATCGCATTCTCGTTCTCGCGCCAGTGCGAGAACGAGATCCATAGCTCCCGGCTCTTCCGGATTCGGGAACGCCACCGTAGGAAAATTTCCGTCGGGGGCAAACTGCTCGGGGACCACGTGGACGTGCGAGTAGCCCGCCCGATAGAGCAGATCCGTCACGAGCGATCCCCCCACTCCGTGGAGGGGGGTGTAGGCGATACGCACGTCGGAGTGACCGGGGGCGAAGCGCTCGAGAACGTGGTGGGAGTACTCCTCGACGAGATCCTCAGAAACCCAGTGGTGTCGCTCGCTGGTGCGCTCCCCTAACGTCGCGGGCCCCGCCGTCGCCATCGCCGCCTCCACTAAC
>JAGXAY010000113.1 GCA_018971385.1 Acidobacteriota bacterium | reverse complement strand
GGGGGACCGGATCGTCGCCCGAGTGGACGGGTACGCCGGCGATCAACTGCGGAGCCTGGCCCAGCGTCTCCAGCAACGTGGTCGACGCCTGGTGGTGCTCGCCGGAGTAGTCGAGGACAAGGTCGCCGTGGTCGTCGCGAGCGACGGGGAACGAGACGCCGTCGCCACGGTGAAGGAGCTCGCCGCCCTCGTGGGCGGGGGCGGCGGGGGCTCTACGACTCTCGCCCTGGCCGGGGGACGTCGAGCGGAGGGTCTCGAGGACCTGCTGCTTCGCGCCGGCCAGCTCTAGGTCGCCCCGTGGCCCGCATCTTGGCCCTCGACCCGGGGACGCGTCGCTGCGGCGTGGCCGTCTCCGATTCGGGTGAGACGATGGCCTTTCCCCGACCGGCCCTCGTGGTGGACGCCCAGATACGGGACGCTCTGAAGGACTTGTGTCGAGAAGAGGAGGTGGAACTCGTGGTCGTCGGTCGGCCCGTGAGTTTGGCCGGATCGGCGACCAGTTCCACCGAGATGGCGGACGACTTCTTCCGGGGGCTCGAAGAGGCCGTCGACGTCCCGGTCATCCAGGTCGACGAACGCCTCACCACCTCGAGTGCGGCCCGACACCTGCGCGAGGCCGGCGTCTCGGCGAA
The DNA here is from genome assembly GCA_018971385.1 of Acidobacteriota bacterium. GTDB lineage: Bacteria > Actinomycetota > Acidimicrobiia > Acidimicrobiales > RAAP-2 > RAAP-2. The sequence goes on along the minus strand of JAGXAY010000113.1, from coordinate 3,661 downwards.
GGAGCAGCGTTCCCGGGTGGATTCGGCCGCGGCCGTCGTGTTGCTGGAGTTCGTCCTGGAGTCGCGACGTGCTGAGTAGGTGGTGGCGACTGGCCGCGAGCGTTCTCGCGGTCGTGGTGCTTCTGCCCGTGGGGTGGTTCCTCCTCCAGGCCTATCCCCTCGGGGGACCGGGTCGCGCCGTCATCGTCGTCGTGCAACCCGGTGACTCACTGCGGACCATCGCCGGACGCCTCCAGAGTGCGGGCGTCATCTCGTCGGCCTTCGCGTTCGACCTCGACACGTTGGTGCAGGGTTCACCCCTCGTCCTGCCCGGTGGGTACTCCCTACGACAGGGGTCCACTTTTACGAGTATTCGCGGCCAGTTGAGTGCGGGCCCGAACGTGGCGACGCTGGACGTCGTGCCGGGACTCACCCTTCCCGAGATGCGCCAGGACCTCGTCCGTCAACTCGGGGCCACCTACGCCGCCCAGTTCTCCTCGGCCCTCGCCGCCGCGGCGGCCGTCTCGCCCTACCACCCCGCGAACGACTCCCTCGAGGGACTGGTGGGTCCCGGCGAGTACGTCATCCCGCCCGGCGAGAGCGCCAGCGAGTTGGTCGCCCAGATGCGGACCAGTTTCAACGCCGAGGCCCGGGCCGCGGGACTCACCCCCACCACCCGGCGTTTCGGCTTAAGCGCCTACCAACTCCTCACGGGAGCCTCGATCGTGGTGAAGGAGGGCTACTACCCCTCCAACATGCCCAAGGTCGCTCGGGTGATTCTCAACCGACTGGCCCGCCACGACGCCCTCCAGATGGACTCGACGGTGCTCTACGCCCTGGGTCGTGACGGGGGGACCGTGACCCCGGCCATGCTCCAGACGAACAGCCCCTACAACACCTACCTCTACGCCGGACTCACCCCCACCCCCATCTGCGTCGTCTCTCCGGTGGCCCTCGCCGCCATGCTGAACCCCCCGCCGGGGCCCTGGCAGTATTTTGTAGTGGTGGATAAACAGGGCACGATGGCGTTTTCTACGACCTACGCCGAACAGCTGGCCAACGAGGCGCGGGCGAAGGCGAACGGCGTATGAGTGAGTGGCGCCTCGGGGTGGTGGGTTCACCCATCGAGCACTCCCTCTCACCGGCTCTCCACGAAGCCGGGCTCTTGGCCTACGGCTTGTCCGGGCACTCCGAGAAGGTGGAGGTTGGGGCGGGTGAGACCGCTCGACTACGCTCACTGCTCGGCTCCAGTTTCGACGCCCTCTCGGTCACGATGCCGCTTAAAGGGGACGCCCTCGAGGTCGCCGACCACGTGGAGCCCTCGGCCCGAGAGTGCGGATCGGCCAACTCCCTTCTCCTACGTGACGGGGAGATCCACGCGAACTCCACCGACGGGGAGGGCTTCATCGCGGCGTTACGGGCCGAGTGGAACTTGAATGTCGACGGGGCCCACGTCGTCGTGCTCGGCGCCGGGGGAGCGGCGAGCGCCATCGTGAGCGCCCTGGTGCACGCCGGGGTCTCCTCCATCGCCCTCCACGGGCGCAGTGAGGAGCGGGTGAACAGCCTCGTCGCGCGCTATCCCAACGTGGTCGACCACATGGTGATCTACCGTCCGGTGGAGCTCATCGTCAACACGATTCCGGTGGGGTCGCGCATCGCGACGGCGGCCGTCATGCAGGGCGTCACCCACGACACCGCGGCCGTCGACATCGCCTACGAGCCCCGCGAGACGGAGTGGATGAGCCAGCACCTCGCGCTCGGGTGCCGGGTCGTGAACGGTCTGCCGATGCTCGCCCACCAGGCGGCCGCCCAGATGCGCTGGTGGTGGGGGGGCGACCTCACGGGGGCCGACCTGCTCGAGGTGATCCGGTGACCGACACCCTGGTCTCGCGCATCGCCACCTCGGACCGTCCGAAGGACCACATGGACTACGGACTCTTCGGGGGACTCTCCCTCCTCGGACTCTTCGGGGCCTTCATGGTCTACTCGGCCACCAAGGTGGCCCTCGCCACCCAGGGGTACAACTCCCACTACTACCTCGATCGCCAAGGTCCCTTCGTGGTGCTCGGCATCGCGGTGATGTACATCATCTCCCGCTTCGACTACCGCCGCTTCGACGTCCTGGCGACCCCCTTCTACGTGGGGGGTATCCTGTCGCTCCTCGGGGTCTACGTGGTGGGTTCGAGCGCCCTCGGGGCTCAGCGCTGGTACTCCCTCGGCTTCATCACGATTCAACCCTCCGAGTTCACCGTCCTCTTTCTCGTCTTAGCGATCGCCACCTACTGCGAGCGGCGCCCCCAGGGCCTTCGCATGTACGACGTGGCGCGACTCCTCATGATGGCCGGAGTTCCCCTGGTACTAATCGTCGCCCAGCCGGACCTCGGAACGGCGATTATTATCGTGCTCGTCGTCGGGGCCATGCTGGTCGTCGCCGGGGTGCCCCCCCGGTTCATGAGTTTTCTCGCCCTCGCCGGTTCGGCCGGCGTCGCCTCGGCGATCTTCCTCGACTTCTTGAAGAAGTACCAGCTGGACCGCTTCATCGCCTTCTTCAACCAGAACTCGACGAACCCCGCCCTCTACAACCTCATCTACCAGGTCGACAACGCGAAGAACGCCATCGGCTCGGGCGGCCTCTACGGCGCCGGGGTCTTCAAGGGTCTGCAAACCGTTCTCGGCTTCGTGCCCGAGCAGCAGACCGACTTCATCTTCACCGCCATCGGGGAGCAACTGGGCTTCATTGGATCGGTGGGGGCCGTCCTCCTGATGGGCTTTGTCGCCTGGCGGATGTGGATGACCGGTCGCCACGCCCGCGACACCATGGGTCAACTCCTCTCCATCGGTATCTTCGTCTTCTACGCCTTCAGCGTCTTCGAGAACATCGGCATGACGATGGGGCTGATGCCGATGACCGGTATTCCGCTGCCCCTCCTCAGTTACGGGGGCTCGGCGACGCTGGTGTTCTACGCCGCCGGGGGAGTGGTGCTCTCGGTGTCGCGCCGGCGCGCCTGATGAGCGACACGCGGATCGTCGATCTCCTCGACGTCACCTACGACTACGACCGCCAGGCGGGGATTCTCCTTCTGCGTGAAGCCGAAGGGGCGCGACGGACCCTCGCCATTCCGGTGGCCCTCACTGATGCCCAGCAGGTCTGGCGAGTCGCCCGGGGTGAGTCGCGACCTCGTCCGAGCACCCACGAAATTGCGTTGGATCTACTCGCCCGGGCCGGAGCTCAAGTGGTGAGCGCCGTCGTCACGCGGCAGGAGAATGGTGTCTTCTTCGCCGAGGTCCATCTCATGACGAGTTCGGGACCTGAGGTGAGCGACGAGCGTCCGAGCGACGCCATCGCACTCGCCCTACGGCACGTGCCTCGCGCACCGTTACTCGTGGCCGGCGAGGTGCTGGCGCACGCCGGTTTTTGAGATTATGTTATCCGCGAGGGGAACTTACGAGAGCGTGTGGTGGTAGGTCATTGCTGTTGACGAATAGTGACTTAGCCCCTCACTGACGGACATCATCATCACCACGTCGCCGATTTGAATGACCATTGTACGGACATCACAATCGGGATCGCCCTCGCCGTGCTAGAAACTTCTTGGGCGTTTGTGGGCTTTTGCGCGATTTGAAAGATTCTGTCGTTTCGGTCGAGATTTGCGTGAATGAACCGCCCCGAGTTTCTTAGAGG
>JAGXAY010000112.1 GCA_018971385.1 Acidobacteriota bacterium | reverse complement strand
CGACATTGACGCCACGCAACAAGGCCACGAACTGCACGAGGGCACATGGTACCTGGGACCAAGTCTCTATTCCACCATCGACCATCGAGAACGCGAGTCGGACGCCGTGGACGGCGAGACGTAGATTGGGGTGATGGAGTACACCACCCTTGGACGAACCGGGCTCAAAGTTTCGCGCATCACCCTCGGGTGCATGAGTTACGGCATACCCCACCGAGGTCGCCAACCCTGGTCTCTCAATCTCGACGACGCTCGCCCCTTCTTCCGACAAGCGTTAGATGCGGGGATCAACTTCTTCGACACCGCCAACGTCTACTCCGACGGAACGTCCGAGGAGATCACGGGAGCGACGTTGCTATCGATGGTTCCTCGTGACGAGGTCGTTATCGCGACGAAGGTCCACGGTCGTATGCACTCCGACGTCAACGGCGAGGGACTCTCGCGCAAGGCCATCATGCGAGAGATCGACAACAGCCTTCGCCGGCTCGGCACCGACTACGTCGACCTCTACCAGATTCACCGATTCGACTACACGACCCCCATCGAGGAGACGCTCGAAGCGCTGCACGATCTCGTGCGGGCGGGCAAGGTCCGATACCTCGGAGCGTCCTCCATGCACGCGTGGCAGTTCACCCAGGCGCTCTACCTCGCCGATCTGCACGGCTGGACCCGCTTCGTGTCGATGCAGAACTACTACAACCTCCTCTACCGCGAAGAGGAGCGAGAAATGCTGCCCCTCTGTGCGGACCAGGGCGTTGGGGTGATTCCCTGGAGCCCCCTCGCCCGGGGCCGCCTGACGCGCCCCTGGGACACCTCCACCGAGCGCTCCGAGAGTGACGATTTTGGACGCACGCTCTACAGTGACGTCGACAAGCCGATCGTGGACGCCGTCCTTGAGATCGCTCGGAACCGTGGGGTCGCCCCGGCTCAGATCGCGATGGCCTGGGTGCTCTCCAAGGCGGTTGTCACGAGTCCGATTGTGGGCGCAACGAAAGCCCACCACCTCGACGACGCGGTCGCGGCCCTCTCCCTCCACCTCGACGATTCAGAGGTTGCGGCATTGGAAGCCCACTACCGTCCCCACGCAGTAGTGGGCTACCAGTAGTCGGTGGTCGCCGGAGTAGCCGGCGGGGGCCGGCCATAAGGTGAAACGGTGACTACCAGCCTCTCCGTCCTTGATCTAGCCACCGTGGCGTCGGGTTCCACACCGGCCCACGCTCTGCGCGAGACCACCGAGATGGCCGTGAAGGCCGAACAGCTGGGTTACAAACGGTTGTGGGTGGCTGAACACCACGCCATGGCCGCCGTCGCGAGTTCGGCACCCGCGGTGCTGATCGCTCACCTGGCGAGTGCCACCTCGCGAATCCGACTGGGTTCGGGTGGTGTCATGCTGCCCAACCACTCCCCCCTCGTCATCGCCGAGCAGTTCGCCACCCTCGAAGCACTCCACCCGGGACGCATCGACCTCGGACTCGGCCGAGCGCGCGGGCACCGACCACGTCACCGCGCGCGCCTTGCGTCGTGACTCGGACCTCCACGCCAACTCATTCCCCCACGACGTGGTCGAACTGATCGAGTACCTCATACCGCGTGAATCGCCTCCCCACCCCGCCCCCACTCCGGGGGCCGGTTACCTACCAGAAGTGTGGTTACTCGGGTCCTCAACCTACAGCGCCCAGTTGGCCGCCCACCTCGGTCTCCCCTTCTCCTTCGCGTACCACTTCGCTCCCGCGCTCCTTGACGAGGCTGTGGGGCTCTATCACGACACCTTCCGGCCTTCACGATTCCTCGAATCTCCGTACCTCATGGTGGCAGCCTCGGTGATCTGCGCTCCCGACGAACTCGAGGCTCAGTGGCTCGCCGGTTCGAACGCGCTCAACCTCATCCAGCGCGCACAGGGTCGCCCTGGTCCCCTCCCCTCGCCCGACGAGGCCGCCGCCTACACGATGAGCGCGAGTGAAACGGCGTTCGTCCGCGACGCCCTCGCGACGCACGCGATTGGTGCCCCGGAGATGGTGACTCAGAAACTTAGAACCCTCGCCTCGCGCACCGGAGCTCAAGAATTAATGATCTCAACTCGCGTCCACTCCCTCGACGCCCGAGTTCGTTCCTTCAGCCTGCTCGCTGAGGAGTGGGGATCGTCGAGCCCAGAGAAGAAGCAACCCGAACTCGATAGCCGGTTGAGTTCCTCGACCTTGTAACTCTGGAGCAACGCGAGCGCCATGGCGGAGCCTCTCGCGTCGACGGTCGAGAGGCTCCGCCACACTTCGGTCGGGGACATCGGAGTTCACGCCAGCCTCACCGTGGCTCGCCAACGGCTGGAGTCGTCCCTCGTCGACGAACTCCATCTGGTCGTAGCGCCCCGGACCCTCGGCTCCGGCCGCCGACTCCTCAACTCCCTCTCGGTGACCAGATAGATGATCACCAGTAGAACATCGTCCAACGGATACCTCCTCCTTCACTACCAACTTTCTTCACATCGACCGGAACGTCGCCCCAATCAGGGAGTTGCGCCACTAGGGTGACCGCGACCCGTTGCCCTCACCACCCGGCCCGAAGGAGACATTCGTGATGCGGTTACGCAGCGTTCCCCGTTGGGGAGTCGTCGTCGCTCTCGTGCTCGGCCTGTCCACCCTCTCACTCGACACCGTCGAGGTCGCGAGTGCCCACGGCGGGCCCGTGGAGTGGACCCAGTACCACGGCGGAGCGCTCAGTACTGGTGTGATTCCCGTAAGTGGCGTGTCACTGAAGAGCCTCGCCTGGACCTCTTCCCCACTGGACGGGGACCTCTTCGGCCAACCCCTCGTCTTTGAGGGACGGGTCTACGTAGCGACCGAGAACGACTCGGTGTACGCCCTCTCCTCTCGCACCGGCCGCATTCTCTGGCGCACCCACCTCGGCGCACCGGTTGCGGCGAGTGACCTCAGCTGTGGCGACATCACCCCGACCATCGGGGTGACCGGAACACCGGTCATCGATCCCGTCCGCCACGAACTCTTCGCGGTGGCCTTTCTCCGAGTGGGTACTCGCGACGTCCACCGACTCGTGGGCCTCTCGACGACGACCGGCGCACCCCGTCTCGCGGTAAACGTGGATCCCCGTGGCGCCCTCAGTACCGCTCTCTTGCAACGCACCGCTCTCACGCTCGATCGGGGCTCGGTCGTCTTCGGCTTCGGGGGCAACTCCGGTGACTGCGGTCCCTACCGAGGCCGGGTCGTTAGTGTGCCCGAATTGGGCGGAGCTCCACGAATCTTCACTATTGACGCGACGGCCCACCAACGAGAGGGTGCCGTGTGGATGGGGGCGGCCGCACCCGTCGTCGACGCCGCCGGCAACATCTGGGTCGAGTCGGGAAACGGGTCGGTCACGTCACCGAGTGGCCCCTACGACCGAAGTGACGCCGTTCTCGAACTTTCTCCCCGCATGACGCTGCGTCACTTCTTCGCGCCGACTGATTGGAGTGCGCAGAACGCGGCCGACGCCGATCTCTCCACCTCCCCCGCGCTCATGAACGACGGATCCGTTATCGCCGCCGGTAAGGCCGGCGTGGCCTACTTGCTCTCGCGCCATCACCTCGGAGGAATAGGGGGCCAACTCGCCCAGGTGAGCGCCTGTCCGGGAAACATGGACGGTGGAATCGCCACGCGGGGACACGTGGCCTATTTACCCTGTCTCGGCGGACTGGTGGCCGTGACGGAAAACCTCACGCCCGCGACGATCCGAGTGCTGTGGTCGAGTGGCGAGGGCGGTGACTCCCCTGTTCTTACGGACACCCAGGTACTCACCCTCTCCGGGGACGGAACCCTCCTCGCACTCAATCCGACGTCCGGGCACGTCGAGTCCTCCCTTCGCCTCTCCCGACTGGCTAACCACTTCCCGACCCCGGGCTTTGGCGATGGTCACCTCCTCGTGGCGACCGCGCGTTCCGTCGTGGCCCTGGCGACGTCGTAGGGAGATGAACAGGCGCCGATATGTCACGACAGTCGGAGTTGTGAAGGAGTTGGGGGCTCTCTTAGCCATCCCTTAGGACTCCCCCACCCATTCTTCATGGACTCCTGAGAGTCTGACTCCGGGTCGCAGAGAGGCTACGGCCCACCAAAGGAGACATCATGCCCCAAACGTTGAAGGCGAAGTTCCTCAAGACGGGATCGCTCGCGATTGCGTCAACGGGACTCGTCGCCGCGGGAGTGGTCGCCCTGGCCCCCTCCGCTTTTGCGAAGTCCGTTGCCCACGAGAAGGTGAACCACACGTCGGTGAACCACGTGTCGCTTCATAAAGGCAAGGCGCCCAGTCGCCCCATTTCGGTG
>JAGXAY010000111.1 GCA_018971385.1 Acidobacteriota bacterium | reverse complement strand
CCCGCTGGGGACCGGGGGGTGTTGCCACGGCGCAGGCCATAATGACCGCCCCCACGGCGAGTGGCATGGAGTCACGACCCTGCCAGACGATGCCCAATTGGCGCGCGTGAAGGGAGACGAGGGTCACGGGGATGGCGACGGCGAGTCCAGCGAGTCCGGCGACAACAAACCTCTCCATCCATCGCCCCCGCACGAGGGCGACGATCACAACGAAGGGGACAACTCCGTACCAGGCGAGATAGACCTCGTGAGGGAGTGTGGTGTCGACCCATCCGAGGACCCCAACCGACTCACGGATCCAGAACTGAACCGTATTGAGGACGAGATGAATGATGGTGAGGAGGCTGTCGTTCTTTGTAACCGGAGCTCCCACCGGCAGAATGTTGAGGGTTCCCTGGGTGATAATCCACGCCGTAGCAACCAACGCGGCGGCGAATATGACTCCGGCGACAATCTGTAGGAGTCGCGAGTGACGGACCTGCTGAAAGAGCCGCACGGGTCCGACGAGGAGAACCAACGAGAGTGCGCCGAGGGCTACCCACACGGGAGAGAGCCCGCGAATAAGCACGAAGACGCTAGCGACGACGGCCATCATGATGGCGAGCCCTCGGGGAGCTTTCTCTCGATATTCCAGTCCCCAGATGGCGACCAGCGTCCAAAAAGCAATAGCGGTCATTATTTCGAATCCACTGGGATTCACTGAGGACGAGAGAAACCAAGTGAGTGGGGTTAGGCTCACGATGAGTCCGAGCCAGGTTCCCCGACGACGACTCCACTTGGCAATGGCGAAGGCCGCGAGCCCCAGCATGATGGCCCCGAGGAGGGAGCTAATGAGGCGCATCGCGTACATGCCTCCGGTGGTCTCGGAGAACCAACTCGCTACTCCCACAATCGAGTAGTAGAGCGGTGGGTAGTGATCGGTGTACGTCGTGATTACCGTCGGGGTTTGTGATGTGGGGAAGGGCTGGGAACACGTCGCGGGAATTTGGGTGTAGAAGTGCCAACAGTCGGGATACACCGTGGTGTAGGCGATGGAGGCGGGGACGGTGACGGTAACGGTGACTTTGTTTCCCGCGGTAGGCGTTGCCACGCTGAAGTGATCACGGGCGACCGCAGTAATGATGTGGCTCTGTTCGTCGGGAGCCGAGACCAGGGGATCGGTCAGTGACCACGTTGCCAGGGTGGCAAATCCGAGCAGGGCGACAACGAGAAACGCGATGGTGGGTGACAGCACTCCTCGCCACCGTGGCGAATCGAGGTGACGCGTCGCCATTCCACTAATTTACAGGCATCAATATGACGATTACGTGTCGGATGGTTCTCCAGCCAGCTGCTCGAGAACTGCGTCAGCAACACGTCGCAAGTGGCGACGGTCCTCGGGAGTAGTGAGATCGATGAAGTAGTGCCGGACGTCTCGTACGTGGGTGGGCGCGACTCGAACAAGGAGCTCACGACCCGTTTCCGTGAGTACCGCGAAAACTCCTCGCTGGTCTAAGGGGCAGGGCGCCTTCTCAACGAGCCGGCGATCGCACATGCGTGAGAGGTGGTGGGAAAGGCGACTCTTCTCCCATCCCAGTTCTCGCGCCAACTCCACGATGCGACACCGGCCGTCGGGGCGATCAGAGAGGGACGCCATCACGAGGTAGTCCTGTAGCGACACCCCGTGGTCGGCCAGACCTTGATTAAGTCGAGCGTTGAGTTGGAGCTGCATCAGCGACACGCTTCGCCAGGTCGCCAACTCCTCAGAATTCAGCCAGCGGCTACTCACTCTCCCACCCTACAGCGTTGGTTGAAGTTTCATCTAGTTGTGGTATAGTAGACATGTCAACTAAAAGGAGGACTCGTGTCACGCACTCCGGCAGTCTTCGTTGGCCACGGTAGTCCAATGAACACCCTCGAGGACAATCGTTACACCCGGGCCTGGAGAGAGTTTGGACAGTCTCTGGAGCGGCCCCGCGCCATTCTCGCGATTTCGGCCCACTGGTATATCAATGCCACCGTCGTCACTTCCATGAGTCGGCCGAGGGTTATCCACGACTTCTACGGCTTTCCGCAAGAACTGGCGGATTTCGACTATCCCGCCCCCGGATCTCCCGCGGTCGCCCAACGAGTGGCCGAGGTGGTGGATCCGGTGTGGGTTGGTCTGGATGACGAGACGTGGGGTATCGACCACGGCACGTGGTCAGTTCTCGCCCACATGTTTCCCGACGCCGACGTTCCCGTGGTGCAATTAGCCATTGATGCGTCTAAACCCCTCGACTATCACCTCGACCTGGGAGCTCGTTTGTCGTCACTGCGCGACGAAGGAGTATTGATTCTTGGTTCGGGCAATATTGTTCACAACCTTCGCGCTATCGCCTGGCGATCCCCGGACGAAGGATACGACTGGGCGGAGCGTTTTGACGCGGACGCCACCCGCATCATGATGGGTCAACCGACCTCTCTCGGGGACCTGCGCGGGAGTGATGACTACCATCTCGCAGTTCCCACGCCCGACCACTTTCTCCCCCTGGCGTATCTCGCGGGACTCGCTGATCACGATGGTTCCCGTGTGTCCACTCTGGTGGAAGGGTGCACGATGGGTTCACTCTCGATGCGGGCTTTTGTCGTCTCGGACGACAAGTCGCACACAGAGAGTTAGTGATCGGTACTCGTCGACGGAACGACTACCTGGACTCGCCCGGACCAGGGGCTCCAGCCAGCCTGGTTGTGAGTGCGTAACGACACCCACCAGTGAGTCCCCGCGCTCGGCGCATGGCACGTATGGGCCGTACCCGACACCGTGACGGTGGCCACTGGTGTGGCGCTGGACGCGGATGAGTAGAAGCGAATCTGTTGCACATCGGACTGGCTGTTCCCCGATATCCCGCCCGACCACGAAATACGAGCACGCTGGCTGTCGGCACCGTCGGAGGAAACCGAACTAGGGGGAGTTGCCACGATGGTGGCGGGCTGTGACACGATGACGGTCGAGGCACTTTCCGATTCGCCTTCACGATCTGTCACGCCGTGCCCGAGGGGAAGACTCGACACTTTGATGGAGTAGCGCGTCCCGGGAACAATCCCCGGAATGACAATCCTCTCGTTCGCCGTCGTGAGGCGAAGAACTCGACCCGGCATCGACACGGTGACGACGTTGAGACCAGCACCAGGATCTTCCGAGGTCCAGGAAGCGACGAGAGAGTCGCCCGATTGCTGGACCGCGAGGTGGGTGGGCTTAGGAATCGCCGAAAACTGGAGCGACGCTCGATAGTGGCACGTTGCGACGGCCACCACCGTGCAACCAGAAGGTCCTGAGACCGTGTCGCTGAGGATGTTCCCAAAGTCGTCGGCGTGTCGAGCGCTCGTCGTGATTGATGACGGGGGGTTAAACATCGGTCCGATGGCTTCCAGGCCTCCGGAGTACGACCAACGTGCCGAGACCCACGTCCGGTAGACCGTGGCGGATGAGCCGAGCCCACACGTTGTTTGAAGGTAGACCGCCCCGAATACCGCACCATCTTCAGCGTCGAGAGTGCTCGCGAAATCTTGCTGCTGGATTCCGTGGCAGTTATGTCCGAGAATATGGGCGGCAGTGGCGAGGGGTATTTGCAACGGGATGGACGTCGACGCTCCCGCAGAAGTGGCCGAAGCGGACGTGACGAGTCCAGCTCCCATCACCATCCCCGTTAAGAGCAGCCGACGCATTTCCATCTCCTCTGTTTTCCATGCTAGGGGTACTTTTTGGGACTTTTCTAAGGCCTTCGGGGCTTCTTAATCGACTTTTAGCCAACAAGGACTATGTCGGTCCCCCTCGATAGTCTCAGGGGGTGGCGCTGAGTCGATTCGTGCGAGGAGCCCACCTAGGGGAGTTGGCCGCCGACTTCGCGGAGCATCGTCGTCCTGGCGGACCGTTCGATTTTGAGACGGTGGTGGTGCCTTCGGCATCGGTCTCTGGGTGGCTGGAGCGATATCTCGCGAACCCGCAACGCGAGGGGTCCTCGGGTGTGGTCGCCCAATTCTTTACGATTTACTGGCCGCGGCTCCTGGCGTACGCCCTCTACGACACACCGGCTGACTACGAGGCGTGGAGTCCCCGGGCTCTCGGACTTTCTCTTTTGGATACTGGTCGCCTCGACCCCGACAGTGCTCGACGCCGGGGTCAACGTCTCGCTACGTGGGTTGCGTACCGGGGCGATGAACTGGGTGAGTTGTTGGACACTCCACTCTGGGATGCGGAGCGTGAGGTGGTGGAACATCGTCAGTCCCAGGGACTTATCACTCCGTGGGAAGCGTTCGCTCGGGGGAACGTCTCGCCGCGGGGTCCACTTCGTCGGGGGATGGACATATTCGCCGC
>JAGXAY010000110.1 GCA_018971385.1 Acidobacteriota bacterium | reverse complement strand
CGCGGCGTCGTAGGTCATCGACGCGTCGTCACGGGCCGGAGGGCTCGACGTGGGGGTGAGAAGAGTCCAGGTGGATCCATTCCACGCCCAGGTGTCACCCACTGTCCCGCTCGCCGTGAGCCCCCCGAAGAGGAGAAGGTTCTTCGTCTGAGGGTCGTAGGTCATCGCGGCGAAACCACGAGCCGACGGGTTCGTGGGCGGGAACAGTTGAGTCCAGGTCACGCCGTTCCAGATCCACGTGTCATTCTCGTAGGACCCGTTGGCGTATCCCCCGAACAGGACCACGTCTCCCGTACTTGGGTCGTACGCGAGAGCCGCTCCGGCGCGAGCCGATGGGGTGAGGCTGGGTGCCACTTGAGTCCAGGTGGCACCATTCCAGTTCCACGAGTCGCCGAGGTAGGCGCCGGCGTATCCCCCGAAGAGAAACGCGTCGCCCGTGGCCGAGTCGAAGACCATAGCGGCATCCGTACGCGCGCCCGGACTCGTCGCCGGCGAGAGTTGCGTCCAGTTCGTGCCGTTCCACGTCCAGGTGTCGCCGGTCAAGGTCGATCCCCCGAACAAGACCACCCCAGAGGACGCGGAATCGAAGACGACCGAGGCGCCGTCGCGGGGACTCGGACTCGTCGCCGGCGAGAGTTACGTCCAGTTCGTGCCGTTCCACGTCCAGGTGTCACCCAAGGGACTTCCGCTGTGGTCCAATCCTCCAAACAACACGACGTCATTCGTAGCGGCGTCGTAGACCATCGACGCCAGGTAGCGAGGGGAGGGACTCGCGGCCGGCGAGAGTTGCGCCCACGTCGTGCCGTTCCACGTCCAGGTGTCACCCAAAAAGGACCCGTTGAATCCCCCGAAGAGCACGACACTGCTCGTGGCGGCGTCGTAGGTCATCGCGGCGTCGTAACGGGCGGTGGGGCTCGTCGTCGGGGTGACGTTCGTCCAGGTCACTCCATTCCACACCCACGTGTCCGAGAGACTCACTCCGCTACTTTCACCACCGAAGAGCACGATGTCTCCGGTCTCTGGGTCGAATACCATGGACGCACCCGTTCGTGGGGACGGACTCGTCGCCGGAGTGAGTTGAGTCCACGACGTTCCACTCCAACTCCAGGTGTCGTTCCGGTACTGACTTCCGCTCAGTCCCCCGAAGAGAATCACGGTGCCGGTCGCAGAGTCGTACGCCATCGCCGCACCCTCACGCGGCAATGGAGACCGAGTGGCGAGTTGGACCCAGCTCGTCGACGACGCCACGACGGCTCCGGCTCGGGGGGGCGACGTCACGAGCGGCACCACCACGCTCGCGAGAACGAGCACCATGCTCACGACGGCGACACGACGTTGTGCACCACCCAACATACGACTCCCCCACTACCATCCCGGGAGCCAGACGGCTCACGTGACGGCGCCTCGCCAGACCCTACAGAGCGGGGGAGTCTTCGTCAAGGACGTCGACGTCGGCCCCCTCTGCGGCCTCAATCATCCTGAAAAGCCTCTCAGCCGTGACATCTCGCACCCCACCGAGGCGCCAGGGTCCTAGCGCTTGCGGGCACGCACCACGAAGACGTAGAAGGCGAGCGCTCCCACCGGCACCATCAAGACAATGACGCGAGCCAGAGGCAGAATCTGCCCGCGGTGCGGATTGGCCACCGTGAGGGTGAGCAACCAGGTCACGCCTCCGCTTCTTTCGTGAGAGCCTCGAGTCGCGTCAAGATATCGGCAATCGCGGTGTCCTGGGCGAGCAGGTGCGTCTGAATCTCGGCCGCTTCGTGCAGGACCGCTTCGGCGTCCTTGTAGGTGTCCTCCGAGCGCCGGTCGGCGGCTTTGGCCTGAATGTTCTGGCCGACGATGATGATCGGCAGCAAGACTAACTGCAAGAAGCTCGACGACAGCCACACGATGACGAAGTAGGTCCCCTGATGGATAGCCGAGGGCAACGCGAAGAGGGCGAGAATCGAGAAGGCGTAGGCGCACCACATCGTTCCCACGGCCAGGGTAATCACGAGGCCGAAGCGGGCGTTAAAGCGCACGAAGGGGTTCGGGTGATTGACCCGACGCATGACGGTGGTGGTGACCGGCCCCTTCTCGCGCAACTCGGCCGCGCGAGGGTGACGGATGTACTCGTAGATCGAACTCATACCCGCAGTTTCACACGCCGCGGGCGTTGCGGTCTACTTCGCGACGAGGTCGGGGGAGGTTTCCATCCCCGAACGCCAGGTCGAACGGGCGATGATCTTGGTGGTGTCCGCCCGGTCCCGGTACTTCTGAGCGATGTCCCGACTCTCTTCGAGGAGACCTTCGCTGAGCAGAGTGGGGTTGAGGCCCAACTTCACGAACTGCTCCCGTTCCACGTTGAGGTCGTTCTCGGCGGCCTCTTGACGGGGATTCGGCAGGTTGGCCACCTCGACACCGGTAAGAGAGGCGATCAAATTCGCTAGGTCCCGGACTCGGTACGTCTCGGTGACCTGATTAAAGACCTTGACCTGCTCCCCGGCGACCGGGGGGTTCTCCAAGGCAATCTGGATGCAACGCACCGTGTCGCGAATGTGAATGAAGGCTCGAGTCTGGCCACCGGTTCCGTGCACGGTGAGGGGGTGCCCGATGGCCGCCTGCATCAAGAAGCGGTTGAGAACCGTCCCGTAGTCACCGTCGTAGTCGAAGCGATTGATGAGGCGCTCGTCGAGAGCCGTCTGGGGCGTCTGGGTGCCCCAGACGATTCCCTGGTGCAGGTCGGTGATGCGCAGGCGGTCGTTCTTCGCGTAGAACGCGAAGAGGAGCTGATCCAGCGTCTTGGTCATGTGGTACACCGAGCCGGGGTTCGCCGGGTGGAGAATCTCCCGTTCCAGGTCCCCGTCGGGGGTCGGCACCTTGACGGTCAGGTAGCCCTCCGGAATCGGAGCGGAACCGGACCAGCCGTAGCCGTAGACACCCATGGTGCCGAGGTGAACGAGCGCTATGTCCTGGCCCGTCGCCACGATCGCCGCGAGAACGTTGTGGGTTCCCGTGACGTTATTGTCCACGGTGTAGCGCTTGGCGGCCGTCGAGCGCATGGAGTAGGGAGCGGCGCGCTGTTCACCGAAGTGAACGATGGCCTCGGGGCGCTCGGTGCGCAACAACTGCTCAAAACGGTCGTACTCGCGAGCGAGATCGAGGTTGACGAACCCGATGTCCTTGCCCGTAAGTTCCTTCCAGACCGCGATGCGCTCGCCCATCGGACGAATGGGGGTGAGGGACTCGACTTCGAGTTCGAGGTCGATGGCCCGACGACTCAGGTTGTCGACCACGATCACGTCGTGACCGATGTCCGAGAGGTGCAGTGAGGTGGGCCAGCCACAGAAACCGTCGCCACCCAGTACCAGAACCTTCATCACCACTCCTCGTTGTCGTTCACGGGCGCCCTTCCCCGCGAACGCGGGCTAAGCCTGAAAATCTTACCAATCTGCGGACATGGGTCCGGTAACGCCCACGTAACGCATTGGCGAAGCCGTGACAACGGACACGCAGAGTTGCGCCACGGCGAGGGACGTGGCACGATGGGCGTTGGCGCCCAGCGGGAGCCGCCGGTCCATTCGGCCGGTCCACCGCGACGCAGCCCCACGCCCCCGGGGGGGACTGTGGCGGGGGCTGCGTACGCGGCTCGCGAAACGTTCTCTCCCTACTTACCTTCGGGCTGGATGTAGGGCGCGAGAGAGTGAGCCAGGCCCGGAACCGTCAGGGTCTGGAGATAGACCGATCCGGGGCCCGTAAGGCGCACGAGGAAGAGCGTGTCCGCTCCAAAGAGAATGTTGGTGACACCGTGCACCTGCTCGATGGCCATCGTGACCGAGCCGTCGTAAAGACCGATGTGACCGGGGTGGACGAGAATGGATTCACCCGCCGCCAAGTCGTACTGCACTAGTTCTCCGGAGAGTTCCACCCACGCGGTTCCCTCGCCGGCGATGCGCTGAAGCAGGAATCCGTTGCCAGAAAAAACACCCACACCCAGCCGCTGCTGGACGGCCACCGCCAGGGTGACACCCTCAGTGCCGGCGAGAAAGCCGTGGCGCGAAACGACGAACTCTCGCCCGGCCCCCACGTGGATCGCCTTGATGTGACCGGGCATCTTCGTGGCGAAGGCGACGACCCCCGTTCCCTCTCGTACCTCGAAGGAGGAGAGAAAGATAGAGGAACCCGAGAGGGCCCGCCGAAGAATTCCGCCAAGTCCCGACGTTCCCACTCCCGACGTGGAGGTGGACATCGTCACCGAGGGGCTCATCCAAGACATCTCGCCGCCCTGTGAGACCACACGCTGTCCCGGCGCGAGGCGTACCTCGAGAACGGGCATCGTGGAGCCAATGACTCGGTGCGCGAC
>JAGXAY010000109.1 GCA_018971385.1 Acidobacteriota bacterium | reverse complement strand
GGGCGGCCGAACGAGCACTCGCTCGCGTGGCGGACGTGGCGTAGTCCCTCGTAGAGAGGTCGCGAACCGCGGAGGTGGCGCGAGACACGGCCGTTAGGGTGTGGGGAGATGGACCACGAGCCCTTCATCGAGCGGCACTCGGTGCGTCGTCACTCGGACGGGGTGTCGCCCCGCGGGCCGGCGTCGTTCCGACGTCTTGTGCTCATCTTCCTTATCTCCCTCGTTGGTGCACTCGCGGCCAACGCCGCCCTCGTGAACATCGCAACGACCGCGACACCCTCACTACGGGGCTACCCACACTTTCGCTTCATCGACTACGGCTCACTCACGGTCCTCGGGGTGACGGGCGCCAGTGCGGCGTGGTACGTGGTGAGTCGAATCTCCGCGGCCCCACGCTGGTTCTTCTTCCGACTCGCCCTGGGGGTGACGGCATTTTTTTTCCTCCCCGACCTCTGGTTACTCGTCGGAGGTCAACCGGTGAGGGGAGTCCTCACTCTGGCGGGCATGCACGTCGTCATGGCGCTCTGGACCTACAACCTCCTGGTGCGCGGCGCTCCCGGAGGGGTGGACCCGGTCGCCGTCGTGGAGGCGACCGCCACGACCCGGGGGGACGTTACTCCGGATAAGGGGGAAAACGAGCCCGGTGAGAACCTGACGGCCCGGTACGGAGCGCAGTTCGGGCGTCCGACGTGGCTCGCGATGATGCTCGGCGTCGCCCTCGAATTTGTCGCGGGGCTCGTGGAGTTGGTCTCCGTGCCGTTCAATCGGCCGAACGGCTACCTGCCGAGTTCGGCCGTCGGAATCTCGCTGGCGCACGGACTCGTGGGAGGACTCCTCGGTATCGGGGCGACCGCCATGGCCCTCCTCGTGACTCGAGAGGATCGAATGGCTCGAATGGGAGCGAGGGGTGGGTTTATCGGTGTGGCGCTCGGGGCGCTGGGTGGCGCGGCGTGCTACTACCACTCACTGCGTCTGCTCGGTCTCGTACTGATGTTCGTCGGGGCGTCGGTCGCGTTCTTCTCGTACCTCATCCCTCTCCTCGGCAACTCGTTACGCCCCCCGGATCTAACCGTGCTTCGAGGAACCGATCCGACCACGGGAGAGTGAGCGGCGCAACTGTCGCCGAGCGCGACCGTCCGAGAATCGTCCTCCCGGCCACCGGAGAACGGGTGGGCGAGTGGTGAGTCAGAGGACGAGATGCCGACCCGGGCTCACCGGCTTTCTTCGCGGGAGAGCGCACGGTGGTCACGACCCCTTCGACGAGGGCGATCGCCCACCGGGTCGACGATGACGGGCCGGTCGTGGCGTCTCACGCGAGGCGCCACGACGAGCAGCCGCTAGGCGGAGGTTCGGACCTCGGCGTAGGTCATCCAGCGACCGGCGTCAAAATCGTAGAGTTTGCACGCTCGGGTGTTGGCGACGAAGTCGCGCCAGCGCAACTTCTTGTCGATGACGGTCCCGGGAAAGGCCGCTTCGATGGCGGCGGCCGCCTCCTCGAGGTGGTACATCGGCACTCTCATATCGACGTGGTGGGGCACGTGGACCATGATCCAGTGCAGTAGGAAGTTGGCGCCCTTCGGGGCGCGCAGAACCGTCGTCCCCTCCATCTGGGCCTTGAACTTGGTCCATTCCGCCCGGCGCCACCACCGAATGTCGGGGGCGACGTGGTGGACGTGGACGGCCCAACCGATGATCCACGAGAATCCGAGGAAGGGGAGGACCAGCACGCGCGCGACGAGCCACAGGGCACTGGCCACCGACGCTCCTCGGGAGAGATCGACTCCCGCGAGCAGGGCCGAACTGAGGGCCGCGAATCCGGCGACGAGGAGGCGATCGCGACCAATGGCGCGGGCCCACCGGGCCGGAAAGCGAGCGAAAATCATCTTCGATCCCCAGACCCGGTGGAGGTAGTAGAGCCCGGTGCCGGCCCAGGACCACTCGAGGTGGTGCAGGAGTCGGCCGGCTCGCGAGAGCCCCCGGTACTGCTCGGGGGTCAGGGGGTGCCAGACGAAGTCGTAGCCCTCGCGCACCGTGAAGGCGTGGTGAATACGGTTGTGACCGAGGACCCATCCCTCGTAGACGTGAAGGGAGGGAAGGAAGCTCACGACCCCGACCCAGCGGCTGAGGCGACGGTGGCGAAAGAGGGAACCGTGGGCCGCGTCGTGGCCGACGATGAAGAGTGCCGCAATAACCCAGCTGGCGACTCCGACGAGGACGAGTTGGAGGATGAGACTGTTCGTCCAGATGAGTCCCGTGACCACGGCGCCGTAGAGCAGGAGGTCTCGGCCGAAGTAGAACAGCCCCCGCCAGGTGGGATTGTCGTACACCGACTCCGGGAGGATGTCCAGAACCTCTTTCAGTGATCGGGACGAAGAGTCGACGACGGGCGTCGGATCGGGGGAGAGGCTGGACACAGTCGGGTACTCCGATTCTCACAGGGGTGAGAAACCCCCACACGGCCGAACAGTAGTGGAGAGGGCACGGTCGGGGGCATCGCGAGTGGGGCCCAAAGTCCTTTTGTCGAGACTCCGCCACGCCGACCGGAGTCTGCCTACAGTGGGTCATGGCCCTTCCTTCACCACGAGTACCCGATCCGACCTCCGTCCCCCCGCTTCGCTGGGGAATCCTCGGACCGGGAGCAATTGCTGCCTCCTGGGCGTCGACGGTGCTAAAGAACTCGACCCAGCGCATCGTCGCCGTGGCGTCACAGACACCGGGACGGGCCGAGGAGTTCGCCCGGCGCTTTGACGTGGCGGCCTGGCACACCCGGTACGAGGACCTGGTCGCGAGGGAGGACGTGGACGCCGTGTACGTGGCGAACCAACCGAACGATCACGCTCAGGCCGCCCTCCTCGCCCTGGAGGCGGGCAAGCACGTGCTCGTGGAGAAGCCCTTCACCAAAGACGTGGCCGAGGCCGAGCGAGTCTTTGCCCGGGCGCACGAGGTGGGTCGACTGGTGATGGAGGCGATGTGGACTCGCTACCTGCCCCAAACGGACGTGGCTCGACAGTTGGTGGAGAGTGGGGCGATCGGCGAGCCCTACCTGGCCCTGAGTTCGTTCTGCGAGGACAATCGGTCCCAAGAGCGCATGTGGCGGAAGGGTCACGGGAGTCCCCTCTGGGACATGGGTATCTACCCCATCGCCTTCTCTCAGATGTTTCTCGGAGAGCCCGTGGAGGTCGCGTCGACGGGACGGGTTCTCGACTCCGGTATCGACACCGACTCCACGACAACACTGACCTACGCCACCGGTGCCCGTGCGGTCTTCGCCGTCTCCGGTATCGCCAGTTCGCCCCTCGAAGCGGCGGTGTCGGGACCCGAGGGCGTCATTCGCTTCGAGGCGCCGTTCATCTTTCCGACCGCGGTGGGCTTCGATGGTCCGGGTCTCGGGGCCCCGACCGAATGGTGGCGAGACGAGTCGGGTATCACCCGCCACGAGGGACTCGTCTACCAAGTCATCGCCTTCGCCGACTACGTGTCGCGGGGGCTGCTCGAGTCCCCCTGGCAGTCCCACGAGGACTCTCTCGCGTGCCTGCGACTCGCGACCGAGATCACCCGCCAGTTGGGGGCCGACCCCTACTAGCGAGACGGTGAGACGGGAGAACACGGTGAAGGTCGACGTCGATCTCGGACGAGATCTCGACGGGTGGGTGCAGCGCGCTCAGCAGTTCGAGAGTGAGGGCTACGACGCCCTCTGGGCCAGCGAGACCGGACACGACCCCTTCGGACTCCTCTGCGCGCTGGCGCCGGCGACGACGCGGGTTCAGCTGGGAACGGGTATCGCCGTCGCCTTCGCGCGCTCGCCCATGGTCACGGCCACTCTCGCGAACGACCTCCACATCCTCTCGGGCGGTCGGTCCCTTCTCGGACTCGGGTCCCAGGTGCGCCCACACATTGAGCGGCGCTACTCCATGACCTGGAGTCACCCGGCGGCCCGTATGCACGAGTACCTGCGAGCCCTGCGCGCGATATGGGCCTCCTGGCACGAAGGGGAGCGGCTCTTCTTTCGGGGCGAGTTCTACCGTCACACCTTGATGACCCCCTTCTTTAATCCCGGGCCCTCTCCGTACGGTTCGCCGCCGATCTACTTGGCGGCGGTGGGGGAGAAGATGACCGAGGTGGCCGGAGAGTTGGCGGAGGGGCTCCTAGTGCACCCCTTCACGAGCGTCCACTACCTGCGCGAGGTGACCACCCCCGCCCTCGCCCGGGGACGAGAGCGCGCCTCGGCGCCAATCGGGCCGACCGAGGTGTCCCTCTCGGCCTTCGTGGTGACGGGGGTGGACGAGAGATCCTTCGAGGTCGCCCGTCGGGCGGTGCGGTCCCAGATAGCGTTCTACGCCTCCACTCCGGCCTACCGCCCGGTCCTGCTCGCGC
>JAGXAY010000108.1 GCA_018971385.1 Acidobacteriota bacterium | reverse complement strand
CATCGTGGCGTGTCGAGTCCGTGGCACGAGTCGCTCACCGAATGATGACGTGACGACGTCGTCCCGATTCACGTCGCTAGTGACACCGGGAACTGGTCGCTGTAGTCGTGCAACCGCAACGGACGCGGGCATCTCGTCGACCTCGTCGACCTCGCCGAGCCCGGAACGATGGATGAGTTGTGGTCGCCGGTAGACGACGACACCATCTCTATCTGCTGGGGCAGAGTGATCAGACCCCCCTCACATTCGAGGAGTCCTTAATCTGACGAGGCGTCGCGAGAGGTGAGGGAATCGAACTGGTGTGAGCGAGTTCGGCCCGTGGAGTCGTGGACATCGACGACACCACCTGAATTCGTCGCGGCGCAGGATAACTGGCTGAGTTGTTTCTCAGGTTTCTGCAAGCACATCGGCCGCCGACACAGAGGGGACTGTTCATCGGAGGACCGACTGAGAAAGCCTCTCAGGCTCAGGTTCTCTCTCCTCACCTGGCGAGACTGCAATTGAGTAGGTTGGTGCGTTCGGTGAAATCCAGGAGTGACCAGTGACGACCTCATCAAAAAGCTTCACAGTAGGGGGCGCTCGGGTGCGTGACTCGAGAGGACGCCGAGCCGGGTGGAGGAGAAACCTCACTGGATATGTACGGGGCCTACTCGGAATGCTTCTCGCCGCGCCCAGTCTTATTGGTGTCATCGCGACGCCGGGGATCGCTCACGCGGCCACGGGCGTAGTGACCACCAATTTCGCGTACGTGGCCAACAGTCAAAACAACACCGTGGCGGTGGTTAACCTCAGCACCAGCTCGGTAGTGGACACCATCTCTGGATTCTCACAGCCGGGGGCGATGGCGGCATCACCCAATGGACAGTACGTCTACGTGGCGAATTACTTCGGGAACACCGTCTCCGTCATCTCGACGGCGACGAACTCGGTGGTGGCCACCATTGCGGTGGGCGGCAGTCCCTCCGGTATCGCCGTGACGCCGAACGGTCAGTACCTCTACGTGTCCAACCTCACCGGAGACGGGAGCGGCAGTAGCACTGATCCACTGGCCTCCTCCGTGTCCGTGATTTCGACGACAACGAACTCGGTGGTCAGTACCATTGGGCTTTACGATTCGGGGCCCGCTGGTCTCGCGATGTCGCCCGCCGGGGACTACGTCTACGTTGCGAACGACCTGTCGGCGTCCATTTCCATCATTTCGACAGCGACTAACACGGTGGTGCAGACCTTCACCAACCTTCCAGCACCTAACAGCACCACTTTCAACCCGGTGAGTGTGGGGGTGGAGCCCGACGGAAAGTATGTCTACTTTGGTGAAGCGAACTATGGGCAGTACATCGGACTATTGAGTGTGTCCAGCAGTGGTCCGAGTAGCGACACCTTCTCGATACTGGGCGGGGTGTACACGCAGCAGATAGCCGGCTTCGCGTTTAACAGCACTACAGCGGTAGCTATTCAGGGAAATTTCTCCTCTTCCGCCGAATACTTTCCGTGGGGACATACGGCGATTAGTCCGGCGGCATCTGTTGTGGGTCTCGCTAACCCCTCCGCCGTCGCCGTCTCTCCCGATGGGAGCACTTTTTACATTACCAACGCGAACAACTCGACGGTCTCCGTAGTTCCTGCATCGTCCATATCTTCTAATACCAATGGGTTGGTCACCCCCCCCGCATCCATTCAAGTAGGTTACGGGGCGACTTTGGATGGAATCGTTGTGGTGTCCATTACCAAAAACACGAACACCATTACCGTGTCCACGAGCGCCCCGACCAACGCGGTCGTCGGTGCGACTTACACCCCGCAGGCCTCCGCAACGTCGGGGGACTCGATCGTGGTCAGTCTCGACGGGACCTCGTCGGGATGTGTCGTGCACTCCGGAGTGGTGAGTTTCCTTACCGTCGGCACGTGTGTTCTCGATTTCACTGACCCGGGTAACGCTAGTTACGTCCCGGCGACCACCTCCCAGTCCTTCAGTATTGGGAAGGGGACCCCGACAATTGGGGTGTATACGCCCGCTCCGGGGAATGCCGTCGTCGGGGGAGCGACCTACACCCCGCAGGCCACCTCAACGTCGAGCGACTCGGTCACGATCAGTCTCGACCCCAGCTCGACGGGCTGCGCTCTTAACTCCGGTGTCGTGAGCTTCACCGGAGTCGGAACCTGCGTGGTCGACTTCACCGATCCGGGCAACACCAACTACGTGAGTGCGTCGACGTCCCAGTCCTTCACCGTCTCGAAGGGCACCCCGGTGATTTCCGTCTCCACGCCCGCTCCGACCAACGCGGTCGTCGCCGGGGCGACCTACACCCCGCAGGCCACCTCAACGTCGAGCGACTCGGTCACGATCAGTCTCGACCCCACCTCGACGGGCTGCGCTCTTAACTCCGGTGTCGTGAGCTTCACCGGAGTCGGGACCTGCGTGGTCGACTTCACCGATGCGGGCAACACCAACTACGTGAGTGCGTCGACGTCCCAGTCCTTCACCGTCTCGAAGGGCGTCCCGGTCGTCACCTTCTCCACGAGCGCCCCGACCAACGCCACTATCGGGGGTGCGACCTACACCCCGCAGGCCACCTCAACGTCGAGCGACTCGGTCACGATCAGTCTCGACCCCACCTCGACGGGCTGCGCCCTTAACTCCGGTGTCGTGAGCTTCACCGGAGCTGGGACCTGCGTGGTGAAGGCCAGCGATGCGGGCAACGCCAACTACCAGTCGGCCTCTTCCACCCAGTCCTTCACCGTGTCGAAGGGCGCCCCGGTCGTCACCTTCTCCACGAGCGCCCCGACGAGCGCCGTGGTCGGCGGGGCGACCTACACCCCTCGGGCCACCGCGAGTTCGGGGGACTCGGTCACGATCAGTCTCGACCCCACCTCGACGGGCTGCGCCCTTAACTCCGGTGTCGTGAGCTTCACCGGAGTCGGGACCTGCGTGGTGAAGGCCAGCGATGCGGGCAACGCCAACTACCAGTCGGCCTCTTCCACCCAGTCCTTCACCGTGTCGGCCCCTCCGATGACCCCCACCCTCTCTCCGGTGTCCGACCTCCTTTCGGGTATCTCAGCCTCCGGTCAGGCCATCGTCACCTGGCGGGCCCCCGCGACCTCGGGTGGCGTGTCCGTCCTCTCCTACGAGGTGCAAGAGTCCGTTAATCACGGTGTGACCTGGACCAGCTCACCCCTCACCCAGATCACGGGCACGAAGGCGGTCATACGCGGACTCTCCACAACCGCGTCGTACGAGTTCCGGGTGCTCACGACGGGAAGTCAGGCCACTCAGTCGGTCTCGGCACCCGTGGTCACCGTGGCTCTCACGGTCCACGACCTTTCTCTCCCTCTTGAGCCCTTCGTGGCCTTCCACTCTTCCTTGCGGCTGAAGAAGGGTGGACGAGCGGACGCCATTCGCCTCTTAGAGGAGATGGATGCCGTCGGATACCACACCCTGGTGATTACCGGTTACGCCATCTACTCACCGTCGAGTCCCCGCCACCCCGGACTTACCATGTCCCAGGTGGAGGCACTCGCTCGGAGTCGGGGAGAAATGGTGGCCCGCTTCTTCGACATTCTCGATGCTCAGTTGCACTTGCCGCGCCTTCACCTACGAGTCGAGGTCGAGGTTCATTCGGGCAAAAAGGGACTCTCGAACTTTGATCTCTTCCGTCGGGTTGAGTTGAGGTTCTAAGGATTTCGTCTGAGCCCGTTGGATTGGCGAACTCCGGGAATCCCTCACCTCGACTAGGTGAGTGCGAGGAAATAATGGAGTGGGACGTCCCTCCGTTGTCAAGTTCAGGTGGTGAGAAGAGTTCGGTATCACTCCCGCGGTCTGACATTCGAGAATGGAAATCGGGAGTACTGCTCGGAGTCGGGCGTAGTTACGTGCAGAGGGGATTATCGTGGCCCGAGCGACCTCTGACCGTCGTCGTGTTACCTTTCGTAATTTTTCCATCCGGGCGGTCAAGTGGGCTGGGAATTGGACGTGGGTTTCTAGCCCCGCCGGGATAAGTGAAGGTCGGAGGCGTGCGCCCGTCGTACAACCTATTCAGTAACTGGCACACCCTCGAAGGGGCCCCGCTGCGAAAATGGAGGTCGTCGGGTCTCGCTGGGCTCAGCCTTTGAGGAGATCAAGGGGACTCCACTGGCCCGTTGGATAGGTCCTTCGTCTCGAACCGAGTTGGTGTGGGGAAGTGATCTTCGGGGTGGATTCGGGTATTGGCTGCTCGAGAAGGCTGATGGGATTGTCGTTAATCCCGTGTCGCCTCGGCGAAGGTAGTCCGCGAGGACTTTCCCTGACGGCAACGGTACCTCGGAGGTCAGTTCAATCTCGAGCCCGGGACTTGAATTCGGATGGAGCGGCCAGGTCGAGTAGCAGCGACGATTCGGAAGCGAGAGCCTTGATTC
>JAGXAY010000024.1 GCA_018971385.1 Acidobacteriota bacterium | reverse complement strand
GCTCCAAGGTGTCCTCCATCAACGTCTCGTCGCTCACGACTCACCCGCCGAGACCGGCGTCTCGACGACCCCGTAGAGGGTGGAGCGTTGCACCAGGGGTCGTCCCAGGGGGTTGACGAGATCCACGAGGGAGTCCACGTCCATCTCCTGTCCGTGCACCGCCCCGGCGGCGCGCGAGATGTTCTCATCCATCAAGGTGCCCCCGACGTCGTTAGCCCCGGCGCGCAGCAGTCGACGAGATCCCTCGACCCCCATCTTCACCCAGGACACCTGAATATTGTTGATCAGCCCGGCGTAGTGCAGTCGGGCGACGGCGTGCATCAAGATGGCCTCGCGGAAGCTCGGACCACGCCGCGCCAAGCCTTTCAGGAAGAGCGGTGTCGCCATGTGGACGAAGGGGAGGGGCACGAACTCGGTGAATCCTCCGGTCTCGCGTTGGAGATCCCTCGTGACGACGAGGTGTTCCGCCCACGCGCTCGGATCTTCGAGGGCTCCGAACATGATGGTGATGTTGGAGCGCAGTCCCACGCGGTGGGCCGCCCGGTGCACCTCCAACCACTGCGCGGCCGAGATCTTGTCGGGACAGAGGTGGGCGCGCACGTCGTCGCGGAGGATTTCGGCCGCCGTGCCGGGGAGGGTCTTCAAACCCTCGTCGCGGAGCCGGCGCAGATACGTCTCCAGGTCCTGTTCGGAGCGTCGGGCGCCCTCAAAGATTTCGAGGGCGCTAAAGGCGTGCACGTGCATGTCGGGAACGGCCGACTTCACCGCCCGCACGACCTCGACGTAGTAGTCCCCGTCAAAGGAGGGGTGAATGCCTCCCTGGAGACAGACCTCGGTCGCCCCCCGGTCACGGGCTTCACGCACCCGGTCGGCCAGTTCGTCCAGCGTCAACAAATACGGCTCGCCCCGCAGATTGAGAGAGAGCGGACCCTTCGAGAAGGCGCAGAAGCGACACCGAAAGGTGCACACGTTGGTGTAGTTGATGTTGCGATTAACGACGTAGGTGACGTCGTCACCCACGAGCTCGCGACGGACCTCGTCGGCGAGAGTGGCGATCACTTCGACGTCAGCCCCACGAGCCCGAAACAGTTCCGTCAACTCGTCACGGGAGAAGCCCCGGCCCACGTCGAATCGACCGAGAATCTCTCCGATCCTCGAGGTTCGAGCCCGTCGAGTGTCGACCGGTGGCGGACTCGCTTCACCGCCCGAGGTCCAGAGGTCCTGGCGCAGGAGTCCCATGGAGTCGGCGCTCGCCATCACGGCGGACTTCACGCCGGGGTCGAGGAACTCGTCGGTGCTCCATTCGGGGTACACGCTCAGTCGAGGCTCGAGAATCAGTCCGGCCTCGTCCACCAGTTCGGCCAGTCGATCGAGGGCCGGCCAGGCCCGTTCCGGGTTGACGTGATCGAGCGTGAGGGGAGAGATTCCTCCGAAGTCGTCGATGCCGTAGCGCAGGAGCTCCTCCGGGTTGTCCGAGAGATTCGGGGGAGCCTGGAGGTGGATCTCGGGAGGAAGCACCAGGCGAGCCACCGCAATGGTCCAGCGAAACTCCTCGTCGTCACAGGGCGCTTCGGAGGCCATGGCGGTGCGGGGCTTCGGCAAGAAGTTCTGGATGATGACTTCCTGTACGTGTCCGAAGCGCCGGTGGGACGCGGCGATGGCCTCGAGGGACTCGAGACGGTCCCGACGGTTCTCCCCAATGCCGACCAGGAGACCGGTCGTAAAGGGGATGCGTTCGCGTCCCGCGGCCTCGAGGGTGGCGAGGCGCCGCTCGGGGGTCTTGTCGGGAGCCAACCGGTGGGCCGGCACGTCGGCCAGCGTCTCGATCATCATGCCCTGCGAGGCCGAGGCGGCTCGCACCTGGCGCAGTTCGAAGTCGTAGAGCGCCCCGGCGTTCACGTGGGGTAGGAGCCCCGTTCCCTCGAGAACCATCTGGGCGGCGTTCGCGACGTAGTCCACGGTGGAGCGATAGCCCCGTTGGGCGAGCCAGCGGGCCGCCTCGTCGTAGCGCAGTTCCGGACGTTCGCCGAGAGTGAAGAGGGCCTCCGAGACCCCCACCCGACGACCCGCTTCCGCGAGGGCCATCACCTCGTCGAGGCTCATGTAGGGCGAACTCACCCGGGCCGGCGCCGTCGCGAAGGTGCAGTACCCGCAGCGGTCTCGACAGAGGCGGGTCAAGGGGATGAAGACCATGGGCGAGTAGGTCACCACCGGCCCGTGGGCGGTGCGGGCGACGTCGTAGGCCCGCTCGGCCAGAGTGGCGAGGGGCGTCGACAGGAGGGTGTCGTTCACGGGATGTCCTTTCTAGAGTCCGAGTACCGTCCAGGCCTCCATCAGGTCGTCCACCACTATCTGGTAGACGGCGCGACCGGCCTGGCGCATCGCCCGGTAGTCCCCGATGGCCTGAGCCAGGTGTAGATCGTGAAAGCTGTAGGCGCGACCCTCGATACGACGCCGCTCGCTACGGGGTCGCACGATGATCTGGAGTCCCACGACGGAGCGGGGACCGCCCTTGTGCAACTGCCCCGTCGAGTGCAGATACCGGGGACCGACGTTGGCCGTGGTCGTGCCGTAGGTCACGTCCAGTTGCTGGCGCAGGTGGGAGAGATGACCCGCTGCGCTCACGGGAGCGAAGGCCTGCAGCGCGCGGTGGTCGGCGCTCTCGAGGTCGTGGTGCAGGTCCGCGGGGTCGTAGGGCGCACCGATCCAGTCGAGGGGTCCCGCGAGGAGCGAGAACACCTGGGACTTCGTCGCCTCCACGTCGGGCTGGGAGAAGGGATCGACACCGAGGCGGTACGCCACGAGGGCCGCTACCAACTGGTAGTGCATGATCTCCGAGGGGCGATACGCCTTCACCGGTCCACGCTGCACCGGAATGAATCCGCGAGTGTCCTTGCCGGTGGTTTCGGCGATCAGTTGCTCGAGCCACAACGCCCCGCCCGAGACGATGGGGTCGGCCCCGAGCGGGAAGAGTCCCCACCCGTCGTGGGACGCGTCGATGAGTCGATCCGCTTCGTGGAGGGCCCCCGCGACGAGGTCGTCGCTGAGGTAGCAGGGGGCCAATTCGTCGCGTAACTCGTCGGGCGTCCACCCGGCGTAGAGCGCGGGCACGAGCCCGAAGGGGGAGAGGGCGCTAAATCGGCCCCCCGTCTTCGGATCCCCCTCGACGACGAGGGCCCCGAGGGAGCGACCGAGTTCGCCGAGTGACGTACCGGGATCGGTCACCACCACGAGGTCGCGGGGGTCGAGACCGTGGGCGAGGGCGTAGGCGAGCAGTGTCTGTGTCTCCACCGTGCTGCCCGACTTCGAGGAGGCGACCACCTGGGTATAGGAGAAATTCTCTTCGGCGACGCTGTCGGGGTGAGTCGTGTCGAGCACTCGTAAGGTTCCCTCGACTCTCCAGTCGGCGTAGAAGCGAGCCGACGCGGACGATCCCCCCATGCCGAGGAGGAGGGTTCGCCGGTGTCGGCGGGGCAGGCTCTTCTCGGTCTCGTCGAGCCAGTCACCGAGGTACCGGTCGGGGTGGTCGAGCCAACCGGTCGCGAGTGCCGCCGAGTTACCCGGGAAGAAGGAGACGTCGCCGTCCAAAATCTGATGGACTGCCTCCACGTCGAACTCCTAGTGAGTGGGGGAGTTCAACTTCGCCGCCACCGTGGCGAGGAGTTCGTCGTAGGCGGTGGCGAAGGCCGCCACGCCGTCGTCTTCCAACTTCTGGGTGACCTCGCGCAACGTCACGTTCGAGGGGATCTCCTCTAACAACGCGGCGAGCGAGCGACGGGAGTGGTCGTCAGTGATGAGGCTGGTGGCGGGTTGTCCGTGGTCCGACGCCGCTTCCAGGGTGGCGTCAGGCATCGTGTTCACCGTCTCGGGGGCGACCAGGGAGTCGACGTAGAGAAGCTCGTCGTAGGCGGGATTCTTCACCGAGGTCGACGCCCACAGGGGGCGCTGCACCTGGGCCCCGCCAGCCACCAACTCCCGAACCCGGGGAGAGGACACCCACTCCAGGTAGATCTCGTAGGCCGCCGCGACTTGGGCGAGGGCGACGCGTCCGCGAAGGGGACTCTGCGCGTCGAGGAGTTGATCGAAGGCCGTGTCGACTCGCGAGACGAAGAACGACGCCACCGAACCGATGTTCGAGAGACTCCGCCCCGCGTCACGCGCGTCTTCGAGTCCACTCGTCCACGCCTCGAGGACTTCGCGGTAGCGGTCGAGGGAGAAAATTAGCGTGACGTTCACGTTGATACCGAGCCCGATGACGGTGCGAATCGCCGCGAGTCCGGCGCGCGTCGCCGGAATCTTGATCATCACGTTCTCCCGGTCCACTTCGCCAAAGAGACGCACGGCCGCGTCGATAGTCGCTTGAGTCTCGTGGGCGAGTCGGGGCGACACCTCGAGGGAGACGAACCCGTCCCGGTAGCGGCCGTTGTCGCGAGAGGAGACGAACACGGAGAGGAGCACGTCGCAGGCGTCACGAACGTCCCGGACCGCCAGAGACTCAAAAACAACCTCGGGGTCGCTGGAGCCGACCTCTCTCACGGCGGCGTCGTAGGCGCTCGAGGTGGCGAAGGACTTGGCGAAAATCGCCGGATTAGAGGTCACTCCCCGGACTCCCGACTCGACGAGTCGAGCGAGAGTACCGTCGTCCAACCAGTCCCGCCGGATGTTGTCCACCCAGGGGCTCTGGCCGTAGTCATCGAAGTACTGCCGAAGGTTGCTCATCATGCTCCTCGTCGCTCGAGAACGAACTCGACGACTCTCGCCGCCGTGATTCCGAAATGCTGGAAAACGTAGGGTCCCGGAGCCGAGAGCCCGAACTGATCGATTCCGAGCGCGTCGTCCACGTAACGATGCCAACCTAACGTGGCCCCGGCCTCGAGAGAGACACTCGGCAGGTCTCGGCGCAGCACGTCCTGTCGGTAGGACGCTTCTTGCCGCTCGAAGCAGGTCCAACAGGGGAGGGCCACCACTCGGGCACTGACCCCCGCCTCGGCCAGGCGATCGGCGGCCTCGAGGACGACGCCCACCTCAGAACCCGTCGCCACCAGGCTCACCTCGGCGCCCTCGGGGTCACGAAGGGCGTAACCCCCCCGTCCGGCGCCCCGGCGCGACGCCTCGGCGTCCTCTCCGGTCAGCACCGGCATGTCCTGACGGGACAGAACGAGGGCCGTCGCCTCCGGACGTTCCGCGCGGAGGTAACTCTCCACCATTCTCACGGTCTCGTTGGCGTCACTCGGTCGATGCACGTGAAGGCCCGGTATCGCCCGCAACGCCGCCAGGTGCTCCACCGGTTGGTGGGTGGGACCGTCTTCTCCCACGCCCACCGAGTCGTGCGTGAGGACGAAGAGCGCCCCCGCGTGAGAGAGTGAGGCCATTCGTAGGGAGGAGCGCAGGTAGTCCGAGAAGACGAAAAACGTCGAACCCGCCGCGCGCAGTCCCCCGTGGAGCGTTTGACCCACGAGGGCCGCGCCCATACCGAACTCCCGAATGCCGTAGTGGATCTGTCGGCCCCCGGGATCCTCCGCGCCCTGCGGTCGGCTGTGCTTCAGGAGTACTCCCGTGTTGTCCGTGAGGTCCGCCGAACCGGCCGTGAGACCCGGGGTGTGGGGGGCGAAGGCGTCCATCGCCGCCTGCATCGCCTTGCGCGTCGCCACCTGGCCACCCTCGAAGAAGGGTGTCTCCACCTCGTCGCGCAGCGCGCCGAAGCTGGACCACTGGGCGAGGAACCGCTCTCCCCGTTCACCCGCCCGCGCCAGGCGCTCCCGCCACTGCTCCGCTCGGGGAGCGAGCCGCTCGCGCTGGAGGTTAGGGATGTCGGGCGAGGTGACGAAGGGCTCGTCGGGCACGCCGAGCAGCGCCTTCACCTCGCTAATCTGGGCCTTGGTGAAGGGCGTACCGTGAGCTTCCCGACGGTCCATCATGACGGGGGACGGAAAACCAATGTGGCTACGCACGATGACGAGAGAAGGGCGGGGATCGCTGAGAGCCTCCCGCGTCGCAGTTTCGAGAGCGTCGAGGTCGTTGGCGCACTCCCCGGCTTCGACGACGTGCCAGCCGTAGGAGCGAAAACGCAGAGCCGCGTCGTCGATGGAGGCGAGTTCACGTTCACCATCGATGGTGATGTGATTGTCGTCGTAGAAGACCACGAGGTTGGACAATCCGAGACGACCCGCGAGAGAGGCGGCCTCGTGACTCACCCCTTCCTCGAGGCAGCCGTCTCCGGCGATGACGAAGGTGCGGTGAGAGACCAGGTCGTCGCCGTAGTCGGATCGAAGGATTCTCTCCGCAATGGCGAGGCCCACTCCGTTCGCGAAACCTTGCCCGAGTGGCCCCGTGGTCACTTCCACCGTGGGCGTCACGCCCACTTCGGGGTGACCGGGGGTTCGCGAGTGAGCCTGACGGAAGTTCCTCAAGTCCTCAACGCTCACGTCGTAACCGAAGGAGTGCGCGATGGCGTACTGGAGAATCGAGGCGTGACCCACGCTCAGAACGAAACGGTCGCGGTCCGGCCAGGCGGGGTCGCGGGGATCGTGGGCGAGAACGCGGGAGAACAACATGGTCGCGAGGGGGGCGAGGGCCATCGCGGTACCGGAGTGACCGGAGTTCGCGGCCGCGGGAGCGTCCATGGCCAGCGCCACGACTTGACGAATGGTGCGGTCTTCGAGCTCAGAAGCTCCGTGGTAGAGAGAGTCGGCCATAAGACCAGGTTACCTAGTGTCCCTCGGGACAATTTGGCCGACAACGCCGCGAACGATGCTGATGAGGGGGGATAGGGTGGGGGCGTGAACATCCCGTCCTGGACGAAGTTCGTGCGCGGCGCTCGAATTCAGCGTGATCTCGACGAAGCGCGTCGACTTCTCGGAACCTACGTCAAGGAACAGACCCTCGCGCCCCTCAAGAATCTCGGTCGCTACGTGCTCTGGGGAGTCGTCGGCTCTCTCTTCGTCGGTTTCGGCACTCTGATGCTTCTCGTCGGCGGGCTGCGACTCCTCCAGGACGTCTTTCCCGTCTTTCGGGGCTCGCTCTCCTGGATCCCCTACCTGATTATCACCCTCGTCGGAATTCTCGTGATCGTCGTGCTGATCTGGCGCGCGGTCTCCGGAGTTCCCAAGCGTCGACCGGGAGCGGAAAAGCCGTGAACAGTTCCTCGTCGCGCGACGAGCTCGAAAAGCTCGTTCGCTCCTACCTCCCGCGACGCTCCAGCGAGCCCGCCACGACCGCCCAACGCGCGGGGCTCGGCCTCGGGGGCCTCCTCACCGGCTTCACGTGGGGCTACTGGCGGGGCCGGCGCCGTTCGCGCCGATGAGATCGCTGCTCAACTACCTCGGTGTGCGGGCGTTGCGGCGCGCGTGGCGCTGGCGTTCGGGTCCCTGGATGTTGGTCGGCCTCGGCCTCGCCGCAGTTCGTTTTCTCGCTCGTCCTCGTCGCCGCGCCTAGGGGAGTCGCCGTGAGTGAGAGTGTTTTTCGGCCGGGGGAGCGAGTCATGCTCGTGGACTCGAAGGATCGCGAGTACCTCGTGACGCTTGATGTGGGAGGACAGTTTCACACTCACGCCGGGTCGATTAGTCACGACGACATCATCGGCTCACCCGAGGGGTGCGTCGTTCGAGCGAGCTCGGAACAGCGATTTCTCGTCGTGCGCCCCCGTCTGAGCGACCTCGTCGTCAATATGCCTCGCGGGGCCCAGGTCATCTACCCCAAGGATCTCGGCGCCATCTTGATGCAGGCCGATATTTGGCCCGGTCAGCGGATTCTCGAAGCCGGCGTCGGCTCGGGGGCGCTCTCGATGACTCTTCTTCGAGCGGGGGCGTCGGTGCTCGGTTACGAGATTCGTGAGGAGTTCGCCCGGGTCGCCGAGAAGAACGTTCGCCTCGCGCTCGGAGAGACCGTCGACTACCACGTGGAGATTCGGGACGTGACCGAGGGGATCGACGAAGTGGGCCTCGACCGCGTCATCCTCGATATGCCCGAGCCCTGGAAGGTCGTGAGCCACGCCGAGCGGGCCCTACGAGCCGGGGGCATCTTTCTCTGCTACCTGCCGACCATCAACCAGACTCAACAGGTGCGCGAGACTCTCGCCACCTCGGGCTTTGGGATGGAGGAGACCGTCGAGATTCTGCGCCGGACGTGGCACATCGACGGGCGTTCGGTACGTCCCGACCACCGGATGGTGGCGCACACCGGATTCTTGACCTCAGCCCGCCTACTGCGGACCCCCGAGCGCTAGTCGCGCTCGACGAAGATGCACTCGCCGGGGCACTCCTCGGAGGCCTCGACCACCGCGTCCTCGAACTCGGCGGGCACGACGACCACACTCTGGGCGCCCCCGGGCTCGTTCTGAGCCACGCCGTCCGCCTTCACGTAGGCCAATCCGTCGTCGAGCAACGTGAAGACGCTCGGGCAGATCTCCTCACACAGGCCATCACCCGTGCACAGGTCCTGATCGATCCACACCTTCATTCGTCGCTCCTTGTTGTCAACGGGACTCCGACACTTTAACGGGTCGGGCGATGCTTACGAACTCGTGGCACTCTCGCGCGGGATGAGAAAACTCCCCTAGGGTGGATTTATGGACGGCATTGATCCCTTTGGCCGCTACCGGGACCAGTCCGACGAGGACGGGACCGACGTGGGCGCTTTTCGCCCCGATAGCTTGGCCCACGCCCTACGCCGCATCGACACCCTGGAGGAGAGGCTCGTCGAAGCGCGAGCCCAACTCACCCAGTCACGTTCCAACAACGAGAAGCTGACCATCACCATTCAGCAGACGCGCGACCAAATCGCCGCGCTACGTGACGAGGTGGAAAAGCTCACTCAACCCCCCGGGGTCTACGGAACCTTCATCGAGGCCAACCCCGACGGCAGCGCCGACATCTTCGCCTCGGGGCGAAAGATGAGGGTCTCGGTGCACCCGGGACTCGACACTCGCGACCTCGTGCGCGGGGCCGAGGTCACCCTCAACGAGTCCTTCGCCATCGTCTCGGTGCGCCCCGGTGACGGCCAGGGTGAAGTGGTCACGGTGAAGGAGGTCCTCGACGCACGTCGCGTCGTCGTCTACTCGCGCGCCGACGAGGAGCGCGTCGTCGAAATGTCCGACGCCCTGGGCGACGTCCGCCTGCGTAGCGGTGACGCCGTCGTCCTCGACCCCCGTTCTAATCTCCTCGTCGAGCGACTCACCCGTCAGGGGGCCGAAGAGCTCATTCTCGAAGAGGTGCCCGAGGTCAGTTACGCCGACGTGGGGGGACTCGACTCCCAGATCGAGCTCATCACCGACGCCGTCGAGTTGCCCTACCTCCACCGCACCCTCTTCCAGGAGTACGAGCTACCCGCGCCGAAGGGCATCCTGCTCTACGGCCCTCCCGGGTGCGGCAAGACGCTGATCGCGAAGGCGGTCGCGCACTCGCTGTCTCAGAAGGTGGCCGAGTTGACGGGTAACCGCAACGTGCGCTCCTACTTCCTCAACATCAAGGGTCCCGAACTCCTGAACAAGTACGTGGGGGAGACGGAGCGCCAAATCCGACTGGTCTTTCAACGCGCCCGCGAGAAGGCTGAAGAAGGAGTCCCGGTCATCGTCTTCTTCGACGAGATGGACTCCCTCTTTAGGACCCGCGGAACGGGAATCTCCTCCGACATGGAGTCGACTATCGTGCCCCAGTTGCTGGCCGAAATCGACGGAGTGGAGTCCCTACGCGACGTCATCGTCATCGGCGCCACCAACCGCGAGGACCTCATCGATCCGGCCATCTTGCGCCCGGGCCGTCTCGACGTCAAGATCAAGATCGAGCGTCCCGACGAGACGGCGGCGACCCAGATCTTTGAGCGCTACCTCCACCACGACCTCCCCCTCGACGACCAGGAGGTCGCACGATTCGGTGGGGGCGACCGGGATAAGGCGCTCGCCCACATGATCGAGACCACCGTCGAGCACATGTACCGCAACGACGACGAGAATCGCTTCCTCGAGGTGACCTACCAGGGCGGGGATAAGGAGATTCTCTACTTCAAGGACTTCGCCTCGGGGGCCATGATCGAGAACATCGTGCGCCGGGCGAAGAAGTACGCCGTGAAGCGAGAGATCGCCGGGGTCGGCCGGGGACTGCGCACCGAGGACCTGCTCAGCTCCATCCGCGACGAGTACCACGAGAACGAGGATCTGCCGAACACCACCAACCCCGACGACTGGGCCCGAATCTCGGGCAAGAAGGGTGAGCGGATCGTCTTTATTAGGACCCTCATCAACAAGGAGGAGGCTCACGTGTCGGGCGGGCGGTCCATCCAGCACGTGGGGACGGGGCAGTACCTCTAAACCATGGGCGTTCCGAAGATTCTCGGTATTGAGACCGAGTACGGCATCGCCGGGGGGCCCGACGCCGACCCCACCCTCGCCTCCAGCCTCATCGTCAACGCCTACGCCCAGCACGGCCAGTCCCGGGTGACCTGGGACTTCGTCGACGAATCACCCGACAACGACGCGCGGGGTTACTTCCACGACGGGGCCTTCGCCCCCGTCATTGAGACCCACCTCGCCAACACCGTCCTCACCAACGGCGCTCGGCTCTACGTCGACCACGCCCACCCCGAGTACTCCTCCCCGGAGTGTCGTTCGCCCCGCGAAGCCGTGCTCTACGACCAGGCCGGCGAGGAGATCATGCGACGGGCGCAGTTGGTCGCCAACCAGACCCTCGACGACGCCCACCAGATTCGCCTCTACAAGAACAACTCCGACGGCAAGGGCAACTCCTACGGGACCCACGAGAACTATCTGCTCTCCCGGGAGGTCGACTTCCGCGACGTCGTGCGCGCTCTGGTGCCCCACTTCGTCTCGCGTGGGGTCATCACCGGAGCGGGCAAGGTCGGCTGGGAGACGGACGTGGCGCGGGGCGCCAGCTTCCAAGTGAGCGCTCGGGCCGAGTTCTTCGAAGAGGTCGTCGGACTCGAGACCACTCTAAAGCGCCCCATCATCAACACCCGGGACGAACCTCACGCCGACGCCGACAGGTACCGGCGACTTCACGTGATCAACGGTGACGCCAATATGAGTCCCCGCGCGACCTGGGTGAAACTCGGCGCGACCGCCCTCCTCCTCGTCGTCCTCGAAGAGCGGGGCGTGGGGGTCTTTCCCTCGCCCCCTCGACGACCCGTCGCGGCGATACGAGCCTTCGGGGCCGATCCGAGCCTGCGCACCACGATGGAGAGTGAGGACGGGCGTCACCTTCGCGCCCTCGACTATCAACGTCTGTTACACGAACTGGCCGATGACTACGTCCGTCGAGAAGGGGCCCCCGACGTGGGGAGCGAGGACGAAGTAGCGGGACTTCTCGCCGAGTGGGGAGAACTGATCGAGGGGGTGGACCACCATCCCGACTCCGTGGCCGACCGGGTGGACTGGGTCGCGAAGTGGCGCGTGGTCGAGGGCTACCGAGATCGCTACAACCTCGAGATCGACGACGTTCGCCTGCGGGCTATCGACCTTCAGTACCACGATCTTCGACCGGAGAAGTCCCTCGCCGCCCGGGTGGGACTCGCCAGTCTCGGGACTCCGGAGGAGATTCAACGGGCCGTCTTCGACGCCCCCGGGAGCACGCGAGCGTTTTTCCGGGGTGAGTGCGTGCGCCGCTACCCCGAGGAACTCGTCTCGGCGAACTGGGACTCCCTCGTTTTTGACGTGGGTGCGGGACCGCTGCGGCGGGTGCCCATGATGGACCCGGTCCGGGGGACCCGAGAGCTCACCGGT
Organism: Acidobacteriota bacterium; assembly: GCA_018971385.1. Taxonomy (GTDB): domain Bacteria; phylum Actinomycetota; class Acidimicrobiia; order Acidimicrobiales; family RAAP-2; genus RAAP-2. The sequence goes on along the minus strand of JAGXAY010000024.1, from coordinate 10,297 downwards.
TCACTCTTTGACGACAATCCCAGCGCCGCGTCGCTCCTCGAGGCGCTGAACGGGTAGAACTAGTACGTGGCAGAACAAGAACGTATCCAGAAGCAGCGCACCGAGCGCACCGAGAGTTCCGCGGCGACCGACGACGTCGCGGTGGACGCCCAGAAGGGTGAACAGCTGAAGGCGGAGTTGGACGACCTGCTGGACGAGATCGACGAAGTTCTCGAGCAGAACGCGGAAGAGTTTGTCCGGAATTACGTCCAAAAGGGCGGCCAGTAATGGGTCTGCCGCTCTTCGACGCGGCGAGTGACCCGGGGCCCTCCTTCCTCGCCTTCGCCGAGGCGGCCGGCCTGGCCTCACCCCCTTCCACCGCCCCCGACACCGTCCACGCGACGACCGTCGTCGCTCTCAGGTGCGCCGCCGGTGTCGTGATGGTGGGCGACCGGCAAGCGACGAGTTCCTACATCGCTAGTCGTGATGTGCGCAAAATCGAGGCCGCCGACCACTTCACGGCCGTGTCCATCTCCGGCTCGGCCGCCCGAGGGATGGAGTTCATTCGTCTGGCCCAACTCTCCTTCGAGCACTACGAGAAGATGAGCGACGTGTCGCTCTCTCTCGAGGGTAAGGCCAACTACCTCTCGCCCCTGATTCAGCGCAACAATCTCACCACGCCCCTCATCGTTCTTCCGCTCCTCGCGGGCTGGGACCCCAGCCACCAGGTGGGTCGGGTCTTCGAGTACGACGGGGCGGGTGGGTGCTACGAGCGCCAGGACTTCGCCGTCATCGGATCGGGTACTCCGTTTGCCGAAGGTGCCCTTCGACTCGGATTTCGTCCCGACATGAGCGTCGAGGACGCCGTCGAACTCGGGGCTCTCGCGATTTACGAGGCGGGCGACAACGACCCCAGTACGGGGGGTCCCGACTTCGTCCGGGGTATCTTCCCGATGATCGTGACCGTGACCGAGGACGGCTACCGCGAGTACTCCACCGAGGCCTCGGCCGCCGTCTTTCAACGCATCCACGACCGGCGTCGCGAGAGTGGGGGAGTGGCGGGAGGAAGCCTCCGATGAGCAACATGTTCTACGTCGCCCCCGAACAACTCATCAAGGACCGGGCGGAGTTCGCCCAAAAGGGCATCGCCCGAGGACGATCCATCGTCGGCGCCCTCTGCGACGACGGCGTGGTACTGGTTGCCGAGAATCCGTCGGCCTCGCTCCACAAGGTGTCGGAGATTTACGACCGCATCGCCTTCGCCGGGGTGGGTAAGTACAACGAGTTCGACCGGTTGCGGGAGGCCGGTATTCGCTGGGCCGACGGCACGGGCTACACCTACTCCCGCGAGGACGTCGACGCCCGAGCTCTCACCAACTACTACGCCCAGTACCTCGGCGACATGTTCACCGAGGGGCAAAAGCCGCTCGAAGTGGAGATTCTGGTCGCCCAACTGGGGTCGGCGGTGCGAACGACGAAGCTCTACCGCATCGCCTACGACGGCACGATCGCCGACGAACCACGGTTCGCGGTACTCGGCGGTGACGCCGAGACCATTCGCCAACGCCTCGCGGAGAGCATTCCCGAACACCAGGTGTCCGTCGCCGAGACCGTGCGCCTCGCCGTGAACGCCCTCGCGGGTCCCGAGCGTTCGATTCGTCACGACGAGCTCGAAATCGCCGTCCTGCAGGACCGGGGTACTCGACGCACTTTTCGACGCCTGAGCGACGACGACGTCGCCGCCTTGCTGGAGTAGGTCGTGCTACGGCGCATCGTCGGAATCGAGACCGAGTACGGGGTGACGTTCTCCTTCAAGGGTCAGCGTCGCCTCAGTCCCGACGAAGTCTCTCGCTTCCTCTTTCGCCGCGTGGTCGCCTGGGGTCGTAGTTCCAACGTCTTCTTAGAAAACGGAGCCCGGCTCTACCTCGACGTCGGATCTCACCCCGAGTACGCGACCGCCGAATGCGACTCTCTCCGCGACGTCGTCGCCCAGGACAAGGCCGGAGAGGCGACCCTGCGAGAGTTGGTGCGACACGCGCAGGAACAGTTAGACGCCGAGGGAATTCGTGGCGATATCTTCCTCTTCAAGAACAACACGGATTCGGCCAACAACTCCTACGGGTGTCACGAGAACTACTGCATCGAACGAATCGACGACATAAAGCGCCTCGAGAACGTCTTCATTCCCTTCCTCGTCACGCGCCAGATTCTCGCCGGGGCCGGCAAGGTGGTGAACTCTCCGAAGGGTCCCGTCTATTCGATGAGCCAACGCGCCGAGCACATGTGGGAGGCCATCTCCTCGGCCACCACTCGCACGCGCCCCATCATCAACACCCGCGACGAACCCCACGCCGATCCCGAGAAGTACCGTCGACTCCACGTCATCGTGGGTGACTCCAACATGAGTGAGTTCGCGACGTACCTGAAGGTGGGGACGGCCGCGGTGGTCCTCGCGATGATCGAGGATCGCACGACCATCCTGAGGGACTACCAGATGGTCTCTCCCATCAACGCCCTGCGCGATATCTCCACCGACCTCTGGAGTAAGGAGCCGGTGCGTCTCCTGAACGGGCGAGATATGACGGCCCTCGAGATTCAAGAGGACCTCTGCGAGCGAGCGGAGCAGTTCGTCGCGACCCGTGACGTGCCGGCCGACCAAGCGCGGGCGGTCTATCTCTGGCGAGAGTGTCTCGAGGCGTACCGCACCGATCCGATGTCCCTCGCCGACCGCGTGGACTGGATCGCCAAACTGCAGATCATCGAACGGGAGCAGGAACGCCACCAGGTGGCTCTCGACGACCCCCGGATCGCCCTCATCGACCTGCTCTACCACGACACCAACGTGGATCGCGGTCTGTACTACCGCCGTCAAGCCCGCGGACACATGCGTCGCGAGGTCACGAATGACGACATCCTCGAAGCGTCGAGTGTCGCCCCCCGCACGACGCGAGCCCACATGCGGGGCCAGTTCATCCGCGAAGCCAAGCGGTGGCGCCGGGACTACACGGTGGACTGGGTTCACCTCAAACTGAACGACGAGATGCAACGCACCGTCCTTCTTAAAGATCCCTTTAAATCTTCCGATGAACGGTTCTCTCGGCTGCTCCTCTCGCTCGAACGCTCCTCCGAGGCCGACTAGCCTGGTCGAGTGACTGACGCGCCTCTCACGGATACGACGCCGTCAGAGGCCCCCCGATCCTCGAAGCGCACCACTCGAGTCATCTTCGAATGGGTGGCCGTCCTCCTCGTAGCGGCCGTCGCCTCCATCACGCTGAGGACCTTCGTCTTCGAGACCTACTACATCCCTTCGGGCTCGATGGAGCCCACGCTCCAAATCGGTGACCGCATCGTGGTCAACAAGCTCTCGGTGGACTTCGGGACCATCAACCGGGGTGACGTCATCGTCTTTAAGTCCCCGCCGTCCGAAAACTGTGGCGGCCCACCGGTCGCCGATCTCGTGAAGCGCGTTATCGGTCTTCCCGGCGACCACCTCACCTCGGTCGGAAACACCATCTACGTGAACGGGAAGGCCCTCCGGGAGAACTGGCCCCACACGGAGCCGCTCGGCACGCCGATTGGCCACGTCACCGTGCCGGCGGGCCACTACTTCATGATGGGTGACAACCACGCCGACTCCTGTGATTCACGGATGTGGGGAACCATCACCCGCTCCGAGATCATCGGAAAGGTGTTCATTCGGATCTGGCCCCTCGGCCGACTCGGCTTCCTCTAAATCCCGGGAACCGTACACTGGAGGCATGATCAGCCTCAGCCCCGTGAAGCTGATGGTAGTGGTCGCGCTGGTCGTCATCTTGCTCGGTCCGGACAAACTGCCCGAGGTCGCTAAAACTCTCGCCCAGTGGTGGACCAAGGCTCGTCAGTTCCAGCAGCGCGTGGAGCAGGAGCTTCGCCAAGCGGTCCCCGACCTCCCCTCCTCCCAGGACCTCGCTCGCTACGCCCGCAATCCCGTCACCCTCCTCGACCAGTGGAGTAGTGACGCCTCCCGTGAGGCTCCGACCACGGCTCCCGCCCCCGATCTGCGCGAACGGCCCTCCTCGTCACCCGAGAGTCCGGATCCCTCACTCAACTAATGGCTACCACCCACTTTCGACGCGCCGCCGAGGGCATGACCCTCAAAGAGCACCTCATCGAAGCGCGGCGCCGCCTTCTTCTCGTGATCTACGCCGTCGCCGCCCTCTCGGTCATCTCCTACTTTCTCTACCCGCTCTTCATGACGTGGCTACGGCGCCCCTACTGCGAGGTGGCTCCCCACGACTGCCGGTTCCTCGTCACGAGCCCGCTCGACCCGCTCACTCTTCGCGTCAAGATGTCCCTCGCCGGGGGACTCGTCATGAGTGCCCCACTCGGGCTCTGGGAGTTGTGGCGCTTCGTCACCCCGGGCCTCAAGGCTCACGAACGGCGCTACGCCCTGCCGTTCGTCCTCACCTCGGTGTTGTTCTTCGTGGGCGGGGCACTTCTCGCCTACGGGGTCTTTCCCCGCGCCCTCGGCTGGCTCCGCTCGGTGGGAGGTACCGCCCTGACCTCCTACTACAGCCCGACCGAGTACCTCTCCCTCCTCGTCGTGATGATGGTGATCTTCGGTGTGACGTTCGAGTTCCCCGTCGTTCTCGTCGCCCTCGAACTCGCCGGGGTGTTAAAGCCCGCCACCCTCCTTCGCCGGTGGCGCTACTCCGTCATCGGCATCGTGTTCGTCTCGGCCCTCGTCACACCGAGTTCCGACCCCTTCTCCATGTTCGCGATGATGGTGCCCCTCGTCGTGTTCTACTTCCTCGCGATCGCCGTCGGGCGCCTGGCCGGCAAGTGAACGACCTCCGACTCCACTTTGTCGAGGCCCAGGGCTTCGGTCTGGACGACTTCCAGGTGCGCGCCCTCGACGCCGTCGACGACGACGTCAACGTCTTGGTGAGCGCCCCGACCGGTTCGGGCAAGACGCTCGTCGCCACGTACGCCCTGACGCGCATCATGGCCCAGGGGCGTCGCGCGTTCTACACCACGCCCCTCAAGGCCCTCTCGAACCAGAAGTACCACGAACTCTGCGACCTCTTCGGAGAGGACCGCGTGGGCCTCCTCACGGGAGACACCTCCATCAACCGCAACGCCGACGTCGTGGTCATGACGACCGAGGTGCTGCGCAATATGCTCCTCACCGAATCGGGTCACCTACGCCACCTCGGACTGGTGATTCTCGACGAGGTCCACTTTCTTCAAGATCCCTTTCGCGGGGGCGTCTGGGAAGAGGTCCTCATTCTGACGCCCCCTCCCGTGCGCTTCGTCGCGCTGTCGGCGACGATCGGCAACGCCGCCACGCTGGGGGAGTGGTTGAGCCAGATCCGGGGCACCACGCGGGTCATCGTCGAGACCGAGCGACCCATCACTCTCCACCAACACGTCGCCGTCGTGCGCCGGGGTCAGGAGACACCCGATATTCTCGACCTCCTCGAGGGCTCGCGACTCTCCGACGCGGCGCGGCGCCTCGACGCCACCATGAAGTCCACGCGACGCTTTCGCCCCGGACCCAAGTGGCACGGTCCGAAGAGTTCAGCGCCCCCGCCGCCGTTCCGATCACCCCGGCGCTCCGAACTACTCCTCGCCCTCGACGCCGAGGATCTACTGCCGGTCATCGTCTTCATCTTCTCCCGGGCTGCTTGCGACGACGCGGTTCGTCAGTGTCGCCGAGACGGTCTCCTCTTCACGACCCCCGAACAGCGCCGGGAGATCGAACAGGTGTGCGAGGAGCGCCTCATGGAGTTCTCCCACGACGACCTGACGGCCCTCGAGCACGGCGAGTTTCTCGACTCCCTGCGACGCGGCATGGCGGCCCACCACGCCGGAATGGTCCCCGCCTTTCGCGAAATCGTCGAGACCTGTTTTGAACGGGGCCTACTGAGCGTGGTCTTCGCCACCGAGACTCTGGCTCTCGGGGTGAACATGCCGGCCAGGTCCGTCGCCCTCGAGAGATTCTCGAAGTACTCCGACGACGGTCGACGATTCCTCACCGCGGGGGAGTACGCCCAGATGACGGGTCGCGCCGGGCGGCGCGGTCTCGACGACGAGGGCCACGCCATCGTCTGCTTCGCGCCGGAGGTCTCCATGGTGGACGTGGGGCGCGTGGCGATCTCCCAGGCCGGTGACCTGCACTCCTCCTTTCGACCGACCTACAACTTCACGGCCAACTTGATGGAACGCTTCGATCGCGAGACCGCCGTCGAGGTCGTCCAGCGCTCCTACGCCCAGTTCGAAGCCGACCGGCGACCGGGTGGATCCAAGCGCTCACTCGCCGACCACATGAGCGCGCGTCACCGCGTTCTCGAAGACCTGGGTTACGCCGAGGGATGGGCCCTCAACGAGCGCGGCCAACTACTGCGTTCCCTCTACCACGAACTCGACCTTCTCGTCGCCGACTCCATCCTCGCGGGGATCTTCGACGACCTCGAGCCCTCTCAGCTCGTCGGCCTGGTGTCGGCCTTCTCCTACGAGGGACGACGCTCGTCGCGCCCCCAGAAGCGCCCGGCGACTCCGGTGAAGAAGCGCAAGCACGTGAACGACCGCCTCGGTTCGGAGCGCCGAGCCTCCCTCAGCGAGCGCCTGAGCGAGGTTCAGGGGCGCTACGCCGCCATCACCGAGGTCGAGGAGCGTCACCGGGTGCCCCACACGAGAGAGCCCGACGGGGCCTTTTCCCCGGTGCTCGCCGCCTGGGCCCGGGGGGTCAGTCTCTCCACGGTGCTGGATTTGGCCGAAATTGAGGTCGGTCCGACCTCCCCGGGGGACTTCGTGCGCCACGCCAAGCAGGTGTCCGACCTCCTCGAACAGCTCGCCCGGCTCGAGGAGCTGGGGGAGCTCGCCGCGACGGCCGCGAACGCTCTCGACCTGGTCATGCGCTCCGTCGTCGCGGGGGCCTCCACCGTCCACCCACGGGGCTAATTTCGCCCCTAATGTGATGGGTTCATGCACCCCTACGTCGTCGAACAGTTCTCCGACGAGGAGCGCGAGATTCTCCGCCGGTACTTCACCAACCTCGAGGGGCCGGTTTTTGCCCTGGTCAACCTGCCCGAGGTCGTAAAGGGCGCCCTCTTCGCCCGCTACTCGCGCTCCTCGAAGAGCCTGCGCCGCCTCTTCCTCGACGAGTTCGTGGGGGACCTCGACTTGAGTGGAGACCACGGCGTCGACGCCACCATCGGGCTCGATCGCGCTAACGAGCTCTACCAGCGTATTTTCTTCGAGTACGGGGACGACTCCGTCGCCCAGCTCGGGGGAGTGCACCTGGCCTGCGAACAGGCCTCGAACGTCCTCACCAAGGTTCTCGAGCGGGGACGGCTCATGAGTTACCTCGAGCAGTCGACCCGCTACCTCGGCTACGACCGGCGTCTCGCGAACGGGCACTACCGGTACTACCGGGACCACGATCTGCTCGAGTCCCGTCTGGGCGCCCGCTACGTGGGGGACATGGACCGCATGTTCGATACGTACGGCGCTCTTCTGGTCGAGATGACCGACTACGTCGGACGCACCCACCCGAAGACGGAACGTGACACCGACTTCGTCTACCGCCAGGCCATTCGCGCGAAGGCCCTCGACTCGGTGCGGGGTCTCCTCCCCGCCAGTTCCCTCTCCAATCTCGGTATCTACGCCTCGGGTCAGTCCTACGAGCAACTCATCCTGCGCATGCGGGCCCACCCACTCGCCGAGGTGCGTAGTTACGCCGAGATGATGCTCGAGGAGTTACGCAAGGTCGTGCCGAGCTTTCTTCGCCGCCTCGACGTCCCCGAACGAGGTGGTGCCTGGGTGTCCTACCTGCGCGACACCCGTCGACACACCGAAGATCTCGTCGACACCCTCTTTGAGGACGACCCCCTCGAGGAAGATCCGCCCCGCGTGCGCCTCATCGACTTCGACCCCGAGGGTGAGACTCGGACCCTCGAGGCGATTCTCACCGAGGTGGCCGCGGTCAGCGACTTTGACGCCCGTCGACGGGTGGCCTCGCTCAACGAAGCGGAACGACGGACCCTCCTTCGCACCTACGCGGGTGATCGGCGTAACCGTCGCCACCGTCCGGGGCGGGCCTTCGAACGCACGAGCTACCGCTTCGAGCTCGTCACCGACTACGGGGCCTTTCGCGACCTCCAGCGCCACCGCCTCCTCACGATCGAGTGGCAGACCCTGGGCGTCGATCTCGGGTACGAAGTGCCCGAGATTATCGACGAGGCCGGGGTGGGGGAGCGCTACCGGGAGACCGTCGAGCGCTCCGGCGAGCTCTACCAGGCCCTCGTGGGAGAGTTTCCCCACCAGGCCCCCTACGCCGTGGCCCTGGCCTATCGCATTCGCTACACCATGCAGATGAACGCCCGGGAGGCCCTCCACCTCATCGAACTACGCTCGAGCCCCCAGGGACACCCCAGTTACCGGCGGGTGGCCCACGAAATGGCCCGCCAGATCCGTGACGTCGCGGGACACCACGCCATCGCCGACGCCATGAAATTTGTTGACTTTTCCGACGTGGATTTAGAGCGCCTGGAAGCCGAACGCACCGCGGAGCGCCAGAGGCAATTTCGCGGTGTCGTCAAAAGTTAATCCGAAATGAACCCGATTCATCGGAAAAAGGTTCTACACTGCCTCCGCTACAGAAGGGTTGGGCAATGACTATTGATGACGAGAACGAAGAAGTTTTTGACGACGAAGAGTTGAGTGAGGGTTTCGACGAAGAATCTCTCGACACCGACCTCGACGACGCCGACGACGACCTCGACGCCGCCGAGACCCTGGACGATGACTCCGAGGTCGAGGACGACGAGGTGGTGGCCGACGACGGGGATGCGGACGAAGACGACGCGGACGCCGAGCCCACCACGGCCGTCGTCGAAGAAGACGACGACCTGGAAGACGACGACGCGGACGTGGAGTTGGCCCTCGACGAGGTACTCGCCGAGACCATCATGCGCACCGCGACGGACGATGACGACGACGGTCCCATCGACTCCGAAGCCCTCGCCGATCCCTTCGAGACGATTCTCCCGAAGCAGGATGACGAGTTCCGCTGCTCGTCGTGTCGACTGTTGAAGAAGCAGAGCCAGTTGGCCGATTCGGCGAAGATGCTCTGTCGAGACTGCGTGTAACCAGGTGAAGTCCGGCGCGCACGAGCTCGTCGCGCTCACTAGCGAAGAGCGACAGTTCGCCCACGCCCTGTGGCGCGAGAGTCTGTCTCGTCGTGGTGGTGAAGATCTCTACCGGGACCTCTCGCGGGGTCTCGGACTCGAGGACCTCCTCGATCATCTCCTCGAATCCGGGGGCCTGTGGGGTTACACCGACGAGTCGGGACGGCGCCTCGGTTACGCGGTTCTGCGCGGGGGAGTGATTGAGGTGCTCGTCGTGCGCCCTGGCGAACGTCGCCAGGGCGTGGGCCGTCTCTTCGTTCGCGAACTTCTACGACACGGGGCGCGTGACGCTCTGGCGTTACCCGGAGACCGGGCGACCAAGTCCCTCTACGAGTCGGTGGGCTGGAAAGCCCGACTCCTTACGATGCGCGGCGACTAGCGGGTCGACGCGTGGGCGGCGGGGGAGGGGGAACCTTCATCCCGAGCAACTTGGCGAACTCGGGGATGGCTCCCGCGTACTTGACCGCCACGGTGCGACACCCCTCGTCGGCGGGAATACCCACCGGCTTGATGTTGCGGCGAATGGAGGTTTCGGCGCTCAACTCCACCAACTCGACGAAGACGGCGGGCGTCTGGTCGGGGTTGAGGGCGGCCGAGACTCCGGCCACGATGGCCGAGGCGGCCTCCGAACTCAGACGGGTCGACATGTCCGGCGGACGAGCCGCGAGGCGAAGGGCGTCGGCCCAGTTTTGAGCCGCCAGCGCCTGGTCCAGGTCACTCGTCCAACGAGTACGCAACACGTCGAGGCGGGCGTTTAGAAGAGTTTGGAGTTCCTTCAACTGAGCGCGCGCGTCGTCGTCGAGGGTAGTGGTCTTCGCGGAGGTCACAACGGCGCGCAGATCGCGAAGCTTCAACTCCTTACCCGCACCGAGGGCCCCGGCCGCCCGGTCCTTCCACATCGCGAGATTGGACTTGCTGAGAAGGTCCTCGGCGATGCGGTCGATGGTCGTCGGGTCCACGGTGGGGCGTCCCTGCGCGGAGGCGTTCTTGTTCTGTTCCGCGACGGCGGCCCGTACGGCGGGCATGCCACCACGGAGCAACTGTTCGGCGACGGGGAGTTGTTCGGGGGAGAGGGTCGCGAGAAAGGCGTTGCGGTGAGTTGTCGTTAAGGGAGGTCCGGCCGGACGCTCCGGGCGTGATCCGGGACG
>JAGXAY010000107.1 GCA_018971385.1 Acidobacteriota bacterium | reverse complement strand
CTCAGAAATTTGGAAATAATTCACGCCGTTACCACGTCTGCCAATAACGGTGGAGCCGAGGTCCAAATCCCTAGGTGACGGCAGCCCTAGCATTCGATCTCCTCCCAAAGGAGGACATCGAATGCTAGGGAGCCCCGCTACACGGTCGGCTGTTCCTCCGCGCTACGAGAGGTGGCGCCACGTCGAGGTTCGACGTTCAATCTCTTCTCGCATAAAAACACTGGACTCTCGTGCACGTTCTTCCCACGCGAAGACGCAGACGGTCATAATGCCGTCAAAATTCATGGTTTCCAGCGTGCTGAAGAACTCGGTCCAGTTGACCTCGCCCTGTCCGATATCGAGGTGTTGGTGAATGCGAGCTGTCGTGCCTGGGGGGTTCAAAATGTAGCGAAGTCCTGACGACGCTCGGTAGTCAAAACTGTCCGCTACGTGAAGGTGAGTCAGAAGTTCGCCCGCGTATTCCATAATTCCTCGGATATCGCCACCTTGATAGAAGGTGTGCGGTGCACAGTAGAGAAAAGAAACCAATGGAGAATTGATTCCGCGAATCAGATCAATCGCTCTCTTCCCATCTTCGATGAAATCATCCGGATGGGGTTCCAAACGTAACTCCACTCCGTGCTTCTCAAACACCGGCAAAAGCTCTTCCATCGAACGCCAGAACTGCGCTTCGGACAGTGACGACGACTCGGGGCGTCCGTTGAACTCGGAATTCATGACGGTGCATCCCAGCTCAGCTGTGACTTCGATTGCCCTCTTCCAATAACGAACTGCCGCCTGACGTTCGTCTTCGTCCGGTCCCGACCATCGAAAGAGTGGAAGGACAGACGATATCTCGACATCATTCGCCGATAGAGCACGTCGAAAGGACGTTAGTCGAGCAGTGTCCACACGAGGGTGGAGAAAGAAAGGGATGAAGTCCTCCCTAGGGGACAACTCGATGTAGTGATAACCCATGTCCGCCACCACTGCTGGTAACTCCAGCAGAGGCGTGGTGCGAAACATGTAGGGATCGAGGGCAAGTTTCATGGCGCGCCTTACTTCGCTGTCGGAAAGTGAAATGATGCGGCATCGCCCACCTTCGCATTCGGCCAACGCTGAGTGACCGCCTTACCTCGGGTGTAAAAACGAACCCCCTCAGGGCCGTGAATGTGGTAGTCGCCAAACAGCGAGTCCTTCCATCCACCAAAGGAGTAGTACGCCATGGGTACCGGAATCGGGACGTTGATTCCGATCATGCCCACTTTGACTTCGCGATGGAACCGACGCGCCGCATCCCCCGAAGAGGTAAATATCGCCGTACCGTTGCCGTAAGGGTTCGCGTTAATGAGTGCAATCGCTTCGTCAACAGTTGACACCCGAATGTTGGACAGAACTGGTCCAAAAATTTCCTGCCGGTACACATCCATTTCAGTCGACACACCGTCGAGAACGGTGGGACCGACAAAGAAGCCGTTCTCGTGGCCCGAGACCTTGATTCCACGACCATCGACTACAACGGTGGCCCCCTGAGAAGCACCCAAGGAAATCAATCCTTCGATTCGCTCTTGAGCGGTTTTCGTCACGACGGGGCCCATTTCACTCGTCGGGTCACTACCCGGCCCTACACGGACTTCGCGGGCCATGACGGACACCTTCTCCAGAAGGGTTTCCGCGACGTCGCCGACCATGATGGAAGCAGAAATCGCCATGCAGCGTTCCCCGGCCGACCCGAAAGCCGCCGCGACGAGATGTTGGGCGGCAAAATCGATGTCGGCGTCGGGCAAAATGATGGAGTGATTTTTGGCGCCTCCTAGGGCCTGAACACGCTTTCCCGACGCGGTTGCCCGAGCGTGAATCGCCTTGGCAATGGGAGTAGAGCCGACAAAGGAGACGGCGTCAACACCAGGGTGATCAAGGAGACCATTGACGACTTCAACATCTCCCTGCAGAACGCTAAAGACTCCCTCGGGCAGTCCCGCTTCGCGCCACATTTCGGCCATCAGAAGCGCAGCGCTGGGGTCGCGTTCTGACGGCTTGAGAATAAAGGAGTTCCCCGTTGCGATGGCAATGGGGAACATCCACATTGGCACCATTGCGGGAAAGTTGAATGGTGTGATACCTACGACAACGCCGAGAGGTTGACGGTACGAGAACAGGTCCACACCCGTCGACACCTGATCGGAGTATTCGCCCTTCAGCAAGGTGGGGATTCCGCAGGCGTACTCCACAACCTCGAGACCTCGCTGCACCTCACCTCGAGCGTCAGAAACTACCTTCCCGTGTTCGTCACTTATGACCCGGGCTACTTCGTCAATTCGTCGGTTGACAATCTCTCGGTAAGCAAACAGCACCTTGGTCCGCGCGCTGAGTGACGAACTCCCCCATCCGCCTGCGGCTCGACGGGCTGACGCCACCACTGCCTCCACCGACGCGAGAGACCCCAGCACGACCTCACCGGTCTGCTGTCCAGTTGCCGGGTTGTAGACGGGGCTCACGCGAGTGTCCCCGTTGTCCGTTGCGCGGCCATCCATCCAATGTTCAATCCGATTCATCCTGCCAGTCCTTTCATTAACAGCGGAATTAAAAGAGGGGTCGCTGAAGACTCTTGTGGTCGAGGTAGCGAATTCGTGCACGCTGCGTGGCATCTTCTGATGACACCTCCGCCACCGGAACATCCCACCACGCTTCTGAGGAAGGTGCTGGCACGAGCGGATCAGCGTGTACGTGAACCATGACGGGTCCGTCATAGTCCGCGGCTGCGCGCAACTTTTCCCTAAAGTCATCCAGCCCTTCGGCCCGCAGGACGTGCACGCCCAGACTCTCCGCGTTGGCTGCCAGGTCTACTGGGAGAACTCCCCCATTCAGCCGACCGGTGGATGTATCTCGATAGCGATACCACGTACCGAACCGGTCAGAACCAACTTCTTCCGACAGCGCCCCAATGGAGGCGAAACCGTGATTCTGCACTAACACAATGATGACGTGGATGTTCTCCTGTACCGCCGTGACGAGCTCCTGAGACATCATGAGATACGAACCGTCGCCGACCATCACCCACACATTTCGCGACGCATCGGCCATTCGAATGCCGATTCCACCCGCGATTTCGTAGCCCATACAGGAGTACCCGTATTCGACGTGATAGCCCTTGGCGTCTCTCGTCCTCCACAGTTTGTGGAGGTCGCCCGGCATCGATCCCGCGGCACAGACAACAACGTCTCGCGGCTGTGATACGTCATTCACCGCACCGATGATCTCCGATTGCGCGGGAAGTGGACCGTGTCCCAGATGGTATGCCCTTTCCACCGTGGCGTCCCACTCCAATGCCAAAGAATGAGACTCTGAGCGATACGAATTCGAAACTGACCAGCCTTCGAGGCCGAGCAGGATGTCCTCCACAACAACTCGCGCATCTCCGACCACCATCTCCGCTGAATGCTTCGCGGCATCAAAGGAGGCGACGTTGATGTTCACGAACTTCACGTTGGGATTCTGGAAAATCGTTCGTGATGCGGTGGTGAAATCACTGTACCGAGTTCCAACTCCGATGATGACATCCGCTTCGCGAGCGAGTGCGTTAGCGGCGGTGGATCCCGTCGATCCAATCGAGCCCATCGACTGTGGATGATTGTAAGGCAGCGAGCCTTTGCCGGCCTGTGTCTCGGCAACCGGAACTCCCGTCTGTTCCGCAAAAGTTCGCAACGCGTTAGTCGCATCGGAGTAGTGAACTCCACCTCCCGCCACAATGAGCGGTCGCGTTGAGGAACGAATGATTTCCACAGCTCGAGCCAAGGACGCGACATCGGACTTGGGCCGCGAAATGTGCCACACTCGCCGCTCGAACAACTCCACCGGCCACTCCCACGCTTCCGCTTGCACATCCTGAGGAATCGCGATTGTTGCCGCGCCCGTTTCCACGGGATCGGTCAAAATGCGCATGGCCCCGAACAGAGCGGCGGGAAGTTGTTCCGGGCGCGACACTCGATCAAAAAAGCGCGATACCGGTCGAAAGGTGTCATTGACCGATAAGTCGTGTTCACTCGGATGCTCTAGCTGTTGAAGAACTGGATCAGCAACTCGGGTCGCAAAGATGTCTCCTGGTAGCAGTAGAACAGGGAGCCGGTTGATAGTCGCCAAGGCCGCGCCCGTAATCATGTTGGTCGCCCCGGGACCAATGGATGAGGTGCAGATCATCATGCGAGTGCGGTTGAACATTCGAGCGTAAGCCACGGCCATATGCACCATGGCTTGCTCGTTGCGAGCCTGGAAGTATCGCAATTCGTCCGGCGAACGAAGTTCTTGCTGCCAAAGAGCTTGGCCGAGGCCCGCCACATTCCCGTGACCAAATATTCCGAAAACTCCGCCAAATGCCTGTTCCTCCACCCCATCACGTTCGGTGTACTGCGCAGCGAGGAACTTCACTGCTGCTTGGGCGACGGTTAGTCGGATAGTCATTGTGGTGTCTCTCCTTCTGTGTACAGCTCAGCGCGAGGGTCAAAATCCTCGTCTCGCCAGGTATTACGAACCCACGAGTGCTGGGGGTCGTCACAGATATTCCAT
>JAGXAY010000106.1 GCA_018971385.1 Acidobacteriota bacterium | reverse complement strand
TCCCGATAACTCCGTGACGGCCAATGCTTCACGGGAGGAGACGGCGTCCGTCCCGATGACCACGACCCTTCCGACACCGGCCTCACGTGCCCGCTCGAGAGCGGCGGCGGCGTCGCCCGGAGCGTTCCAGTCCCGTAAGTAGCGCTCCTGCAGGTGGCAGTGTGCGTCAGTCCACAGACTCACTCGCCGCTCCGAATACGGGGAAAGAGGGGCTCGCCCTTCTCGACGGCCTCGAGAGCCCGGTACCGTCCCCAGACCAAGTACTCCTCTTCGGGAGCCGCCGAGGGTGAACCGGCGAGACGCAAGCGGCGCCAGATCTCCTCCGCGACCCGGGGCATGACGGGTGAGATCAGGATGCACACCAGACGAATCGCCTCGAGCGCGTCGGCCATGACGGCGTCGAGAGACTCTCCCGGTTCCATCTTCCAGGGCGTGTGACGTTCGAGAAAGGCGTTCGTCGCCCCAATAAAGCTCCACGTGGCCTCGAGGGCTTGGGAGGGGGCAAAGCGGGCCCAGGCGACTCGAGCCTGGTCGACGGCCTCGCGGGCCGGCGCCACGAGTTCGGAATCGTCGCGAGGAACAAGAGTCGTCGCGTCGCACTTCGCCGCGACAATCGTCGTGACTCGGGCCACGAGATTACCGAGATTGTTGGCGAGGTCCGTGTTGTAGCGCGCGGTGATGCCCTCGTGGGAGAACTCCCCGTCATTACCCAACGCCGTTTCGCGCACCAGGTAGTAGCGCAACGGGTCCACACCGAACTCGTCGGTGAGCATCACCGGGGAGATATCGGTCAAGCGAACACCCCCCTCGGCGGCCATCGTCTTCGACAACTTCTGTCCCCCGACGAGAAGCCACCCGTGAATCTGCACGTGACTCACCGGCTCGAGGCCGGCCGCCATACACATCGCGGGCCACCAGACGCAGTGGAATCGAATGATCTCCTTACCGATCAAGTGGTGGGAGGAGGGCCACCACTCGGCGACCTCGTCGTCCTCGCGCCCGTAGCCAATCGCCGTGAGGTAGTTGATCAGGGCGTCGTACCAGACGTAGAACACGTGACCCGGATCCCAGGGAACCTCGATTCCCCAGTCGATGGAGGTGCGGGTAATGGAGATGTCGCGCAGTCCGCTCTTGACGAAACTGACGGCCTCGTTGCGCTTCGTCTCGGGAGTCACGAAACCGGGGTGGCGCTCGTAGTACTCGAGCAGTCGATCCTCGAAGGCACTCAGGCGAAAGAACCAGTTCTCCTCACTCATCTCGGTGAGCGGACGGTGGTGAATCGGACAACTGCCGTTATCGGAGGACTCAAGGGTGAAGTAGTCCTCGCAACTCACGCAGTAGAGCCCGTGGTAACGATCCTTGTAGAGATATCCGTTCTCGTAAATCGCCGTAAGGAACTTCTGGACGGTCTCGGTATGGCGAGGCTCGGTGGTGCGGATGAAGTCGTCGTAGGAGACGTCGAGGGCGTTCCAGGCGTCGCGGAACCGCTGGGAGGTCTGATCGGTCCATGTTTGGGGGTCGACGCCGTTTTTCGCGGCCGCGTCGGCCACCTTCTGACCGTGTTCGTCCGTTCCGGTCAGAAACTTCGTCTCATCCCCGCGCAACCGGTGCCAGCGCGCCATCGCGTCAGCGTTCACGGTGCAGTAGGCGTGTCCCACGTGGGGAGCGTCGTTGACGTAGTAGATCGGGGTGGTGAGATAGAAGCGGCCCATTGTGTCCAGTGTAGGGAGTTACTCTTCCTGGTCTCGAAGGGTGAGGGCCAGTTGGTAGAGCTCCCGGTGGGGCACCCCAACGTCGTGACTCAGTTCGTTGACGGCGTCGCGCACACTCCGTCCGGACTTGAGCAAGTCCCGGAGAGTTCCCTCAAGGGAAGACGTATCGATGTGGGTCTCTCGCGCGCCCTCCAGAACGACGACCACCTCCCCCAGAGTGGTCCTGTCCCGGAGACTCTCGGCGAGCTCCGCGACCGTCCCCCGCCGGACCTCCTCGTACATCTTCGTCAGCTCCCGCACGAGAGCCACGCGCCGGTCGCCGCAGCGATCCGCCAACTCCGCCATGGTCTCGGCGATGCGCTGGGGGGACTCGTAGAACACAATCGTGCGCGACTCACGCACCCACTCGTCAAATCGGGCCCGGCGCTCTCCGGCTCGACGCGGCACAAAACCCTCCATCACGAAGCGTTCCGTCTCGAGACCGGAGACACTGAGAGCCGCCACGACGGCGGAGGGGCCGGGAATCGTCGACACGACCCCGCCCGCGTCGGCCACGGCCATCACGACGCGAGACCCCGGGTCACTAATCCCGGGTGTTCCGGCGTCACTCACGAGGGCGACGTGCTCACCCGCGAGGACTCGGCGCACCACCTCGTCGACCTGGGAGGCCTCATTATGTTGATGCAGGGCGACGAGACGACCGGACGCCCGTATCCCCCGAGCACTCAGAAGGCCCCGGGTGTGGCGGGTATCCTCACAGAGAATCACGTCGGCTTCGGCGAGGACTCGCTCGGCGCGAGGACTGAGGTCACCTAGATTGCCGATGGGGGTCGCGACCACGGTGAGTCGGCCACCCACTCGTTCCATCTCACTCACGCCCACTCCCGTCGGTGGCTAGCCCCTCGAGCCGTCCACTAAGATTGTCCCCTATGTCAAAGCGGACCGTAAAGCGCAAACTGCGCGCAAAGAAAAAGGCCAACCACGGTAAGAAGCCCAACTGCGGGCGCGGTTAACCCTTTCGGTACCTTCCGACCCTACGCGGCGCGGGCGGGAACTCCCTGAGGGAACACCTTGCGTCGCATGTACGCCTCCATGATGAAGGCGACGAACGGCACGAAACCGGCGAGCACCATCACGACCAGGTAGAGGAAGTTCAGTCGCGCTTTCATCACGAAGAGGAACGACGCGATCATGTATATCGGGAAGAGAATCACTCCGTGGGCTACGCCGTCGATGCGCACGAGCCACGAGATGTGCTGCCAGGCCGACACGCTGATCTGGTGCAACAGGAGCGTCGCGAAGAGGGACAGCAGCGTCGATCCGGTAATGAAAGACATGATTCGGTAGCGCCGAAACGCGCGTTCCAGTTCCATCAGACTCCTTTGTGGGGGGGCTCGGCCAGTCCGGCCAGGTAGTTGTTATAGGCCGCGAGAGCGTCGTCTTCGGGCTCAAACACCGAGTCGACCACCCGGGCGGCGGCCGCTTCGAGGCGCATCTTCTCCTCGTACTCTCGCCGAGCCGCTTCTTCGTCCTCGGTCGGCTTTTCGATGTGGAGTAGTCCCCACCAGCCCACCACGCCGAGAACGGCGAACACGGGCCACTCGATGGCGTAGAGATAACTGAGGGCGTTGCCCGACGCGGCTCGCCCCACCTGCCACCAGGCGGCGGTGACGCACATCGCGAGCCAGAGAATCAGGGAGAAGTGAAGTCCGAAGGCGCGTAAGGACAAGAAGCGCTCTTTCACCGGTGCGAGCCTAGCGGCCCCCCGGGGTAGCGGGGCAACAGAGCCCTAAACTCCAGGGAGTGCCCCCTTCGATGTCCATGACGTCTCCGGCCTTCTCCTGGCATCACCTGGGCGACTGGAACTTCGGCATCCTCCCGAGTCTCCTCCTCGTCGGAGCCACCGTGGCCTACGTCATGGGCGTGACCCGAACTCCCTCCTGGCCCCGTACGCGCCTCGGCTGGTTCTTCGGTGGAGTACTCACAACCTTCGTCGCGACTCAGTCGGTCATCGGATCCTTCGACATGAGCTACTTCTCGATTCACATGATCCAGCACCTGATGCTGATTATGGTCGCCGCACCCTTCTTCGCCCTCAGCGCTCCTTCAGACCTCGTGAGAACGGCGGGACCGGAGCCACTACGCCGCCTCCTCGACTCTCGAGTGGCCGACGTTCTTTTCCACCCCCTCACGGGCTTTGTCGTCTACCTGGTGCTCATTCCGCTCACTCACCTCACCGGACTCACCAACGTCATGATGACCCACCCCTGGGTGCACCACGCGGAGCAAATTGGCTTCCTCATCTCCGGCTACCTTTTCTTCCGAGTGGCCTTCGGACGCGAGTCGGGCCGAACCCTTCACCCCGGACTTCGCTTGGTGTACGTCATGGCGGCGGTGCCGGTCGATACCTTCACCGGGCTCGCTCTCGTCATGAGTACTCACCAGCCCATTCCCAGTTACGCCCAGATGGCCCCGACGGGGACGAGCGCTGCGTGGCAACTCGGCAACGTCCACCTGGGAGGAGCCATCATGTGGATTGGGGGGGACGCCCTCATGTTGCTCGCCTGCATTCCCATCGTGTTGATTTGGGTGCGTTGGGAGACTCTCCGAACCAAGGAGCTGGACGCTGAACTCGACGCTCTCGGGCTCTAACGTTCCGTGCGTCGACCAGAGGGATATCCACCCCTGCTCTCCCACGTGAATTGTCGGGACGTGTCACCGTTCAGTAGGGAACCATACGGGGATTTGCCTCATAAAAACGCCTTCATCGGCCACCAAGGAGTGACTTTCGGGATCTAGGGGCCAAGAACCGTCAGGGGGATTACGAGGACGCCATCATTTCGTCG
>JAGXAY010000105.1 GCA_018971385.1 Acidobacteriota bacterium | reverse complement strand
CTGGCGAGTGAGTTCCGATTATCAGGAGGATTGTGGAATTATGCCGCTGCCTTCAATATCAACTCAGCGGGTTTCACCATCGTTGGCTTATTCGTTGGAGTATGGCTTTTTGCCCTCGGCTATTGGCGGTTTGGTCGCGTGGAAGAGCGTTGGGAGAGGGCGGCCCTGAAAGCGCAAGTCGCTCGTGGTGAATCCCCAAATCTCAATCAAGCCGGTATCACTTTGGGGGAGGTTTCCAACCCCTTCATTATTGATGAGTAAGGTCGTGCGAGTCCTACACTCGTGTGGCGCATCCTCAACGAAAGATTCTTGTGCCCTCCCATCGACGCCGCTATCGAACATCCCGTGCAGTTGTCGTAACGTTGGCAGCGCTTGTGGTGGTAGCGGTGGCCATCGTGGGAACTCCTTACTCTCGTCATTTACTGTTCACTAAAACTGCCATCTCCACCACTACCGAGACTCGTACGACCACAACCACCGTTAGTGGCGCCTCACTCAACTCTCCCGTCACCTCGCCAGCGATCATCTCGGAAAATGCGCGACCGGGTACTACCAGCTGGCACATATCCCCGGGCGCATCTCCGACGTTGATTCAGGGCTTTGCTTCGACCACGTCGGCGGCTCCTGGCTCCGTCGTCCACCTATACATCTCCTCACAAGTACCTACGTATCGAGTAGAGGCATATCGCATGGGGTGGTACCAGGGTAAGGGTGCTCGCCTGGTCTGGGTGTCGTCACCGGAACGCGGCGTGTCGCAACCCGCGTGCTCTCTTGACTCCACCGTCAATATGGTCTCGTGCACGTCGTGGAGCCTTTCACTGTCGATTCCGATTTCACCCGCATTTGTGCCGGGCGACTATCTGCTGAAACTGGATGCGGGTGTCAAAGCTCAGTCGTACGTACTTCTCACAGTGTGGGATCCAACCTCGACAGCTGCGTACGTAATCATGAATAGGTCGTTGGTGGAGCAGGGGTGGAACACTTACGGTGGCTTTTCTTTCTACAAAGGTGTCGGGCCGTGCATCATTGATTCGTCCAGCTATCCCGTTTGTAATCGAGCCCGAGTTGTCTCCTTCGATCGTCCCTACGACACCTCGTACGGATCGAGTGACTTTCTAACCAACGAATATCCCTTGGTGTCCCTCGCCGAACGCGATGGGCTCGATGTGACGTATATCACCGACATCACTCTCTCTGAACACCCGACATTGCTCTCTCACCATCGGGCTCTCCTCGATCTCGACCACGACGAAAGTTGGACCTACGCAGAGCGCCTCGCTGTCCAAAATGCTCAGGTAGCACACGGGCTGAACGTGGTGTACTTCGGAGCTGCCGCCATGGTTCGCCACGTGCGACTCGAACCGTCAGTTTTGGGACCCGATCAGCAAGAAGTGGACTATCGAAACTCCTACGAGGATCCGCTCCTTGGCCGTGGTAACCCCCTCCAGGTGACAGGGAACACCTGGGAGAGTCCTCCTTCAAGTTGGTCCCCCCTGGCCCAGATTGGTAGTCAGTACTCGGGCTACTTAAGTCCAGGGAACTATGTTTCCATGACGGTGTCCGATCCCAACTCCTGGGTCTTTGCTGGGACCGGCCTGAGTCAAGGTTCCACAATCCCGAACGCCATCGCATCCGATATCAACCACGCAATACTCTCCGGCGCGACTCCTCCTAATTTAGACGTCTTGGCCCACTCCGCCATTCCCGCATCACTCGGAACGCTCGACGGGGTCTGGGGGGGCTACTCGTACTCCGACATGGTCTACTTCACACTGCCCTCGAAGGCTGGCGTTATCGACACCGGAAATAACGTGTGGATTGGCGACCTGCTACCTTGCCCAACGGCCGCAGGATGCCCCAGACCAGCCATCACTCAAATTACCCAGAACATCCTCGCGGCAGTGGGTCGCGTGCCCCTCGGAGTCCTTCACCCTCCACACGCCAATCTCAGCACCATTGTCCCGTACGGTAGTTAAAGCACAGCTACCTGACTACGCTCGAAATCATGGATTACATTCCCTCATCTCAGCGCTACGACTCCATGACGTACCGCCGGTCCGGGCGAAGCGGACTTTCCCTACCGGCCGTGTCCCTCGGCTTATGGCATAACTTTGGACACGATCGTCCCCTAGGCACTCAACGCGCAATACTCCGACGCGCGTTTGACCGCGGCGTGACTCACTTCGACTTAGCCAACAACTACGGGCCGCCGTACGGTTCAGCGGAAGAGAATTTTGGCCACATCTTCGCATCCGATTTTTCACGTCTTCGCGACGAACTCGTGATTTCCACCAAGGCTGGCTGGGATATGTGGCCGGGCCCCTACGGTGACCTCGGTTCGAGGAAGTACCTCATTGCCAGCTGTGATCAAAGTCTTAAGAGGATGGGTCTCGACTACGTCGATATCTTCTATCACCATCACTATGACTCCTCAACTCCACTAGAAGAGACGATGGGCGCGTTAGACCAGATTGTCCGGTCGGGACGAGCACTCTACGTCGGAATTTCGTCATACTCACCGACGCGAACGCGAGAGGCCGTCGAAATTCTCCGTTCGATGGGCCATCGACTCTTAATTCACCAGCCCTCGTACTCGCTACTCAATAGGTGGATTGAGCAAGGTTTACTCGACGTTCTTGAACAAGAAGGGGTTGGGTGTATCGCCTTTTCTCCCCTGGCCCAAGGTCTCTTAACTGACCGATATCTCTACGGAATTCCCTCCGGTTCGCGAGCTTCTCGAAATGACTCGCTCGACTCTGGAATGCTGAGCGAGGACAATCTGGCCCGAATTCGAGCATTGGCCACCATCGCGGAGCGCCGTGGGCAGAGTCTTGCCCAGATGGCGATTGCGTGGGCGCTCCGAGACCCACGTGTAACTTCGGTTCTCCTCGGAGCATCCTCCGTCGATCAACTCGACCAAAACTTAGATGCACTCCACCATCTCGACTTCTCGAGTGATGAGCTCACCGAAATCGACCAGTACGCGGTGGAGGGGGATATCGATCTCTGGCGAGGCGTCGCGAGTCAATAGATGGTCCCTCGTAGACTGGACCGTTGTGCGACACGTTTGGAAAGTTGCCCTCGCGTCATCTCTCGTGACGGCAATTGGCGCGGGCGTGCTGGGACGTTCTCAACCTCCGGCCCTCGGGGCAAGCGTTAAATATCCCGTAGGGACTCCGAAGCCCCATGATGCTTCCGGTTTGGGCGAACCATCCCCGTTCGCCCTCCCGGGCTACCGTCTGTCGTACTTCACCCACTTCCCGGGTACCCACCTTCCGCCAGGGTGGTCCAGCTTTTCGGGTGTCCCGGGTGGAACCGTAGGCGATGTCTTCTCACCTTCTCACGTGACCGTCTATCAAGGCATTCTTCGCCTTAAGACATACCAAGATTCGCGCTATCAGAATCGGTGGATTACCGGGGGTCTCTGTCAATGTGGGCGGCCCTTCACCTACGGCGCAGTGTTCATTCGCTCCCGCATCACCGGTCCCGGGCCAAACTCCGCCGAACTTCTGTGGCCGCGATCCAACGTGTGGCCACCCGAAATCGACTTCTACGAGGATCTGGCCCAGCCGTCTCTCGCCACAGAATCGGTGCACTGGGGACCACCCCACCGCATGGAAACCTACCAACTTCGTCACTTCAATACGTCGGCGTGGCACACCTGGGGGGTCATTTGGACCCCCAAGTCCATTACCTTCACTGTCGACGGATACGGTTGGCACCGAGTCTCACTCCCGACTCCGATTCCCCGAGTTCCGATGGATGTCAACATCGAACAAAGGACCAGTTGCGGAACCAACAACGCCTGCCCTAGCGCACCCGAATCTCTGCTCGTCGACTGGGTGGCGATCTACCAACCGCGGTCCTCTCGTTAGTTGATGGGGTGAATTACACCCGGCGAAACACTTCGACCCAGTCGATTTGGACCGATTGAGGCGACACGGGGCACGCATAATTATCGGCACACCACGTCTGCTGCTGAAGATGCAGGGACATCGGAACATCGGGCACCGCCGCGGCACTCGTCACTCGACCCCAAACCACTCCGTCCAAGGTGAAAAGCAAGAGCCGGGGGGTCCAAATGACTCCCCAAGTATGCCAGCGCTCCATATCCACTTTCACTTCGGAGTGCAGTTGGTTGTTCCGCTGACCAAAATGGACAGTAGCCATCGAGTGACTAATCGATCCGTAGGTTTCAGTGAAATCCACCTCTGGGGGCCAACCTGAGAGCGGCCATAGTAAGCCCACAAACGTTGCACCCGGTCCGCTCAGTCGTGCCCTCACAAAAAATGCACCGTACTTCTGTGCCCGATGACACGCACACAAGCCGCCGGTCACCCATCGACCACCGTACGCGGAGTCGGGCCACGCATTAAGCGTGAGCATCCCGCCGGATACTCGCACATGAGAGGGAGACCATTGAGCACCGGGATCACTGCCCGGTTGTCCCGCGAAGAGTGACCACTGTGCAGAGAGACGACGACCGACAAAATCATCCACAAATGTTCGGCGGAAGCCTGGCAACGCAGTGGACCGAAGAGGTCCCTCACCTGATGGTTCCCGAGGGTCGTTCACACCGGATGAGATGGACACCACCGCACATGCTCCCCCGCGAACGCACACGTCGCTCCGGGGCGACGCACTGCTCAACCCCGCGGGCACGC
>JAGXAY010000104.1 GCA_018971385.1 Acidobacteriota bacterium | reverse complement strand
CGCTCCTCGACCACGCGTACGTCGAAGTCGAGATCCGCCGTCCAACTCAGCCGTTGGGAAGACCCGAGTCCCCACGGATCACCCTGATTCTCCAGGTTGCGCAGGAAGGAAGCGGCTTCCGGAGGAAAGTTTGACTCCATCAGAACTTGGTGCCGGCGGATTTCCACGATGGCATCGACGTGCTCGATGTCGACGGGACACTGCTCGACGCACGCACCACACGTGGTGCAGGACCAGAGCACGTCGGGATCAATGACTCCCGGGACCAGGGGCGACGCGGTCCCTTCGTTGCCGAGCAGGAAATCCGCCGAACTAAAGAGGGAGTCACGAAGTCCCATGACGAACAACTTGGGGCTGAGAGGCTTGCCGGTGGACCACGCCGGGCACACCGACTGACATCGTCCACACTCCGTGCACGTCACAAAATCCAGCAGGTGTTTCCACGTGAAATCTCCGATGGACCCCACGCCAAAGGTAACCTCGTCGCCCAGAGAGTCAAGATCCATCGATGGAGTGGACTCCAGTGAACCGAGAGCGCGTGGGCGCCGGGCGAACGCCACGTTGAACGGCGCGGCCGCAATATGGAGATGCTTGGAGTAGGCCACTACCACCAGGAATGCAGCAATGACCGTCACGTTGGCGAGCAGGAGAGTCGTTTCGAGAATTCGGGCGACTCCCGTGCCCCACGGTGAGATCACCCTCGCGAGCGCTCTGGTCGCGAAGGCCCACGGCGTATGACCAAAAGGGAAGTCACCCGTGACGTACTGAGCCGCGCGATAGCCGAGAAGAGTCACAATCACCAACCCGATGAGGGCGAGAACGAGCCACGCCGCGCCGGTGTGGGATCCGTAGAATCGACTCCCTCGGTCGCGTCGCGCCGGAGATTGACGCACTCGAATAACGCTAAAGACCATCAGGGCGATGAGAACACCCACCGCGAAAACGTCCTCGACGAAGGCTAACCACGCCTGTCGTCCGATGAAGGGGAGGTGAAACGTCGTGGAAAACAGAGCACCGTACGCCTCCACCACCGTGAGAAGCAGAATCGTGAATCCCCACATGGTGACCGCGTGAGCAACTCCCGGAACGGTCCAGCGGAGTAGTTTGCGCTGACCGGCAACCTCGGTGACTTCGGCCCTTGCGACTTCCGGCCAGCCACGGTGGCGATGCTCGTCGGGTCGTCCCGAACGAATCAGTCGGACAATCCACCGCGCCCGTCGTCCCGCGACGATAAGTGCCGCAATGGTTACCAGTAGACCGATACTCCAGCGGACCGCCACGCGAGCCTCCTCGTCAAACTACTGAACCGGAGGCTTAGTCGCGAAGTTCTCGTAATACCGACTAGGGGTCGGTCCTCGCTGCCCTCGATACTTTGAACCCAACCCGTTTGACCCGTACGGCCGTTCGGCCGGGGTCGTCATTTGGAAAAAGCTAATCTGACCAATTTTCATTCCCGGATATAGGGTGATGGGTAAATTGGCCAAATTGGCGAGCTCGAGCGTGATGTGCCCGTCCCAACCCGCGTCGACGAAGCCCGCCGTGGAATGAATGACGAGACCCAAGCGACCCAGAGAACTCTTGCCTTCCAGTCGGGCCACGATGTCGTCGGGAAGAACCACTCGCTCACTCGTGGAACCAAGGAGAAACTCTCCAGGATGAAGCATCATGGGTCCCTCCGGACCAACATCGATGAGTTCCGTCAGGTCCTCTTGAGCCTCGCGCACGTCGATGACACCCCGAGAGTGGTTACGAAAGACTCGAAAATATTGGTCAATATGTAGGTCAACCGACGACGGTTGCACACAATCGTCGTCGAGGGGATCGATGACTATCCGCCCCGCCTCGAGGGCCTCCCGGATGGACTTATCGGAGAGCACCATACGAATGGCCAGGCTACTCGCCTCCCGCCTGACCCAGTGGATGTTCGCGACAGTACAATGGGGAACCTCGCGGGCGTAGTTCAATGGCAGAACATCAGCTTCCCAAGCTGAGAGTGCGAGTTCGATTCTCGTCGCCCGCTCCACACCGAGTCAGCCAATGTGCGAGGGAGGTATCCTTCGTCCTACGCCGATAGTGACGTGGGGTTCGCCATCATGGAAATTCATTCTGTTCACCCAACTCACGAGGGGAGAAGCACCACCTTCACTGGTCAGGTCTACCGAACTCCGGTACACGAAGGAGTGGCGCCCGGGTTTCTTTCCGTCAACTTGATTCACTTTTCCCCGGGTGCCAGGACCGCGTGGCACTCACACGACCTGGGCCAGACACTCATCGTGGTTGAGGGTGAGGGGATAGCCCAAGCTCGCGGTGAAAAGGCCATCAGCTTGCGGGCCGGTGACGTGGTGTCATCTCCCCCCGGTGAGGAACACTGGCACGGGGCCGACGCCGAACACTTTATGGCGCACTACTCCCTAGTCGAGAACCATCCCGACGGTGACGCCGTGCGGTGGGGTGCCCTGGTGGATGAGAGCGACTACCGACTCGCCCTCGACAATCTCTCCGACTAGAAAACGACGCTCGCCACAATCTGGGCCATCGAAGGGGGCCACACGTGGACTCCACCCACGTTGGTTCGCAAAGACACCGTGGCCCCACTTCGGCAACGAAGGTAGCGGGTCGTATACACCGAGCCCGAACCCTTCGTCACAGGGCGACTCGCGCAATGGTCGATGGAGGCCCAGAAGGCAGCGGTCTGGGGCGCCCCCTTCATCTCGGCACCCCCTCCGTAGATACTGGAGAAGTGGCCCCCGTTATAGGGAAAGACGGTGTCAGCGGTTCCTTCGATGGACACCACGGAGATAGGGCGCGCGGGGTGGCACGTCGCCGCGACCGAGACCGGCATCGGACCCTCAGCGGGAACAATGGCGCTCAACGTGGACGCGAGTCGGCACCCGAGATACTGCGCCATAAGTGCCCCGTTAGAAAATCCCACCGCAATAATTCGAGAGTGATTGACGGGAACGCGAGCCTCGAGGTACGAAATTAGGGCTTTGGTGAAGCCCACATCGTCAACTCTCGCCTTAGAAGCCGGATTATCAAGGAGGCCGTCGCTCCACGAGTTCTGATAGCCCTGAAGAAAAGCGACAACGGCGCCCCGCTGGACAAGAGTCGGCAAATTAGTTCTCGTGACCCCCGTCATCGCATCGTCCGTAGCCCCGTGGTACACGAGGACCAGAGGATGGGGCAAGGATCCGGACGGAACTTCGACGTACGCCGATCGCTGGCGCCCCTGCCACGAGAGGTACACCCAGTGGGCCCCCGGACTCAATGAGCTAGTGGAGCCGGCGGCCCAGACGGGAGCCCCTAACGACGCCGCCACCACCACCACCACCAGAGCACTCCACCATCGTCGCACTGACATAGTTCTACCCGCCGACGATGGCAACGCGTTCATTCACTTCGTGAAGAATGCGTCTCAACTCGTCATGAGAGCGAACTGAGCCAGCCACCGAAAAAACGTGGCCGTGGTTACCGTCACTCCAGTGAAGAATGTCACCTATCGACCGATTCAGCATCACCTCATCCACGCCCTCCGCGGTCGCGAGAACATCGAGTCCCTCCACTCGCGCCAGCCGGTGCACCGAGTCTGGAGCATGTACGTAGAGCAAATAGGCGAGTTGTTGAACTGGGGCGAGGTGAGCAACGTCGGGACTTCGACCAAGGGCGACGTCGATGGCTGCACCCAGGAGATCCTGCCCCGTCGCTCGTTCCACCATCTCTGGAACTCCACCACCAATGCGCCCATTAACCTCGATGACCACCGGTCCCGAGGGCGTCAATTTAATCTCCGTGTGGGTGCACGCTCCGTCAACATCAAGAGCTCGGAGAGCGTTCGACGCCACAGTCAAGACCTCGTCCAGGTCGTCGGGTGTCAACTGAGCGGGAATAAAAAAACCGGTTTCGCGAAAGGGCCACGCCGGAGGAGTTCGACCCGTCACGGCGACGTGACGTATCTCACCATTGGTCGTGACGCTCTCCACCGAAACGTAACCGGCAAAGCCGTCGCCAGCGCGCCCGACGGGGGCGTCCGGAATATAACTTTCCACGACATAGTCACCGCTAGCTCCGTCATCTCGAAACTCCCGCAATCGAGACTCGAGCTCATCAATTGAGCCGACAGGTTCGGTGAATCTACTCGCCTCGCCAACCCGGGGCTTGACAACGGCCGGAAAGCCTACTTCCGCAACTGCGTCACGGTCGACCTGCTCCACTCGAACGACACATCGACGGGGAACCCTTAAACCCGCCGCCTCCAACGCATCTCGCTGGCGAGACTTATCTGTGAGGAGCCGGGCGACACGCGGCGAATGGAACGGTAACTCCAATCGATTGGCGAGATCGGCTGTACGGACAAGGTGAGCGTCGGCCAGGGTAAGTATTCCGTCAGGAACATACGCAGCGACTGTGGCGGCGGACTCGTCGTCGGTGAGTCCCGCTAGGTCCACAACCGGACCGGAGCGCGAAAGCAGTCGAGTCATCGGGCGGGTATCAGGGTGAGTGGAGTCCACGAGCCACAGAGGTGTCGTTCTTTCCCTCATGGCGCGGGTCAACGACAACGTCGCGAATGATCGCGGGTGGTAGAAGTACGCCAGCAACGGACCCTGGGGGCGCTCCACCTCACCCACTAGATCTCTTTGGCCACGAGAAGAAATTGGGCGTTGTCATGCAGGAAACGGTCGTTCGAGACCATCACTAGGCCACCGTGAGCATCGCGAATAATTCTTTCAACCGAAAAGGGGCC
>JAGXAY010000103.1 GCA_018971385.1 Acidobacteriota bacterium | reverse complement strand
CTCCACCACGAGAGCGCGCTTCGCCGCGCTCGGACGTAGTCGCGATCAGACCTACCCGGCCAGTGCCGCCTCACCCAGGTGACGCACACGGCTCACAGGCACACGGGAACCAGGTCCGAGGTCGCCCCGTTTTGCGTCCAAGTGCTATTCCATTGTCGTTCATTAAAACCGTGAGTACCACGAACTGGACCCACCGAAAGTTGCGGTGCTCAGTTACTCAGATCCAGCGTGAGACCGTGGAGCGATAGTGCCCCGAGAAAGTCTGGTGAGTCCACCGGGACCGCCTCGTCGCGCTCCGCGCTGAGCAGCGCCGACCTCTCAAGGCCCGCGTGTGACGTTGCGACGCGTTCGAAGACGGCGTAGATCTTCAGTCGGTTACCAAACCGAGACTCGAAGTGAACTCCGTCGTC
Organism: Acidobacteriota bacterium; assembly: GCA_018971385.1. Taxonomy (GTDB): domain Bacteria; phylum Actinomycetota; class Acidimicrobiia; order Acidimicrobiales; family RAAP-2; genus RAAP-2. The sequence continues at coordinate 4,360 of JAGXAY010000103.1, read as the reverse complement.
GTGCGTGTGCTCCCACAAGAAGCGCGAGACGGCTTGAGTGAGAGCCCGCGGCTCGGGAACTCTGATCGCCCCACCCGTCGAAATCGCGGGACCCGAGCCTCCGCGCGAGACTAAGGAACCTGGGCCTCAAGGCGGCGATGGTGTTGGCGTGCTGCACGGGCACGTACGACCCTCGTAACTGAGCACTACCGAGCCGCCGGGGAGTGGCCCACGAAAGAGGAACCGTACCGCCAGCGGTGGCCGGGATACTGACGTCCCGGGAGTCGTGGGAGAGTGCCGCGATCTCCAATGCAACGTCGGGATCAGGGCGAAACTGCGCCAGCACCTCGACGTAGCAAGCGTAAGGCGTGCTCCCAACGTACAGAACCCGGGTAGCCGCCGGGCTCGGGGTCATCCCACCTACCGCTGAACGGTGCATACTCCCATGGACTCCAGTTCCAGGGCTCCGGCGCGAAGCCCACTCTGAACACCTCGCCGGGGTCCACACTGTGCCATAACGCGTCGGGCAAAAACAGTCCTCAGCCGACCGAACTGAATGCTCGCGCGGCATCGAGGATCGCGCGTCCCGCCTCTTCGACATCCGCCGCCTCACGGAGTAGGCGGGCCGGCGAGCGGTCACTCAACTTTGGATTGAGACCTTGGAACCACGCTTGGACGGTCGCTGGTCGATCGCGCTCCGCGATGAGGACCGCAACCCGAAGCGCGATTCGCAGCCGCTGCTCCCGTGACGAGTTGCGAATCTCTCTGACCCCCTCAGCCCACTCGTGCACCGCGCGGGTCTCCTTGACCCCGGCGATGTAGGCCACGAGCGGGGCACCCAGCTCGTCACGCAACTCCTTTACGACGACGTCGAGGGGACCCACCGACTTCTCGTATCCAGCCAAACCTGACCGGTCGGATGTGGCAGTGATGCGACGGCGTGAAGAGGTCTTCATCCCACACACTGTATCACATAGCAAAACACAGGCCAACAGCTATGAAATCACACCCTCATCCAGCAGTGAGCATGCGCACCACCGACGCAATTGCTGCTGGTCTGGCGTTGCATGAGTGACGCGGTACTTCCCCCGTCCCATCGCCAGCAGCACGGGGTCTCCTTCTCTCCTCCGATACGCCATCCGCCACACCGCCCGACTAATCGCCCGCGTGCGGCGTTCATCACCCGAAAGGTTGAGACGAGCCACGCCGTCGCGCTGGGTGACAATTCCGTCCTCCCCGACGAGCTCATCCAGCACCGTGAGGATCTCGGTATGGACGCAACGTTCAGGCCGACCACGGCGAACGCCCACCCGAAAGCCCGGAAGGCGCACCAGTCGCGGTTTCGCCTGGGGTTTCGGCACCTCCACCACGAAACCGTGTTTCATCACGCACGGGACCCCCGCCGTGGTCTCGTTCCTCCGGTAGTACTCAACCGTGGTGCCGACATACTTTCCAGCGCTGCGCCGGACGACGTCAGCCGTCGCACCCCTTGTGGAATCCAGGTCAACGCGAATCCGCCCCTACGACTTTCTCGCATAACACTCTCGAGGTGAGAATTCCGCCAGTGTGTCGCGAGATGGCACACGGAGCCCGCCTCGTGGTCCCGGACAATGAGCCCTGATGGGGAAGACACGATTGCCGTGAAGTGGGGCTGATACCCCACTTCACGGCAATTCACATCGCCAGTCCGATACTCCGACCCAGCGACTAACTCGCCACAATCCCCTCGGCCGCGACGGGGAGATTCAGGACACTCTCCACGGGAGTGAGAGCTCCGTTCGCGCCGATAGAAAAGACGTCGAGGGCGCCCGATCCGCCACTCTCCACGTAGAGAGTTTGTCCGTCGGGCGACACGGTGGAGTCGGTCGTTCCGGGGTGAGCGAGGGCCGCCGAAGCGTTAACGAGCGTCGGCGCACCCGACGAGGACTCGGTAAAGGAACTCACCGATCCACTTCCCGCGTTGTCACCAAAGAAGTAGCCGTTCGACGAGGAGATCCAGCACAGGGCTTTGGCTCCATCGCTGACCGACCCGAGGAGAGTCAGTGATCCGTCCGCGTTGACGGTGTACGTGCTCACCGAGCTCGTGGACGCTTCTACCGCGACGAGGTGACCGGCCGCGTCGAAGTTAAAAGCGAAGGGAACGGCGTTAGCGGCGCTCGTCACCACGGGACTCGCCCCCAGTTGACCGTCGTCACCCACGGAGAACACCTCGTAGGAGTTGGTGGAGAGTTTGGTGGTCACCACCAGGTGACGTCCGTCGGGGGTGTAGCCCACCTGTCCGGGGGCCTGCAAAAAGTTCGGAATCGTCGTATTCGTCAGACCCAGCGACCGCACTTGGTCGCGCAGGGGGTGTAGTCGACCGTCGCGAAGGCGAAACTCCGCCACGGCCCCCGCTCCCCCCGCGTCCAACACCGTGACGAGATTGCCGTAAGACGTCACCGATGTCGGAAACGCCCCACCACTCGACACTTGCTGCACCAATCTCAGGTGCGTGCCGTCGACCTCGAACACACTTACGGTGTCGCTCCCGGGATTGACCGCGATGAGAGTGGACCCACCATTGATGAGAGCGAGTCCGCCCTGGCTCGCGAGGGGGTCCGCCACGGCCCCCGTGGCGCTCGCTCCGAGTCCCCCCGTGGCGTAAGAACCGGCGTAGGCCACCGTTGCGTCTGAGGCGCGGGTGTAACTGAGCACACTGTTCGCCCCCGCGTTATCGGTGAGCAAAAAGAGGGCGTGAACAGTCTCGCGCGGTGAGTCGGCACTCGCCGCCACACTCGTTCCGATGAGGGCTCCGCCCGCGAGAACCGCCGTGGCGGCGGTTCGAATAACACGAGAACTTTTCATGATGATCTCCTTGGGTAGTTGGCAAAGTTGCCGTGGAGTAGTCCTCGTCCCCACAAAAGCGTTACACCCACTCTCGCTACCATGGGCCGGTGGACGACCTGACGCTGGTGACTCGTCTTCTCGACGGGGACGAGGTGGCGTTTCGGGACCTCGTCACGCGCTATCACCGATCTCTCGTGCGCATCGCTCGCTACTACGTGGTCTCCGAGAGCAGTGCCGAAGACGTGGTTCAAGAGACCTGGCTCGCCGTCTTACGCGGACTGGCGAACTTCGAACATCGGTCCTCGTTCAAAACGTGGCTCTTCAGCATCCTCGTGCACCGGGCTCGCTCGTCGGGAGTGCGAGAACGACGAACGGTTACTCTCGACTTCTCCAACGAGTCGACGGTTGCCGAGTCCCGCTTCGACCAGCGAGGCGTGTGGTGTGAGCCCCCCGTACCGTTCACCGACGCGGTGGACAGTCGCCTCACCAACGGTCCGCTCGCCGCCCTCGTCCGTGAGTGCATTGCCGAACTCCCGGAACCACACCAGGCGGTCATCACCCTGCGCGACGTGGAGGGCCTCTCCACAACAGAGGTGGCGTCACTCCTCGAGTTGAGTGACGCTAACGTGCGAGTCATTCTTCACCGGGCCCGCGCGAGAGTACGCACTGCGGTAGAAGCGAGATGGGAGGTGCAGCCATCGTGAAACTGAGACCTTCTCCCCTCGTGTGCCGTCAGGCCGTCGAGCTCATGAGTGACTACCTCGACGGGGCTCTCTCCGGGCGCGATACCCGACGCTTGGAAAAGCACCTGGCCGTCTGCGAGTCCTGCCGAACCTACTTGGAGCAGTTACGCCTGACGATTTCACTGAGCGGTTCCGCGGGACCCGACGATCTCGAACCCGCCGCCCTGGCCGAACTGGTCGACGTCTTTCGAAAGTTTCGAGGTGGCCCCGACGCCTCCTCGGAGAATGATCACGCCTAAGTTTCGCGGAAGCGGGACTCTGTCGGGCCACAAAAGTAATGACACCACCCCTTCCGAGTGATAGGGTCAGGCTCACATAACCAACGGGAGCTCGGGTGAACCGGGCTGAGAGGGTGATTGACGCGAGTGATCTCGCCGCCATCACCGACCGACGAACTTGTGCGGGTAATGCCGGCGTAAGGAGGAATCATGAGCACCACCGACGATCTGTCGATTTTTACCGTGGTACCGGGTGACACCCACTCAGAAGTCGCCCACACGCTCACTGAACCAGTCCCCCAGTCCCTCGGGGTCTACGACCAGTTCGGACTCTGGGGCAACCTCGGCGTGAGTCTGCTGGGCTTCACCGGCGCCATCTTCGTGCTCCAGCCGAACGGGTCCGGTACCCCGACCCTCTCCATCGTGGCGGCCCTCGTCTCGATCCTCCTCGGCACGGTGCTCGGATCGCTCGCCATCGCCGCCGCGGGGGTCGCCGGCGTGCGCACCGGGGCCCCGGCGATGGTGCTGCTGAGGGGACTTCTCGGCACCCGGCTCTCCTATCTGCCGACCCTCGTGAACGTGATCCAACTCTTC
>JAGXAY010000102.1 GCA_018971385.1 Acidobacteriota bacterium | reverse complement strand
GGCGAACCCGGGGTCCCCGTTCAGGGTGCTGGGCTGAGGAGCCACCTCGCCCCAACCGGTGACCTCCTCCTCCTCAATTCCCACGAAGAGGTGATCGCGTTCCAGGTGGACCTGCCCGGAGGCGGTGACGGGTTGGAGTAGTCGACTGCGGCCAGTGAGGAGCGTGACACGCACCCGCTCATCGTAGAAGGCCCGACAGTCTTCGCACCCCAGAGATTTCGCTTTACCACGGTGAGAACTGGGAGCGAGGTCACCAACTCGCGGGCATAATCATCCACAAAATGACCCCGAACATCACTCCGTTACCGGCGGAGTTCGAGCCGTCGAGAAGATGGGCCTGGGCGTACGCGGCCGCTGAACCCCAGCCGTGAAACATCAAGACGGCGGTGACTGGAATCCAGAACTGGACGAGAACGTTGACAAAGATCGCGAGGAACAGAGGCGTGTCGGCCCGGGAGTTCCGAGGGACTATTCGATCACCCCGTCGTCTTCGCACCACGGTGTAGGCCACTGGTTCCGCGGCGTTACGGTACGAGGAGGACGCACCGGAGTCAACCTTCATGACGTTATGAATTGGTATCTGGAGGGCCCTTCACATCACCGTCGGATCTCACGGATGGTGAGTTACTCGGCCCCCGATTGCTGCTGGTAACGTTCTTCGGCCGCCCAGATGGCGAAATGGCAGACGCGGAAGACTCAAAATCTTCTACTCGAGAGGGTGTGTGGGTTCGAGTCCCACTCTGGGCACTACCGGTCGACGCGAGAGTTCTCTAGCGAGAGAGCCATCCAGTACTGCGCGTGAGGGTTGTCGTTGTAACGCTCCACGTCGCTGAATCCGAGCGAGAGATAGAGCCGACGCGCTTCGTCAAGAGCGAAGTGAGAGTCGAGGAGCACCGTCCGGAATCTCCGTCGTCGAGCCTCCTCGACGACCCGGGACATGAGGAGTCTCCCGTAGCCCCGACCCCGACGAGAACCCTCCACCCAGAGTCGCTTGATCTCGCCGCGCCCGTCCTCGAGAGGACGCAGCCCCACGCCGGCGCAGGGAGGTTCGCCCGGGGTGTCGGAGAGGAGAACGAACGCCCCGTGAGGCGCTCGATACTCTCTCAACTCCTCCTCGCGCGGCTCGGGGCTCACGAGTTCACCGAGTCGCTCACTCACGTCCACTAGGTATCTAACAATGACGTCTCGAACGATGTCCGCCTGGTCGGCACTGTCCACAACAACGATGTTCACGTCGTCACCCTCTCACGCGAGCACCACCCGTCGACACTCGAGACGGTGGGTGCCCCGGGCTACTCACGAGTAAGTAACGGACTCCCCGATGCGGGTTCACACCCTCTACCCGAGGGTAACTACTGATGGGACGCCCTGAGGGGTAGCTCTCGCCGGTCTTAGACCGCGTCATCAGGGAGGACGAGGGTCCCTGGCGCCCAAGTTTCGCTCGGAACTTTGTTAGCCTGAACGCTATGACAGTCCCCACGACGTGGGCCGAAGACGTCGTCGCACTCTTTCCCGGACAGGGATCGTTGTCGGGCGGTGCCGGTCGGACCTGGCGCCACTCTCCCCACTGGAACCTCGTGGACGAGATTTCTGACGTCGCGCACGAGGACGTGGCCCACCTGTTACTGCACGCGAGCGACGACGAGGTGGTGCGCACCGACCGAGCCCAACTCGCCACCTTCGCCCTCTCCCAGGTGGCGTACCGGGAGCTGCTCGACCGGGGCCTACGACCCCGCTACCTACTAGGTCACTCCCTCGGCGAGTTCTCCGCCCTCGTGGCGGCCGGAGTTCTGAGCCTCACTGACGGCGCCGCGCTGATTGCCGCCCGGGGACGGGCGATGGCTGAGGCCGCCGAACGCACCGACGGGACCATGGTCGCCCTGATGGGTGGTGACGCTGAGGCTCGTCGACGTCTCCAATCCCTCCACGACGTGTGGATCGCCAACGTGAACGGGGAGGGTCAGATTGTCGCCTCCGGAACCCGCTTCGCCGTCGAGGCCCTGGTGGGTGACGCGCGGGACCTCGGTTTTCGCCGGGCCACTCTCCTCCCCGTCGGCGGAGCGTTCCACTGCCCCCTCATGGCCTCGGCCCAGCCCGCCCTCGACGCCGCCCTCGACGCGGTGACGTGGGGAGCCACCGAGCACGTCATCATCGCCAACGTGGACGGAACGCCTCGCGGAGGTGGCGGAGTGTGGCGGGACCTGCTCGCCGCTCAACTGACCTCACCCGTGGAGTTCCTCGCGGCGACTCAGAGTCTGCCCGAGAGTGTTCGCCGGAGCTTCGAGTGCGCCCCGGCCGGGGTGCTCACCGGGTTGACGAAACGCATTCGCCCCTTCGATTACCAGTGGAGCCCGGTCGGACTGGAAGAGATGGAGGAGGTTCACCCGTGAGTCGGCACGTCATCGTGACCGGAGCGAGTCGGGGCATCGGCGCCGACATTGCTCGTCGCTTCATCGCCGCCGGCGACCTGGTGACCGGGTGGTCCCGGGCCGGCACCGCACCGGAGGGGTGCGCGAGCAGTGCCGCCGTGGACGTGAGTGACTCCGAGGCCGTTACCCGGGCCCTCAAAGAAGCCGTCGCCGCCCACGGTCCGGTCGACGTCTTTGTCATTAACGCCGGCATCACTCGCGACGGATTGGCGTTACGCATGAGCGACGAGCAGTGGCGCGAGGTTCTCTCGACCAACCTCGACGGGGCCTTCTACTGCGCCCGCGCGGCCCTCTCTTCCATGGTGCGCCAGCGTTCGGGGCGCATCGTCATGATCTCCTCGATCAGCCCCTTCTACGGTGTCCCGGGACAGGCCAACTACGCCGCCGCCAAGGCCGGCATGGTGGGGCTCGCCCGTTCGCTCGCCCGCGAGGTCGCCTCGCGGGGTATCACCATCAACGTCGTCGCCCCCGGTTTCATCGAGACCGACATGACGGCCGACCTCGGTTCCACCAGCGACCAGATGAACGCCCTCATCCCGCTCGGTCGAACCGGCACGACCGCCGAAGTAGCGGCCACGGTGGAGTTTCTCAGTTCCCCCGACGCCGGCTACATCACCGGACAGGTCCTCGCCGTCGACGGCGGCTTGGCCATGGGTCTCTAATCCGTCGAAACCGCAGTACACCAACTAAACTCCACCAGGACCAAAACAGACAAGGGGAAACTCATGGACCGCAGCGAGGCACTCGCCAAGTTCACCGAAAACGCCGCTGAGGTGCTCGCCGTCGACCCGGCGAAGGTCACCCTCGAGGCATCCTTCGCCGACGACCTCGGCGCCGACAGCCTCGACCTCGTCGAGTTGGTCATGGCGCTCGAGGAGACCTTCGACATCGAAGTCGGCGAAGACGAACTGAAGGACATCAGCACCGTCGGCGAGGCCTTCGAGCTCATCTACGCCAAGCTGTAGTGCGCGTCGCCGTTACCGAATCGGGACCCGTCCAGGGTCGTCGGGTCGCCGTGGTCGGCGTGGGGGCTCTGTCCTGCGCCGGCGTGGGCGTGGACACCCTCTGGGAGGCGCTGCGTTCACCGAACGCCCCCGCCTCCAAGCGCGTCGGCGAGGTCGCGACGGAGCACATCGGAGGACCGAAGGAGCTTCGTCGTCTCGACCCCTTCACCCTCTACGCCCTCGTGGCGGCGGACGAGGCCTGGCGAATGAGCGGACTCGTCGGTCCGCTGGACGACGCCGGGTGCATCGTGACGAGCGGTATCGGCGGACTGCAGACGATTCTCGAGCAGGTTCGCGTGTTGAACGACAAGGGCGCCTCGAGGGTCTCTCCCTTCATGGTGCCGATGATGATGCCCAACGCCGCCACGGCCGCCGTGTCGATGCGCTTCGGGCTGGGTGGACCGTGCGAAACCGTCACCACCGCCTGCGCCGCCGGAACGCACGCCATCGGTAACGCCGCGCGGCTCGTGGCGACGGGTCGTTCGACCGTCGCCGTGGCCGGGGGGGCCGAGGCCGTGCTCGTTGAGATCGCCGAAGCGGGATTTCGCAACATGACCGCCCTCTCCTCCACCGACTTCTCTCGACCCTTCGACCGGGAGCGAGACGGCTTCGTCATGGGCGAGGGAGCCGGAGTTCTCATCTTCGAGGACCTCGAGCACGCTCGCGCGCGGGGAGCCACGATTCTGGCCGAGGTCATTGGGGCCGCCTCGACCGCCGACGCGCACCACATCACCGCCCCCGACCCCGCGGGGCGTGGTGCGATTCGCTGTATGGAGTTGGCTCTCGCGGACGCTGATCTACGCCCCGAGGAGGTCAGCCACATCAACGCCCACGGAACCTCCACCCCCCTGAACGACCTCGCGGAAGCGATCGCCGTCAATCACGTCTTTGGCTCCCACCGTCCCCCGGTGACCTCCATCAAGGGCCACCTCGGTCACTCCCTCGGCGCGGCCGGCGCCCTCGAGGGCGTGGTCTCGGTGATGAGTCTCGTGCACCAGGAGATTCCGCCGACCGCGGGCACCACCGAGATTGACCCCGCCATCGACCTCGACGTCGTCCTCGATGCTCCCCGCTCGGCGCACCTCGAGACCGTTCTGTCCAACTCCTTCGGGTTCGGTGGTCACAACGGCTCGGCGGTCTTTCGTCGCTACGAGGGCGACTAGTCCGACTCCCCGCCGAAACGTCTCACTCGAGAGGAGGCGTAGGCGGTCGTCGCCAGGTGAACAAATCTCGAGAGTCGCAGCGCGTCGAGACGACCGTCCACCAAACGGAACCGCTCCCCCGCCTCCACCCCCCACACGGGGTACCCCCCCACCACCCGGGCGACGGAGTACTCGTCGAGCGTGGTGACGAGGAGGGGCGCTTCGCCGCCCGCCTCGGCGACCACCGGCAAGGAGTTCGCGAGCGCCGCGTCGTTCTCGATCGACGGGAGTCGAAAGTGGTCAATGGTGGGGTCGTTTAAG
>JAGXAY010000101.1 GCA_018971385.1 Acidobacteriota bacterium | reverse complement strand
GCCATCACCCTTAACAGTTCGTCTCCCGCGAGGTGACCGAGGGTGTCGTTGACATCCTTGAAACCGTCGAGATCGATGAGCACGACACCCACTTCACCCGCGAATGAGTCGGCGAACTCGAAGAATCCACGCCGGTTGAGCAGGCCGGTAAGTGGGTCGGTGCGAGCGTCGCGGGCGGCCGAGTCGACGAGTTGACGCTCCTCGTCGAGAGATAGCCACATTCGTCCGATCACGAGCGCTAACGACCCCAGGGCGAGAATCAAGACGACCACGGACGTCACGCGAGCCACGAAGTACATCACGATGACAACAATCGACAACAGGCCGGCACCGACCGGCACCACGGACACGTCGTAAAAGTCGCGACCATCTAGCGGTGGACGACGACGCCGGCGATCGTCGATACATGATCCGAGCCCGAGTAGAAAGGTTCCGAGGGGCCAGGTTAAATCAAGCCACGTTCCTGGTCTAAACGACTCATTGACTACCTGGTGGAGATACACCACGTCACCCAGAACCCAAAATCCGACACCCGCAACGAGAACCACAATCGACCGGTTGGGACGGTAGCGATTGGGGGCAAGGGAGGAGACGAGGAGATAGAGCAGCACCAGGTCAGCCAACGGGTAGATGACGTCGAGCGCCACGGGACCCACTTCGCGGTGCGGTCCGATGAGGGGACCAAACCATAGATACACGACGAGAGCCCCGACCGAGAGGCCGGAGATGGCCCCATCCAATCGAGCGGAGACGGGAAGTGGTCTCGTCGAGAGGTGGGTCAGTCGGGAGATACCGTAAATGAGTGCACCGTAGGAAGCGAGATAGAGAATGTCGCTCGGTCGAAAAGGAACCCTCCCAACATTCAGGTGAATACTGATGGTCGATATCAGTGTGGCGGTCGAATATCCCACTATGCCCGACGCCATGGACCACCACGCCGACCGCGTTCGCCGATCGCGACGACCTCGTCGAACCATCACCACGGCGGGGAGGGTAAAGATGACGTCGTAGAACAGCCGCTCGCCGATTCCGACCGATAAGTGTCGATGAGAAATCACCACAATCCCGAGGCCGATGAAAAGAAGCCCCCCACCAGTTACACGAAGGAGCAGCAAGTCCACCCCACCCACCGTCCACGGTCGACGTGGCTGTTCGGCGTCCGAGGGGTTACTCACGAGTTGTCCCGCCCGCGACACCGGTGCTCTCCCCTCCACCACCGTGCGCACTCGAGTCCACGGAACATCATCTCAGCGTAAACGACCCCTTCTGTTGCGTCACGAAGGTCCACCTTGTGGTGACCGGTGCGACCAGGTATATTGACGTTTTAGAGCGTCACGGTGAAATGTCGGATCTCACGGACGTTGTCGAGAGGGGGTGACGTGACCACAGACCCCCTCCCTCTTGTCGGCCCCACAACTTCCGACCTGTTCAACTCACGTTGGGACGAACTCTCCGTTGATGTTCGTTCCATATTCCAACTGCTCGCGAACCACAGCAGCGATCTCCTGCTAGTTATTGACCCCACGGGGAACATGGTGTGGGTGTCGCCATCAGTGGAGAATTTGCTCGGATTCTCTCCGGCACTACTCGTCGGTCAGCCCTACAACATGCTCCTTGCCGATGACCCGTCCGCGTCTCCGTGGTGGATCGAGGACCCCTCTCACCTCGGGTCGAACGTCACCCTTCAATCAGTGAAGCACGAACCGGTCTCCACCCGAGCTCACCTTCTGGAATTGTCGTCGGAAAGCTCACTCCGGGGGTTTCGCACGATTCTTCACACGATGAACACGGAAATCGCGTCTCTCGAAGAGTTGAATCACTACGAGCGAGTCTTCTTCGCTCTCATCGACGCCCTCGAACCCTTCATCATGATGACCGACGGTGACTCGCGCATCAGTTGGTGCTCCCCCCATCTCGCGGCCTCACTTCACTGTGCCGCTGATCACGTCGTCGGACGCCCACTCACCGAGGTGGTCCTGAACGCCCCGAACGAGAGTGGGGCCACCGAGTACGTCACCGAAATTGTGGGTGGCGACTCTCGACGGGAGTCGTTTCGCTGTCGCGAAGTTCGGGCGAGAGGACACGGCGGCCGAGTCACCACGAGGGTCCTGATTTTCGAACCCGCCAATGTGAGCCCTCCGAGCAAGCAACTCGCCGTGCGCGAGGCGGTGAACCCCTACTCGTCGTCCATCCTCCTGCGACTCTCCTCGACCCATCTCATCGATGACGTGTCGTCCTCAGTTCAGCGACTGCTGGGTTGGGCACCTCACTCTCTGATGGGGCGCGAACTCGGTTCACTCGTTGCAACGGACAGCCTCACCCCCTTGTCGTCCTGGTTAACTCTGGCGGAGTTCGGTTCAGACGTACCCCCCCTCGACGTCGCCCTCCAGCGAGTGGATGGTTCACTGCAGTGGTTTTCAGCAAATGCTCGACGGGACACGGAGAATTCGTCGAACATCATCGTCTGCCTCGAGGACGCCACGCGACTCATCTCCACCCAGCAAGCGTGGCGCACCGTGGCCGCCGCCCAGCGGGCCATCACGGACTCCGAGACCGAGAGTCAGTTGCTGCGGGCTTACTGTGACGTTCCGGTCAACCACGGTGGATACGCCTTTTCGTGGTTTGGACGCAAGGTTTTTGACGAGAACCAGAGCGTCGAGATCATGGCCGCGAGTTACCAGCACCATCACTACCTCGACGACATGGATATTTCTTGGTCGGATCGGCCCTCGGGGATGGGTCCCTCCGGTCGAGCCATCGTCACGGGACTTCCCCAGATTCGACCCGACGTTTTACAGGATCCCCAGTTCGGTCCCTGGCGAGGTCGAGTCACCCAGTTCGGATTCCGCTCGTCGTTCTCCATACCGGTTCACGTCAACGGCGAGGTCTACGGCGTTTGGACCATCTACGCCACGACGACCGGGGCCTTTGACGGTAGTCCCCTAGAGTCGCTCCTTATCGCCGCCGAGGATCTCGGCCGCGCCATCGAACGATTCCACACTGAGCAGGAGCGACGCCAGCTTCGTCGTGACCAACAGGCCCTCTCAACCGCCATGGCTCAAGCCTCGGAGATGGTTATCATCACCAACATCGAGGGTCGTATCACCTACGTCAACGACGCCGTGCTTCGCACCACCGGATACGAACGCGACGAAATTATTGGGCAGTTCCCCCGCCTCCTGCAGAGCGGTTACCAATCGAGAGAGTTCTACCTGACTCTGTGGCACACCTTGACCCGAGGTCACACCTGGCGGGGCAACTTCGTCAATCGTAAGAAGAACGGTGAACACTACGAGGTGGCCGCCACATTGTCACCGACTTACGACGAGGAGGGCAACCTCACCGGGTATTTAGGACTTTCCCACGAGATCACTCTCGTCAAACAACTAGAGAGTCTCGTGGACATGGGGCGCCTCGACCACTCCTCACTGACGGCGGTGATGAGAGACGTCCGCCAAGAATCGACGCTGGAGTTAACCACTCGCGCCATGTGCCAAGCGGTCCTCAAGATTCGGGGCATCACCGAAGCGTGGTTTCTCCTCTTCGACGAGTCGGACTCGGTCATTCCCCTCGGAACATCCCGTACGGAAATGGATCTCGGCCTCTTCCAAACTCCAGAAATGGTCAATCACAGCCGCGAGATTCGCCGGCGCGCCGGCGAAGGGCCGTGGTGGCGACTCGTCGACGAGGACAACCACGACATGGACCCTCAGGTTAACTCCGAGATTAGAGAACGTGGAGTCGTCGCCTTCATTCACCTGCCAGTTCGTTGGCGGGACACCGTCGTGGGTGTTCTGGTCCTCGGAACAGATAAGGCGGACGCCGCGACCTGGCTCGACGCCCGTCTCGACGCCTTCGCCGAAGTAGGGGCTTTCGCCGGATCCGTTCTAGGTGAGCAAGCGTCCCACTTCCAATCCATCCACCAACTTCGGGTCCGAATCGACGAAATTCTCGCGGACGAAGCGTGGACGCCCGTGTTTCAACCTTTCACGAATCTTCTTACCGGTGCGGTTGTCGGCTACGAAGCCCTCACTCGCTTCTACGACGGGACTCGCCCCGACGTGCGCTTCGAGGAGGCCTTCCTCGCTGGACGTGGCCCGGAACTCGAGGTCGCGTGCGCCCGAGCCGCACTTCGCGACGCGGCCGACCTCCCGTCAAGCATTTGGATCAGTTTGAACTTCGCGCCCGAAACCATTCTGTCGGGCCTCGCTCGCCAGGTCGTTCTTGAAGCGGGCCGCCCGATTGTCATTGAGGTCACCGAACACACCATCGTCGACAACTACGACGCCCTACGAGCCGCCCTTCGGGACGTGCCTCGCGTCAAAGTTGCGGTGGACGACGCGGGTTCGGGCTACACCAGCCTGCAGCACATCGTGCAGCTGCGCCCGGACTACGTGAAGATGGATATTTCACTCATTCGCGACATCGACCGCGACCCGGTACGCCAAGCGATGGTGGCAGGACTTTGTTACTTCGCCGGTGCGACCGGATGCGCCATTATCGCCGAGGGAATAGAGCGAACGGAGGAGGCCGATGTTCTGCGCAATCTCGGCGTGACGCTCGGTCAGAGCACCCTGCTCGGCCAGGGCTACCTCTTCGGTCGCCCCGCTCCGCTTCACCCGGACACCCTTCCGGTGGTGCCGGATACCGCTACGCCCCACGTCGAGGTATAAAAAAGTCGCGCAGGAGGTCGGCCGCCTCTCTCGCCCCGACGTCGTAACTGACGGGCACTTCGTGGAGTAACCGAGGATCCGCCAGCAGGTGGTACCGAGATCCCACCGCTCCGGCCTTCTCGTCGAGAGCACCGATAACCAGTCGCGCTACTCGAGCGCTCAGGAGTGCTCCGGCGCACATCACGCAGGGCTCAAGAGTCACGAAGACTTCGACGTCGTCCAGTCTCCA
>JAGXAY010000100.1 GCA_018971385.1 Acidobacteriota bacterium | reverse complement strand
ACGAAACACCCGGCGATCTCCGTTTCCACGAGGTCCATCAGGCCCCCTTCAACGGACGCCACCAGGACTCGTGGTCCCGGTACCACTGCACGGTCGCCGCGAGACCGTCCTCGAACGGCACCTGGGGCGAGTAGCCGAGTTCGGCGTAAATCTTTCCCCAGTCGACGGAGTAACGACGGTCGTGACCCAAGCGGTCGGCCACCGGCTCGATGGACGAGTCGTCGCGGCCCATGAGTTCCAGGATGCGGTGTGTCAACTCCCGGTTAGTGAGTTCGGTGCCCCCACCGATGTTGTACACCTCACCGGCTCGGCCCCCGTCCAAGACAGCCAAGATTCCCCGACAGTGATCGTCGACGTGGAGCCAGTCGCGGATGTTGCCTCCGTCACCGTAGAGGGGCACCTTGAGGCCGTCGATAAGGTTCGACACGAAGAGGGGGATCACCTTTTCGGGAAACTGGCGAGGACCGTAGTTATTCGAGCACCGCGTGACGTTGACGTGCATTCCGAAGGTTCGGTGATAGGCCAGAGCCACGAGGTCCGACCCGGCCTTCGATGAGGAGTAGGGCGAGTTCGGCTCGAGAATGTGGTCCTCGCGCCACGACCCCTCGGGAATCGTGCCGTACACCTCGTCGGTGGAGACGTGAACGAAACGACTCACTCCCGCGCGCCGGGCGCTCTCGAGCAGGGTCTGGGTGCCCACCACGTTGGTCTCGAAGAAGACGCGAGCCCCCGTGATCGAACGATCCACGTGGCTCTCCGCCGCGAGGTGCACTACGGCGTCCGCGCCCTCGAGGACCCGGTCGGTCGTCTCGGGATCGGTAATGGACCCGACCACCAAGCTCGCGCGCGGGGAGGCGAGGACTGTTTCCAAGTTCTCGCGCCGTCCGGAGTAGGTGAGGGCATCCAAGACGACCACGTCGTCCTCGGCGTGGTGGGGAGAGTCGAGGAGCATCTCGGCGAAACGGGACCCGATGAAGCCCGCAGCTCCGGTGACGACGATGCGCATATCGGTGAGACCGCCTTTGGTCAGAAAAAGGGACCCTTGTAGACTAATTCAATGAAGGGAATCATCCTGGCCGGAGGTAGTGGGACGCGTCTCTACCCCATCACCCGAGCCGTCTCTAAACAGCTCCTCCCGGTGTACGACAAGCCGATGATTTACTACCCGTTGAGCACGCTGATGCTCACCGGACTGCGCGAGATCTTGATGATCACGACGCCCCACGATCAGCCGGCCTTCCAGCGACTCCTCGGGGACGGCTCCCACCTCGGGCTCTCCATCTCCTGGATTATTCAAGATCGGCCCGACGGACTGGCCCAGGCCCTCATTCTCGGTGAGGAGTTCCTCGCCGGGGACAAGTGCGCGCTCATTCTCGGAGACAACCTCTTCTACGGCCCCGGACTCGGTACGCACCTCGCTGAGCACACCGACGTCGAGGGAGCTCTCGTCTTCGCCTACGAGGTGGCCGACCCGAGCGCCTACGGCGTGGTGGAGTTCGGTCCGGACAACCGGGTGATCTCCATCGAAGAGAAACCGGCGGCGCCGAAGAGTCACTACGCCATCCCGGGCCTCTACTTCTACGACTCCCTCGCCCCCACCCTCGCGAAGACCCTGGAGCCGAGCCCCCGCGGCGAACTCGAGATCACCGCCCTCAATAACGCGTACCTGGAACGGGGCGAGCTCCACGTTCAGGTGCTGTCGCGGGCCACCACCTGGCTCGACACCGGGACTCACGAGTCACTGTACGAAGCGGGCGGACTTATTCGGGCCATCCAACACCGCACCGGATTCAAGGTGGCCGACGTGGAGCAGATTGCTCGAGACCAGGGCTGGCTCTAGCCCTTCGGTAGGCTAAGCCGAGCGTCGAGAGGAGTTTCGTGTCCACTATCACCCTTCCCCATCGTCGGCCCGTTTTGGCGGACCGCCTCACGACCACCCGATGGAGTGACGTCGTCGTGGTCGTTGCCGCCGCGGCGTTCGTCGGCCTCCTCGCCCAGATCAGCGTGCCCTTGCCCCACACCCCCGTGCCTCTCACCGGTCAGACTCTCGGGGTTCTCGTCGCCGGGGCGAGCCTCGGCACCTGGCGCGCCACCGCCTCGATGAGCCTCTACGTTCTCGCCGGTCTGGCGGGCGTGCCCTGGTTCCACTCCCACACCTCGGGATACCCCGGCGTTACCTTCGGTTACCTCGTGGGATTCGTGGTGGCGGCGGCCGTCATGGGTGAGATGAGTCGCCGCGGGCTGGACCGGCACGTCACGAGCGCCGTGGCTCAGTTCGTGGTCGGATCTCTCGTGATCTACCTCTTCGGAGTCTCCTGGCTCGCCTACAGCGCCCACCTCAGCGCGGCGCAGGCACTCTCGGCGGGAATGAAACCCTTCCTGGTCGGAGACGCCATCAAGGCCCTTCTCGCCGGAGCGCTTCTCCCGGCGGCGTGGCGACTAGGGGGTCGTTCCTAGAAACGGAGAGGTAGCCTGGAATCCTCATGAGTGACTCCCACGCCTCCCACGAACCGGACGTTTCCGAAGACAACCCGATTTCCGAACACTGGGTCTGGGCCGGACACCACCGCCCGGCTATTCCCCGCGTTCTCGTCGACCACATGACGTCGGCGTGGGCGCCGGACGCCCCCGACACCTCGGTACACCCGGCGAGTGCGGACTTCGCCACGCGGCGCTACCGCATCGCCCAAGCCTTTCCGGGTAAGACCCTGGTGATTCCGTCGGGGCCTCTCAAGGTTCGCGCCAACGACACCGACTACCGCTTCCGGGCGGGAACCGACTTTGTCTATCTCACCGGGTGCCAGGATCCCGACGCCGTTCTCGTCATCGCCCCGGGGGCCGAGGGTCCCCGGTCCACGCTCTACGTGGCCCCTCGTCGCGATCACCGAACTCACGAGTTCTTCACCGACGCTCGCTACGGTGAACTCTGGGTGGGGGCTCGCCGGGGAGTCGAGGAGTCGGCCCGCTACTTCGACGTCGAGTGTGCGCCCCTCGAGTACGTGGCGAAGGACCTCGAGTCTCTCGCCGCCACGACCACCCTCGTCCTGCGGGGCCTCGATGGGACCGTCGACCGCCTCGTTCCCGCCCACGACGACGAGGCGCGCCTCAGTGAGGAACTTTCCGAAATGCGTCTCGTAAAGGATGCTCGGGAAATCACCCACTTAGAGGAGGCGATCGCCTCCACCGTTCGTGGGTTTGAGGACGTCGTGCGGGCCCTGCCGCTCGCGACCCAGTTCGGCGAACGCGTCGTAGAGGGTGTCTTTAACTTGCGGGCTCGAGTGGAGGGTAATGACGTTGGCTATAACACGATTGCCGCGTCGGGCAGTCACGCCACCGTCTTGCACTGGACGACCAACGATGGTGACGTGCGTCACGGTGACCTGCTCCTGCTCGACGCGGGAGTGGAGCACGCCGAGCTCTACACGGCCGACGTCACTCGCACGCTGCCGGTATCGGGGACTTTCAGCCCCGCCCAGCGCCGCATCTACGAACTCGTCCTCGCCGCTCAGGACGCCGCAATGGAGGTTGTCCGTCCCGGCGTCGACTTCCTCGATCCGCACCGAGCGGCGATGGCCGTCCTCGCCGCCGGACTGATTGATCTCGGGATTCTTGAGGGTCCCGTCGAGGACGTCCTCCGTCCCGACCGCCAGCTCCACCGGCGCTACACCCTCCACGGCGTCAGCCACATGCTGGGACTGGACGTCCACGACTGTGCCCAGGCCCGCAATGAGCACTACCACGGCCCCCTTCAGGAGGGCTACGTGCTGACCGTCGAGCCCGGCCTCTACTTCCAACTCCACGACCTCACCGTTCCGGAGGAGTACCGAGGAATCGGCGTCCGCATCGAAGACGACGTCCTCGTCACCGCGGACGGCTACCGGAACCTCTCCGAGGGCCTTCCCCGGCGCGCCGACGACGTGGAAGCGTGGATGGCCGGACTGTGGTCCGGTCCCTCAGGCACCCTCAGCTGGCGCTAGCGCCTCGTCCTCAATCTCTTCTCGTGAAATACCGAGGAAGTAGAGAACCGCGTCGAGGTACGGCACGGAGAGCGCCGTGTCCGCGTGGGCTTTGACCACGGGTTTGGCGTTAAAGGCGATACCGAGACCGGCCACCGAGATCATGTCGATGTCGTTCGCCCCGTCCCCCACGGCGACCGTCTGGGCAAGCGGCACCCCCACGTCGTTCGCGAACGATTCGAGAGCGCGGGCCTTTCCCGCCCGGTCCACGATGTCACCCACCACGCGTCCCGTCAGGCGACCGTCACGAACCTCAAGACGGTTGGCTCGCCACAGCCCGACGCCAAGTTCCTGGAGGAGTGGCGCAAGAACTTCCTCAAATCCACCGGAGACGACGGCCGGCACGTAGCCGAGACGCAGCAGTGTCCGGACGAGCGTTCGCGCACCCGGAGTGAGTCGCAGGCGTTGGCGTACGTCATCGAGCACCGACTCGGGTAGCCCCTCGAGGAGGGCCACGCGCGCCCGGAGCGACGCGGCGAAGTCCAACTCGCCGGCCATGGCGCGCTCGGTGATGGTGGCTACTTCCTCCGCACAGTTACAGGCTTCGGCGAGAAGATCGATGACCTCGTCTTGAAGGAGTGTCGAGTCGGCGTCCATCACCACGAGGTGCTTGGCTCGACGGTGAAGTCCCGCTCGTTGAACGGCCAGGTCGACGCCCACTTCCTGAGCGGCCCCCGTGACCGCGGCGCGCAGGGCGTCGGAGTCGCATCCCCGAACGGCCAATTCGTAGGCGTCCACCGGGTACTTGGCGAGGTGGACAATTCGCTCACAGGTCGCTCCGACCGAAGCGATGCCCGTAAAGATCCGATGTAGTTGCTCGGCACCGACGCGAGGGGCGAGGAGGGTCACGAGTAGGCGACCCCCCGCGTCGTGAACTTCGGGGTGAACGGCCACGACG
>JAGXAY010000023.1 GCA_018971385.1 Acidobacteriota bacterium | reverse complement strand
CTCGACACCGCGTGGCGGCTGCGCCCCTACCTCAGAGAGCTCGTCGACGAGTGGGGACTCACGACGGTGTACCGCGAGATCGAACTTCCCCTCGTGCGGGTGCTCGCCCGTATGGAGGTGCTGGGCATCGCCGTCGACCTCGAGATGCTGACGCGCATCGCCCAGGAGTTCGCCGAAGAGTCGAAGTCTCTCGAGACGACCATTCACGATCTGGTGGGACACGACTTTCGCGTGAACTCACCCCAGCAACTGCAGGTGGTCCTCTACGACGAGCTGGGTCTACCTCGGGGGAAGAAGACGAAGACCGGATACTCGACCGACGCGGGCACCCTCGAAGCGCTCCGGGGCCAGCACCCGGTCGTGGACGCGATTCTGCGCTACCGGGAAGTGGAGAAGTTACGGGGCACCTACGGCAGCCCCCTCATCGACGCCGTCGCCGACGACGGGCGCATTCACGCCCGCTTCCACCAGACGGTCGCCCGGACGGGGCGGTTGAGCTCCGACGACCCCAACCTCCACAACATCCCCGTGCGTAGCGCCGACGGGCGTCGCCTGCGCTACGCCTTTATTCCGCGATCGGGCTGGGAGTTCTGCGTGGCGGACTACAACCAGATCGAGTTGCGGATCCTCGCCCACCTCGCCCAAGACGAGGGACTCCTCGAGGCGTTCTCGACCGGCGTCGACGTTCACCGGGCTATCGCGGCGCGAGTGTTTCACGTCCCCGACTCCGAGGTCACCCACGAGCAGCGCGAGCGGGCGAAGGCCGTGAGTTACGGCCTGGCCTACGGGATGGAGGCGTTCGGACTCTCCCAGCGCCTACGGATCTCGGTGGGGGAGGCTCGCGAGATCATCGACCAGTACTTCGCCGGCTTCCCGCGCCTGCGCTCCTACGTCGACCACACCCTCGAGGAGATTCGCGGTTCGGGCGTGTCGCGCACCGAGTTCGGGCGTATTCGGCCCTTTCCGGACCTGATGACCGCGGTCGGCCCCGCGCGGGCCGCGGCCGAGCGCCAGGCCGTCAACGCGGGGATTCAGGGACTCGCGGCCGACATCTTCAAGTCGGCTCTCGTGCGCCTGGACCACGCCCTGAGCGAACACGGGCTCGCCGCACGACTCGTCCTTCAGGTTCACGACGAGGTTCTCGTCGAGGCCCCCGCGAACGAGCACGACGAGGTGACGACGGTCGTCCGGGAGTCCCTGCTGGGCGCGGTGCACCTCCGGGTGCCCCTCGAGATCTCCCTCGGATGGGGGTCGACCTGGGCGGACGCCAAGGGCTAGGCGTCCCGGAAGCGCGCTGCTAGGCTTGTTCTCTGGTCTAGCACCGGTAGGCCAGCCGTGTCGTCGAGTCAGGTCCCGGTGCGACCAACGAAAGTAGTTACTGTGTCGGAGACGTCAAGCCTCCTGTCGTCGGTGCCCATGGGCAGCTTCGACGCCGAGGGGAACTACATCCCCCGTACGGTTACCGAAGACAATCTCGTCGGAACCGATCTCAATGATCTCGTAGGAACCTCCGTTCTGGAGTTTGAGGACGGAGACCTGGTGAGCGGAACCGTGGTCAAGATTGACCACGACGAAGTCTTGCTGGACATCGGCTTTAAGTCCGAAGGGGTTATTCCCGCCCGCGAACTCTCCATTCGCAACGACGTCGACCCGGCCGAGATCGTCTCGCTCGGTGAGCGCGTCGAGTGCCTCGTTCTCCAGAAGGAGGACAAGGAGGGGCGTCTCGTCCTCTCGAAGAAGCGCGCCCAGTACGAGAAGGCCTGGGCCAATATCGAAGAGTTGAAGAACCGCGACGAAGTGGTGAAGGGTGTCGTGATCGAGGTCGTCAAGGGCGGACTCATCGTGGACATCGGTCTGCGCGGCTTCCTCCCGGCCTCCCTCGTCGAGTTGCGTCGCGTGCGCGAGCTCCAGCCCTACATCGGTAAGACGGTCGAGGCGAAGATCATCGAGCTCGACCGCAATCGCAACAACGTCGTCCTGTCCCGTCGCGCCTGGTTGGAAGAGACCCAGAAGGAGCAGCGTGGCGACTTCCTCAACAACCTGAAGCCGGGGGAGCGCCGTCACGGAGTTATCTCCTCGGTCGTCAACTTCGGTGCCTTCGTCGACCTCGGCGGAATGGACGGCCTCATCCACGTGTCCGAACTGTCCTGGAAGCACATCGACCACCCCTCGCAGGTGGTGCAGGTGGGCCAAGAGGTCGACGTCGAGGTTCTGGACGTGGACTTCTCGAAGGAGCGCATCTCCCTCTCGCTCAAGGCCACCCAGTCCGACCCGTGGCAGGTCTTCGCCGACTCCCACGCAGTCGACCAGCTGGTCTACGGTCGCGTCACCAAGTTGGTGCCCTTCGGTGCCTTCGTTCAGGTGGGTGACGGAATCGAGGGTCTGGTGCACATCTCCGAGATGGCGGCTCACCACGTCGAGTCACCGGAGCAGGTCGTCCAGGCCGGCGAAGAGTTGTGGGTCAAGATCATCGAGCTCGACACGGCGCGTCGCCGTATCTCGCTCTCGATCAAGCAGGCCGCCGAGGGTGGAGAAGTGTCCGCGGAGTACCGTGACGCGTTCGGCTCTCACGCCTACGACGCCGAGGGTAACTACATCGGCAACATTGACTACGGTGACTTCACCCCCGAGACCGAAGCGCAGGCCGCCTGGGCGGAGTACGCGACCGAGGTCACGAAGAGTGCCGACGAGGAGACGGGCGAGGCCGAGGCCGACGCCTAAGTCCCCACCGTTTCAGCACACGGCCCCGCCCCCACCCGGGGGCGGGGCCGTGTTGTCACGGGCGGTCGTTAGCCTGGGGGAGTGAAGCGGGTCGGTCTCGGAGGAGGAATTGGGTCGGGTAAGTCGACCCTCGAGGCGATGTTGCGCCAGCGAGGACTACCGGTGCTCGACGCCGACGTGGTGGTGCGCGAACTCACCGAGCCCGGTTCCGAGTTGTTGAGCGCACTGGTGGACGCCTTCGGGTCGGCCGTCCTCACTCCCGCCGGCACGTACGACCGGCAGTTCATGGCCTCCGTCATCTTCTCCGACGCGTCGGCGCGACGACGCGTGAACTCCCTGATTCACCCGGCGGTCGGTCGGGCGTTGCGACAGTTCCTCGACGAGGCCCCCGACGACGTACCGGCGGCCTTCGTCGCCGTTCCCCTGCTGCGGGCGGAGCACCGGGAGGCTCTTCTCCTCGACGAGGTCTGGGTCCTCGAGGTCGACCCCGAGGTCGCCGTCGAACGACTCGTGACGGGCCGGGGGATGTCCGACCTCGACGCCCGCGCCCGGTTGCGGGCCCAACCGAGCAACGAGGAGCGCCGGGAGCTCGCCGACGTCGTCCTCGACAACTCGGGAACGCCCGACGAGTTGCGCCTGCGGGTGGAGGAACTCCTCGCGCGTTGGGATCACTCGTGAGCCTCTTTCGCGTCGAGTCTCCCTTCTCGCCCTCGGGCGATCAACCCCGGGCCATCGAGACCCTGGCGTCGGGGGTCGAGGACGGTCTGCGCTTTCAGACCCTCGAGGGCATCACCGGCTCGGGAAAGACCGCGACCATCGCGTGGCTCATCGAACGGGTCCAACGCCCCACGCTCATCATCGAACCCAACAAGTCGCTCGCGGCCCAGTTGGCGTCGGAGTTGCGAGAGATGCTCCCGCAGAACCGGGTGGAGTTCTTCGTCTCCTACTACGACTACTACCAGCCCGAGGCCTACATACCCCGCACCGACACCTACATCGAGAAGGACTCGGCGATCAACGAAGAGATCGATCGGCTACGTCACGCCGCGACGTCCTCACTCCTCACCCACCGCGACACGGTGGTGGTGGCCTCGGTCTCGTGCATCTACGGGCTGGGATCCCCCCTGGAGTATCGCGACCGGATGATCCGCATCGAGGTGGGCACCAAACTCGAACAGCGCGGTCTGCTCCGTCGTCTCGTCGAGATGCAGTACTCGCGCAACGACCTCGTAATCGAACGGGGCAGCTTTCGCGTAAAGGGCGACACCCTGGAGATTCAGCCGGCCTACACCGCCGAAGCTCTCCGCGTGTCCTTCTTCGGCGACGAGGTGGAGTCCATCGAGTTCTTTAACCCCCTGACCCAGGAGCGTCGGGGCAAGGTGGACGACGTCACCATCTTCGCGGCGTCCCACTACGCCACCAGTGCCGAGACGCTCCAGCGCGCCATCCGCGGTATCGAGCAGGAACTCGGCGAACAACTCGCTCGCTTCGAGGCGGAGGGCAAGCTCCTCGAAGCCCAGCGTCTTCGTTCGCGCACCGAACACGATCTCGAGATGTTGGAGCAGACGGGTATCTGCTCGGGCATCGAGAACTACTCGGCCCACCTGGACGGCCGGTCTCGGGGAGAGCGCCCCTACACCCTGCTCGACTACTTCCCGGCCGACTTTCTCGTGGTCGTCGACGAGTCCCACGTGGCCGTGCCCCAGATTCGGGGGCAGTACGCCGGCGACCGTTCCCGCAAGGAGACTCTCGTCGAGCACGGCTTTCGCCTCCCGAGTGCCCTCGACAACCGACCCCTGAACGCCGACGAGTTCTGGAACCTCGTGCCCCAAGCGGTGTTCGTGTCGGCGACGCCCGGACCCTTCGAGGCCGAGAAGTCGGACCAGGTCGCCGAGCAGGTCATTCGACCCACCGGTCTCCTCGACCCCGAGATTCGCGTCGTGCCGACGCGCAACCAGATCGACGATCTGCGGGAGCGTTTGGTCGAGGTCGTCGCCCGGGGGGACCGGGCACTCGTGACTACCCTGACCAAGCGAATGGCCGAGGATCTCACGAACTTCCTCGTGAAGTCGGGGTTGCGAGTGCAGTACCTCCACAGCGACATCGACACTATTCAGCGCATCGAGATCCTGCGCTCGTTGCGACTCGGAGAGTTCGACATTCTCGTCGGCATCAACCTGCTCCGCGAGGGCTTGGACCTACCCGAGGTCTCCCTCGTCGCCATCCTCGATGCCGATAAGGAGGGCTTCCTGCGCTCTCGCTCCGCGCTCATCCAGACCATCGGGCGCGCCGCGCGTAACGCTCGCGGGGAGGCGATCCTCTACGCCGATAAGATCACCGACTCCATGTGCGACGCCATCTCGATTACGGAGCGGCGTCGTCAGATGCAGATCGCCTACAACGAGGAGCACGGCATCACGCCGACCACGGTCACGAAGAACGTGGCGGACATTCTCAATCGACTTCGCTCCGAGACGAGCGCCCCCGTCGTGGAGAGTGCCGCCCCCGTCTTCACCGACGACCTCGACCGCGAGATGGCTCGCGTCGAGGCGGCCATGCTGGAGGCGGCGCGCGACCTGCGCTTCGAGGAAGCCGCGGCCCTACGGGACTATCTCCACACCCTGCACGCCCAGGGACTCGACGCGACCGTGCTCGATGACCTGGAGATTCCCACCTGATGGGTAGATTTCTTCCGTGACGTCGACCATTCGCATTCAGGGCGCCCGAGTCCACAACCTCAAGAACGTGGCCCTCGAGATTCCCCGAGACCAGCTCGTGGTCTTCACCGGACTCTCGGGTTCGGGCAAATCCTCCCTCGCCTTCGACACCATCTACGCGGAGGGCCAGCGCCGCTACGTCGAGAGTCTGTCGGCGTACGCCCGCCAGTTCCTCGGCCAGATGGACAAGCCGGACGTCGACTTCATCGAGGGTCTTTCCCCGGCGATTTCCATCGACCAGAAGACGGCGTCGCGAAACCCTCGCTCGACGGTCGGGACCATCACCGAGGTCTACGACTACCTACGCCTCCTTTTCGCGAGGATCGGCGTACCCCACTGCCCCTCCTGCGGCCGTCCGGTGAGTCGACAGACCCCCCAGCAGATCGTGGACCAGATTCTCTCCACCCCCGACGCCGGACGTTTCATGATTATGGCCACGGTGGTGGAGGGCCGTAAGGGTGAGTACTCGACTCTCCTCGACGAACTGGCGTCCCAGGGCTTCTCTCGCGTCCGGGTGGACGGCGCCGTCCACGAACTCGCCGACCGCGAACAGATCACTCTGGCTCGCTACGAGCAGCACACTATTGAGGTGGTGGTCGACCGTCTGAGCGCCGCCAGTGCCGACCGCCAACGACTGACCGAGGCGGTGGAGACGGCCCTACGCCTCACGAAGGGCACGGTCGCCGTCTGGTGGCTCGAGAGCGAGGTGCGCGAGCAGTTCTCGGAGAAGATGGCCTGCGTCCACTGCGGCATCAGCTTCACCGAACTCGCCCCCCGCGACTTCTCCTTCAACTCTCCCTACGGCGCCTGTTCGACCTGCAGCGGACTCGGCACGCGATTCGAGGTCGACCCCGACCTCGTCGTTCCCGACCCGACCCTCTCGCTCGCCGAGGGCGCCCTCGCCCCCTGGGGCGGGGCCCGCTTCAAGTACTTCGAGCGTCTCATTGAGGGGGTCGCTGACCTCGGCGGCTTCGCGGTCGACACCCCGTGGAACAAACTCCGTGCCAAGGACCGCAAACTCGTGCTCTACGGAGTCGAGAACAAGAGCGTTCCCATCAAGTTCCGCAACCGCTACGGACGAACGAAGACCTACGAGACGAGCTACAACGGCATCGTCGAGTGGCTGGAGCGAAAGCGCAACGACGCCGACGGGGACTGGTCTCGCGAGCAGGCGGAGCAGTTCATGCGCGAGGTGGAGTGCACGTCCTGTGGTGGGCGCCGCTTGAAGCCCGAGGTTCTCGCGGTGCAGATTCAGGGCCACAACATCGCGAGCGTGTCCGAACTCGCGATCGACGAAGCCATCACCTTCTTCACCACCCTCGAGCTGAGCGAACGCGACGCCACCATCGCCCGTCAGGTCGTGAAGGAGATCCTCGCCCGGTTGACGTTCTTGATGGACGTGGGCCTGGACTACCTCACTCTGTCGCGCGCCTCGGCGACCCTCTCGGGAGGAGAGGCCCAGCGGATTCGTCTGGCCAGCCAGATCGGGAGCTACCTGGTCGGGGTGCTCTACGTGCTCGACGAACCCTCCATTGGGCTCCACCAGCGGGACAATCGCCGGTTGATCTCCACTCTCGAGCGTCTCCGGGACCTCGGCAACTCGGTGATCGTGGTCGAACACGACGAGGAGACCATCCGACTCGCCAACTTCGTTGTCGACATCGGTCCGGGAGCCGGGGAACACGGTGGACGGGTCGTCCACGCCGGCAGCGTGGAGGAGATGGAGAACAACCCGGACTCCCTCACGGGTCAGTACCTTTCCGGAAAACGCCAGATCGCCGTCCCCGCGACCCGGCGAACCCCGGCGCGGGAGAAGTTACGGGTCGTGGGGGCGACGGCGAACAACCTCGACAATCTCACGGTGTCTTTCCCCCTCGGGGTCTTCACCGCCGTGACCGGCGTGTCGGGCTCGGGTAAGTCCACACTGGTCAACGGCATCTTGCTCGCCTACCTCGAGCGGGAGATCAACCGGGCGAAGACGACCCCGGCCGCCCACACCCGCATCGAGGGCGTGAAGCACCTCGACCAGGTCGTCGCCGTCGACCAACCGCCCATCGGGCGCACTCCTCGTTCCAACCCCGCCACCTACACCGGGGTCTTCGACAAGGTCCGCAAACTCTTCGCAGAGGTGCCCGAAGCCAAGGCCCGGGGTTACCAGCAGGGTCGCTTCTCCTTCAATATCAAGGGTGGGCGCTGCGAGGCCTGCGCCGGGGACGGGACCATCAAAATCGAGATGCACTTCCTGCCCGACGTCTACGTCAACTGCGAGGCGTGCGACGGGGCGCGCTACAACCGCGAGACGCTCGAGATTCACTACCGCGACCGCTCCATCGCCGACGTCCTCAACATGCCGATTTCGGAGGCCCTGGAGTTCTTCTCCCGTCAACCGGCCATCGCCCGTCACCTCCAGGCCCTCGTGGACGTCGGCCTGGGCTACGTCCGCCTGGGCCAACCCGCCCCCACCCTGTCGGGGGGAGAGGCCCAGCGCGTCAAACTAGCCACCGAACTCGCCCGTCGACCGACGGGGCACACCCTCTACGTCCTCGACGAACCCACGACCGGCCTGCACTTCGAGGACGTGCATCGCCTCCTCACCGTTCTCCACCGGCTCGTCGATCAGGGCAACACCGTACTCACCATTGAGCACAACCTCGACGTCATCAAGACGGCCGACTGGATTGTCGACCTCGGACCGGAGGGCGGCCGACGGGGCGGACGCGTCGTGGGGGAGGGGATTCCCGAAGACGTGGCCCGACTCGACACGGCCACGGGGACGGTGCTGCGAGAGGTGCTGGAGCGCGCGGGCAGGCTGTAGGTGCTGAGTAAGCCCACCGACATTCCGGCGAGTCCGGGGTGCTACCTGTACCGCAACGACGCGGGCCAGGTGATCTACGTCGGCAAGGCGAAGTCGCTGAAGAACCGGATCGCCAACTACTTCCAGCGCCCCGAGGTGCTCGACCAGATAACTCGGGCGCTGATGGAGGAGGCCACCAGTCTCGACTGGATCGTGGTAAAGACGGAGGCGGACGCTCTCCTGCTCGAAAACGACCTCATCAAGTCCTACCAGCCCCGCTACAACCTGCGCCTGAAGGACGACAAGAGCTACCCCTACGTCGCCATCGACTCTCGAACCCCCTTTCCGGTGGCGTACCTCACGAGAGCTCGTCACGCCAAGGGGGTTCGCTACTTCGGGCCCTTCATCGAGGTTCGACCGGTGCGCACCATGATCGACGAGTTGCTGCAGACCTTTCCCTTGCGCTCCTGTTCGAGTTCCAAGTTCGACCTGCACCAACGTCTCGAGCGGCCCTGCCTGCTCTACGACATCAAGAAGTGCTCCGGGCCCTGCGTCGGCGCCATTAGTGAGAAGGAGTACGGGGACCTCGTCCAGCACTGGGCCCGCTTCTTCGACGGTGACGTCAAACCCCTCCGGAGCATCTTGAACGAACGGATGACCAGCGCCGCCGAGCAGCGCCACTACGAGGCGGCCGCCAAGTTCCGTGACGCCGTGGCGGCCCTCGAGAGAGCGGCCGCAGCCCAGCACGTGGTCCTCGCCGAGACGGAGAACCTCGACGTCATCGCCGTCGCGACCCACCAGTCCCGGGCGGTCACGGTCAGGTTTCGGGTGCGCCACGGGCGTATCACCGGGCGCAGCGTCCACTACGTGGACCGCTCCATGGACGAGGACGAGGCCCAGATCGTGGAGGCCGTCCTCTCCGATCTCTACCCGGAAGCCGTCGACATCCCCCCGGTCGTGGTGGTCTCGGACTCCACGGGACGGTCCAGTTGGATCGGGGCCACCCTGCGCCAGCGCCGGGGTCGAAAGGTCGACGTCGTATCCCCCTCGCGGGGCCAACGTCGACGAGTACTGGAGACGGCCGAACACGACGCGAGAGCTCTCATCGAACGGGACAGTCTCCGTCGTCAGGCCGATCACAACGTGCGGTCGCGCGCCCTGCGCGAACTGGCCGACGCCCTCGATCTCGACACTCCGCCCTATCGCATGGAGTGCTTCGACATGAGTCACCTCCAGGGCACGAACTACGTGGGCTCCATGGTGGTCTTCGAGGACGGACTCCCGGCGAAGGACCAGTATCGCCACTTCAACGTGAAGGAGATTCTCGGGAACGACGACGCCGGCGCTATGGCCGAGGTGGTGCGACGACGCCTCATCCGGTGGCGAGAGGACGAGTCCGGGCGGTTTCGACCCTCCAATCTGGTGATCATCGACGGCGGACTGCCCCAGTTGAACGCCGTTCTCGAGATCGCCCGGAGCCTCGAGATGACCTCGATCGAGTTCGTCGCCCTCGCCAAGAGAGAGGAGCTGCTCTACCGACCGGGTCGAAGCGAACCGGTCTACCTCGAACGAGGCTCCGAAGCCCTCTACCTCGTCCAGCGCATCCGGGACGAAGCCCACCGCTTCGCCATCACCTTCCACCGCTCTAAGCGGGGCCGCTCCATGATTCACTCCCTCCTCGACGACGTCGAGGGACTCGGACCCAAACGGCGCGACCGGCTGATGGAGGTCTTCGGATCGGTCTCCAACATTCGATCGGCCAGTCTCGAGGAGTTGCGAGCGCTCAGTTGGCTGCCGGACGACGTGGCCCAGAACATCTACGATTCCTTACGGGCCCCCAGTCGGCCCGCGCTACGACGAGGACGAGACGATGACTGACGTGCTGCTGGTGACCGGAATGTCGGGGGCGGGACGCTCTACGGTCTCCTCGGCGCTCGACGACCTCGGGTGGTTCGTCATCGACAACCTGCCGATTGAGGTTCTCGTCCGGGTGGGGGAACTCGCGAGCGCCACGGAGACCGAGTCGAGGGGCGTGGCCTTCATCGTCGGGCGCTCCGGCCAACACCACCCCGAGGAGCTGCTCGAAGCGAAGCGGGAGCTGGAAGTCCACCAACCCGGAGTCAAAATCCTCTTTCTCGACGCCCCCGACGACGTCCTGATCCACCGCTACGAGGGCACGAGACGACGTCACCCCTTCCCGGGGGCCACGCTCGCCGACTCCATCGAGACCGAGCGGGCGGTGCTGGCCCCCCTGCGCGACGCCGCCGACATCATCATCGATACCGGCACCACGAACACCAACCAACTGCGAACCCGGATTCTCGAGATCTTCGGCGTGGTCGGCCGGGCCCCCCTGCGCGTGTCGGTGATGAGCTTCGGTTACTCCCACGGGCTTCCCCGGGACGTCGATCTCGTCTTCGACTGCCGATTCCTGCCCAATCCCCACTGGGTACCCGAACTCCAGCCGCTCACCGGGCTGGACCAACCCGTGGCCGACTACGTGCTCTCCCACGAACCGGCCCAGCACTTCGTGCGCGACGTGGTCTCGATGCTCGAGTGGCAGATTCCGGCCTTCGCCGAGGAGGGTAAGTCCTACCTCACCATCGCCGTGGGCTGCACGGGCGGAAAACACCGCTCCGTGGCGATCGCCGAGGAGCTGCGACGCCGGCTCCACCTCGACACCGAGGCTTTTCACCGGGACGTGGCCCGCTGAACGAACGCGCGCTCGTCGTGTGACAAACTTGATGCGGTGCGGTCGGCGTGGCCCGTGCCTCCACCCCCCCAACACATGTGAGGAGACACCCGTGAGTATTCGTGTGGCCATTAACGGATTCGGTCGTATCGGACGAGGATTCTTGCGCGCGTCGCTCGCCCATCCCGACATTGACGTCGTGGCCGTCAACGACCTCACCTCCCCCCAGACCAACGCCCACCTCCTCAAGTACGACTCCACCCAGGGTCGCCTGGGGGCCGAGGTCGTCGTCACCGAGGACGGGCTGAACGTGGGGGGCCACCACATTCGCGTCGTCGCCGAGCGCGACCCGAAAGACCTGCCCTGGGGTGAGATGAACGTCGACGTCGTCATCGAGTCGACCGGTCGGTTCACCTCCCGCGAGGCCGCCGCCGCCCACCTGGCGGCGGGCGCCCGACGGGTCATCATCTCGGCGCCGGCGAGCGACGTCGACGCCACTTTCGTCTACGGCGTGAACCACACTGAGTTTGACCCCGAGAACCACTTCGTGGTGTCGAACGCGTCCTGCACGACGAACTGCTTCGTGCCCATGGTCAAGGTCCTAGACGACGCCTTCGGCATCGAGACCGGACTCATGACCACGATCCACGCCTACACCAACGACCAGAACCTGCTGGACCTCGCCCACGGCGACCTCCGTCGCGCCCGGGCCGCCGCGGTCAACATCGTCCCCTCCTCCACGGGCGCCGCTCGGGCCACCAGCCTGGTGCTCGCCTCCATGAAGGGTCGTCTCGACGGCACCTCGCTGCGCGTGCCGGTCCAGGACGGTTCCATCACCGACTTCACGGCGATCACCCGCTCCACCACGGTGGAGGAGGTCAACGCCGCCTTCGCCGCCGCCGCAGCGGGCGAACTGTCCCGCGTCCTCGTCTACACCGACGAGCCGATCGTCTCCTCCGACATCGTGGGTACGCCGGCGAGCTGCACCTTTGACTCCAAGATGACGATGGTGCAGCGCATCAACGACACCCAGAGCCTCGTCAAGGTCTTCGGGTGGTACGACAACGAGTGGGGCTACTCCAACCGCCTCGCCGACCTCGTCACCGTCGTCGGCGCCTAAGCGTGGAGGGTCTACACACCCCCGACGAGTGGGGATCGCTGGAGGGTAAGCAAGTTCTCGTCCGGGTGGACTTCAACTGCCCGGTCGCCGAGGTGAACGGACGGCTCGAGGTCACCGACGACTTTCGTATCCGTTCGACGGTGCCCCTCTTTCGCGCCCTGCAGGCGAAGGGCGCGAGCGTCGTGGCCGCGACCCACTTCGGTCGTCCGAAGGGCCAGGTCGTCGAGGAGTACTCCGTGGCGCCGTTACAGCGACGCCTGGACGAGCTGTGCCCGGGGGTCGAACTCCTCGAGAATCTTCGATTCTCCCCGGGTGAGGAGTCGAACGACCCGTCGTTCGGGGCCTCGCTCGTGAAGGGCGTGGACTACTTCGTGAATGAGGCCTTTTCGGCCTCCCACCGAGCCCACGCCAGCATCATGATTCCCCCAAGCCTCGTGCCGAGCGCGGCGGGTCCGACCCTTCGTCGGGAGGTGGAGACTCTGCAGCGTCTGCTCAGCGCCCCGGAACGACCCTTCGTGGCCATCGTCGGGGGAGCGAAGGTCAAGGACAAGTTGGGCATCGTGAAGGTCCTCGTGGAGAAGGCCGACACGGTTATCGTCGGTGGCGGCATGGCCTACACCTTCGCCGCGGCCCAGGGCCGGTCCATCGGTACCTCCCTCTTCGACCCCTCGCGAGTGGAGGAGTGCGCCGAACTGCTCGCCACCGGTCGCGTGGTGATCCCGAGTGACGCCCTCACCCTGCCCTCCGACTCCCCCTTCGGGGCCGGGGGCGATCTCGCCCCGACACCCGTCGAGGGCGACGTTCCCGATGGATTCCAGGGACTCGACATCGGCGCGCGTAGCGCCGAGCTCTTTCGCGACATCATCGCCGGGGCGGGCACCATCCTCTGGAACGGACCCATGGGGGTCTTCGAGGACGAACGACTCCGCGCCGGCACCGAAGCGGTGGCCCGGGCCGTGGCCGCGTCCTCGGCCGTCTCGGTGGTGGGCGGAGGAGACTCCGTGGCCGCCCTTCAACTCTTCGGTCTCCAGGACGAGGTGAGTTTCGTCTCGACCGGTGGGGGAGCCTCCCTCGAGTTTCTCGAGTTCGGGGACCTGCCCGGTCTGCGCGCGTTGCGCGAGGGTCGAGGAGGAGCGCAGTGAAGCGGGCTCTGGTCATGGGGAACTGGAAGATGAATCTCGACTACGTCGAGGCGGTTCACCTCGTCCAACAACTCGGCGTGCTCGCGAGTAACCGCCCGCTCGACCACGTCGACGTGGTCGTCGTGCCCCCCTTCGTGGACCTGCGTTCGGTGACCTCCGTCGTGGAGTCCGAGCGAGTGCCGGTGGGCGTCGGGGCCCAGCACGTCAATCCCCTAGAGTCGGGCGCCCACACCGGGGAGATTTCGGCGCCGATGTTGCGCCGTCTCGGCGTGGCGTCCGTCCTCGTCGGACACTCCGAGCGTCGCCAGATGTACTCGATGAGTGACGACGTGGTCGCCCAGACCCTCCAGGCCGCCACCCGTCACGGTCTCGCCGGCGTACTCTGCGTGGGGGAGTCCCTCGACGTGCGCGAAGCGGGCCAGCACCTCGACTACGTGGCGGATCAGTTGCGCAGCGCTCTCGAGGGGCTCTCCGACACGCAACGGGAGCTCGTGACCATCGCCTACGAGCCGATTTGGGCGATCGGGACGGGCCTGAGTGCCTCCACCGACCAGGTCCGCGAGATGACCGAGCACATCCGGGTGGTCGCGAGTTCTCTCTCCCTGGCGAACGCTCGCGTGCTCTACGGGGGCTCGGTCAACGCCGAGAACGCCGGGGCGATCGTGCGCGAGAGCGGCGTGGACGGGTTTCTCGTCGGGGGCGCCTCGCTGAAGGCGGAGTCCTTCTGGTCTATCGGCGAAGCGGTGGACGACTGCTACGCTGGTCGGGCTACGTAGGAGAGTTATGGTCACCTGGGCGTTCATCATTCTGGAGGTTGTGGCCGCGCTCGGCCTCGTCTTCTTGATCCTCTTGCACTCCGGCAAGGGTGGGGGTATCTCCGACCTGCTGGGTGGGTCGATGGGCTCCGTGGCGTCCGGCTCGACGGTGGTCGAGAAGAACCTGGACCGCATCACGGTGGCCGTCGCGCTGGTGTTCGTCTTCACCACTCTCACGCTCGACCTGCGTCTGCAGTAGGCGATGGCTCGGGGCGGCGCCGCCCGCCGCGGGGCCCTCGTGGTCCTCTTCGGCGTCCTCATCGTGGCGCTGTCGCTCGTCGCCGCCTACTCCTCTTCCACCTTCATTCCGGCGACGACCTCGTCGAGCACCCTGACCCTCGCGCTGCCGGGACCCTTCTCCGGGTGCCCCTCCAGTACTGCGCTCCTCTCCGATTCGACGCGAGCCATTCTCGACCTCACGCGGCCCTCCGCCTTCCAAACGGGCTACGACGGCCAACTGGTGGGTGAGGGGGGCGCTATTCAGGCGGCGGAGCTGACCTCGCTCAGTCCCGAGACCGTCGTCTACACCCTGAACACCCATCTCACCTGGTCGACTGGTCGCCCGTTCGGGCCCTCCGACATGGTCGCCTGGTGGCACCAGGAGCAGGGCGTGCCGGGGCTAGTGGGTCAGGGATATCGCGATATTCGCTCCCTCGTGGTGTCTCCGTCGAAGTCCCAAGTCACGGCCCTCTTCTACGCCCGCACTCCCTTCACCGAGTGGAATCTCCTCTTTCGCGACGTCGAGGCGGCCGGGGCTCCGGGGGGCTGTGGTGTGGACCTGCTCGCCGTTCGGCCCTCGCTCGGGCCCTACGAGATCACCTCCGCCACCTCGACCGTGGTGACCCTGTCGGCTAACCCGTCCTGGCCCCTCAACTACAACCGTTTCCAACACATCCGGGTACTGGCGAGCGATACGACTCACGCATCGGGTCAGTTCTACGTCGGTTTTAGCCCCGTCGTCACCTCCAGCGACCTCGGAGCCATCGCCGCCCACTCCTCCTACGCCAGTTCCTTCGTCTCGTCACCGAACGTGCTCGAGGTCGCGTTCTCACCCGCCTCCTCGCCCGTCTCGTCCACCGACGTGCGCGCCGGCCTCTCCTGGGCCCTCGATCGTTCCCGCCTGCTGTCGCGAATCGACCCCTCCGGAGGGACCTCGAGTGTCCCCACCTCGACTCTCTACCCCCCCTCGTCCCCCCTCTACCCGGTCCCCGACCTCGCCCCCGCCCCGTCTCGGGCCACCCCGACCCTCTCCGGTACGGGCGTCGACTGCCCGACCTGTTCACCCGGTCTCCTCGCTCGAGCGGGATGGGTGGAGCGCGGGGGGGAGTGGTGGTCGCGGGGGAGGCGAGTGCAGCTCACGTTGGGCGTTGGCCCCACCGATATCGATCAGCGGGCCGCCCGCGCCGTCGCTACGACCTGGCGCCGGCTCGGCGTAGCGGTGACCCTGGTGACCTTCGCCTCCGACGACGCGACGGCCCGCGCCGTCGCCACTGGGGCGCTCCCGGTCGGAATCTACACCCGCCCACTCGGTTCGAGCCCCTGGTGGGTCATGAGTTCCTACGAACACGTGGGAGGCGAGTTGAGCTATCCCACCGGAGTGACCACTCCCGTCTTGTCTCGGGTGCTCGCTCGAGTGACGAACGACTTCAATCCCCAGCAGGCTCAGATCAGCTGGGAGATTTTTGATCAGTGGCTCCAGCGCCAGTTCTGGCTACGGCCCCTCGTGACGCCCCCCGCGCTGACGCTGTGGTCGGGGCGAGTCGGGAACGTCCAACCCTCGGGCTCCTTGCTCGGCCTGGTGGATCAGGTCACCAACTGGGGAGTGGCTCCACCTCACGCGGTTCCGACGACGACAACCACCGTGCGGACCAGTTAGACTGGTCACCCACGTCGAAGTGGCGAAATGGCAGACGCGCTAGCTTGAGGGGCTAGTGCCCGTTAGGGCGTGCGGGTTCAAGTCCCGCCTTCGACACCAGAATTCTCCGGTACCTTCAGACCGACTCATGAAAACAGCACATTGGTCGGTGGACTGCCCGCGACTTTGACCTCCAGGTGATCGAGGGAGACCGTGATCCACTCCGAGAGGTTCTCGACCCCGTGACCGTGCAAGAACTCGGCACGGGGTTGCACGCGGATCGCGGGAGTCTTGAGTTTGAGTTTGGGCGAGAAGCCAACTCGACTGGTCCCTCTTTTGATCGGAGAGAAGTCGAAGCGCGTTCAGTTGTGTGAGCAGGTCAACAGGTAACGCGGCGCGACCAGAGAGGTAGTGGGCATCCGCCCCGGAGGAGAGATCGGCGACGATATCTGCTTGTGTAATTGCAGGTGTAAGTAGATCCGTGTGACACTCAGAACAGCGCGATTATGGACTTGCTTAAGAGCGCTTAGGTGACCGACCCACCTTGGTGACCGCCGATGCCCAATAGGCCTTGGGGTCGATGTTGATGCCCGGCATCACGAACACGTCCGGGTGTTCGCCCGTCATGTTGCGAAATCGAGCCACCTTTCGCCAGATCGTGGACTTGTGCATCCCAAACTCCTGGAGGCCTTCGAAGCCGCCGTAGAGGTGCCACATGACCCAGAAGCCGATCATGTCCTCGACCATTTGACTGCTAAGAGGCTCCAAGGCGTTTTGGACGCGGGCCTCTACGAAGGGGGGCGTGCGACGGTCCACCGCATTGACGTAGGACTTCCACGCCTTCTTGGCTAGCCCCCGGCCCTCAGGGGATTCCATGGGATCAGAACGAAAGTCAGAAGATATAGTCGCAGCTTAGCGAGTACATATAGACTTCAAATGCAGGGTACGCTCGAACATTGTGCCGAACTCAACCGGTAGAGATTTTCCGTCGATGCGTGGTGCAGCCTTCCTTGCCCTCCTTCGACGTGAACCATTGAAATACCATGTTGAACGACAGAAGGGCTCGCATCGCACCATGGTCTCACCCAATGGATATCCTGAACTTCGATTCGCATTTCACGACAGCCAAGAAATCCCTAAAGGACTCATTCGAGTGATTCTTACTCAAAGAATTGGACTATCTGAAGAAGAAGCACTAGAACTATTCTGACCCGTTAGGATTGGCGAAGGGGAGACATGGAAATTACGCTACTAATTCACATGGAAGCCGTCACTTCAGACGACGGTACAAATCCGAAAGTAGTCTTTTGGGCACAGAGCGAAGATGCACCTGGCTTTTACGCTGCCGCCGATCACCTCAAGGAACTTCTGGAGTTAAGTACTGATGGACTTAAGGATCAATTGGGTGAAGATGTGACCATTCTTGCTCAACTGGTGAAGGAAGAGACCACTCAGGGCCCGCCTGTACGATATCAGCAGCAGGTTGAAGGGATGGATACACCACTTGTCGGACTTCCTTTAACTTCAAGCGACTCGATGAGCCGAACACTTTCATTGGTTTAGCAAAAGAACCTCGCATGGACATTGAGTTTGCGGTTCTCTGTGACGCTGCAACCGTCCGTGACGGGCTGTTGCACGTTCTCGGCGCGCCAATTACTCGAATCTACAGACGAATCTTGCCTGCACCATTAGGAATATCCTTGGCCGCACTCTTTGCTTTTGACGCAGAAGACCATGGCCAACTTCGCGAGTTTGAAATTGCGGTGTCCTCACCAACAAAGTTGATCCAAAAGGGAGTGGGGGTTGTAACCGTCGGTCCGCGTCCCGACAAAGCAGAAGCTAACGAGCTGAAGATTTACTCACCCTTCGTGGCCTCATTTGTAACCACGCAGTCGCCTGAATGGGGAGAGCACACTGTCGAAGTGGCGGTCGATGGCGGTGAACACTCAAAATCAAATAAGTTTTGGCTTCTCCCACTCGAGGATCAGATTCTTCCAGGCGGGATCGAACTCGCTCCGTAGCCTTTTCGCCTTTTTTTTCATGTGACATGGAGTAAGACACGAAACTGTGATGCAGTTTGCGGGTGCGGTGATACAGGGAACGCACCTTATCCCGTCCGATTGGACAGTCAGCCAAGCAGGGCGAAGATCTCTTTCCTAGTCATTTCAGGAAGATCTTTGATCCAGGGGCACGTGCGCAGGCTTGAGCCGCATTGCTCAAGCTGAAAACTGCCGTCGAGAGCCCTCTGCCGTAAGTCTTCAAGTTGATCGAGGTCGCCACCGGACTCGCTTAGAATCCTTTGTGCGAGCCCCCCTTTAAACCCCTCGAGTTTGACCCACGCTTCGAGCAATACATCCTCGTCGTCTCCAAATTGCTTCACCAGTTCAGCCATCGCACCAATTCCAGTAGGGCCATCACCGGTACCCAGTTTTGACCGAAGGGATTCAGGAAGAGCGAGTAGTGAGATGTACTTTTTAACGGTTTGGACACTCAATCCCGTGCTATTGGCCGCTGCTCGTTCAGAACCCAGCCGCTTGGACAAAGCATCCAATCCTCGCGCCTTGTCGAGAGGATGCATATCAGCGCGTTGAAGATTTTCGACCAACGACGCCCCTAGCGCCGTATCGTCGCTCCAATCCCTGATATATGCGGGAATGGTTACCCAGCCCAACTTTTGACATGCGAGCACTCGCCTCTGGCCTGCAACTACTTCGTAAGTTCCATCGCCGCAATTACGAACACTTGGCGGGTTTATTAGCCCAACTTTGGAGATACTCTGAGCGAGTTCATTCAGCCCAGCATCTTCGCTGCCCGCTTCGAGATTCTTTCTTGCGTTATAGGACGAGACGCTGATTGCCGCTAGTTGGACTTCTATCGTCTGTTCTGTCAGATTTGCCATGTCGTCCACCGTCTATCTCGACTGTTTGACCATATCGCAATGCTCGTCATTTTTCGCACAGCCAACGAGCCATTAAGGACATCGGTTCTATAGCGACGAAAGAAATGACTTGAGGCTCTCCCTCAAGCTGCTTACGGTTTCCAGCCCGTTGCTCATGACTGCAATTGCATCATCCACGGGCCAGGAGATGAAGGCAGGGATTCGCGACATGTAAAAGCCCAGTCTTTCGATGTGGTATTCGTTCTTGTAATCAAGTAGCAGGTAACCGACTAGCTGGTAGGCCGTCTCCCGATCAAGGCTCCTGCTTTTCGTAGTCTTTATATCAATTAAGCAGTTGTCAACGATGAGATCGGCGTCCGCACCGCCCACGTCGTTGCTTCCTAAGAATGTGGGATTCGCAATCATTGGCTTGTCAAACTGCTGGCTCAGTTCTATGACCGCTGCGCCGCAAAGGCTGACGAGATCGGCGACGGCCGCCGGTGGCGCGAGCGCCAATTGTTCATTCGCCGATGCATCGTATCGAAGATCGTAAAGCGGGCTGTTGACTATTGCCGCCCGAAAAAGACTCTCGTAAATGGCGAGAACGTAGCAATACCGCGCCAATTCCGCCTCAGCATTTATTGACATTAAATTGCCGCATGGATGGTTATCTGCAGTAAATCGTGTCAGTTGAGCTGCAAGATTCGCATATGCAACTTCAAACTGCCGTGCCGCGCCGGAGGCCGCCACCAATCTTTCGGGTGGGGTAATTGTAAATAGGTACCGGACTCGATAGTCGAAAGCGGCTCCAACCAAACTCCAGGCGACCGGTTCGGATGGCACAATCTGTGGCGCTCCGCTCATCTTCCAGGCATTTTGCATTTCCCTGCAATTTGGTAGTCGAGATTCAAAAAATTCCCGGAGCGGTAGACCGCGTGCGCTGAGCATGCTTGTAAGGGACATGAAGTGATGGTATTCGCAGGCTGAGACATAGTTGGCGGCGGAGTGATTCAAGGAACTTCTAAGGACCACCACGCCCTTAGGAGTCACTCGGAGAACGGGCAAGTCGGCCCTTCGACACCAACATTCTCCCGGGACGTTCAGTCCCACTTCGCGAAACGAAACATTCAGCAGGTATTGCAAGAGACTTCGACCATATCGATGGTGATGGCCATCGACACGTTTTTGACGCTGAGCAGCCATGGCACTTGATGACGCCTCTCCCAGACTTACAGCACACGATTGTCGTCGACGCAATGGCGAGTAGCAGAAGTCGCATTGCGTTTTCGTTCGACGACGGGTCAAGGCGTGAAGCAAGACCGGCCAGGAAATACGAGAATTGGGAGTTTGTTGGTCCCGACGGACTCAATCTGATGGGGAAGCCAAACGGGGGCGCCCCCACGCCGTTCGCCCGTGAGGACTTGCAGGGAACAGACATCTAAACCCAGTCCACTTTTCAATTCGCCGCTCGGAGCATGTGCAGGTTGGGCCTTTAACACCAATATGTACAAAATATACTCAGTTGTTGTACAATACCTCCATGGTGAAAATCTCCGTCAGCAAGGCGCGTGAAAGGCTCTCGGAAGTTGTCGCGATGTCTCAGTCCGAGCCGGTGGTGCTGGAGCTCTACGGAAAGCGCGCTGCCGTTATGGTGAGCCCCGAACAGTACGATGAAATGCTCGAAGCACTTGAAGAGTCCCACGACGTGGCGGCGTTCGACGTCGCCCTGGCGGACGTCGGCGACAATATTCCCTGGGAGCAAGTGAAGAGCGATCTCGGCTGGTCGTGAATACCTACGACATTGATTTTCGACCGGCGGCACTTCGAGAGCTTCGAAAGATTGATCGCTCGACTCAGCCCCGAATTCGAGGAGCGATTGCACTTCTCGCGCAAGATCCCCGACCGCCAGCTTCGCGTCCACTTCGAGGACGCGATGGTTATCGACTCAGAGTTGGCGACTATCGGATTATCTACACGATCGATGATGGGGTGCTGCTCATCGTGGTCGTGACCAACGGTCACCGTCGAGAGGTCTATCAATAGCCAGGCCCCGTCGCCACTCGCCAGTTGGAGAATGTGCCGGTCGGCCCATCGACACCAGTGCGGACACCATGACGTCGATGGTGGAGCGGGCTGGGCCCGGTCCGACACTCCCTGGTACGTTTTGGGAGCAGGGGTCTCCAAGTCACTGCTACCAAACCCAGAACCAGTCGGAGCGTCTTTCAATCGCCATTAGCCATAACTAGGCTCGTCTGATGCCGCTGGAACTTCGACCATTCATCATGGAAGACGAAGGCGCGGCGCTCCGCGCATGGCGGGGCTTTCAAGGGACCCACTTTGCATTCTTGACCTCGTACTACGAGGCGCAGCCATGGCCTGAGTATCTAGAACTGCTCAATGACATCCGCGATGGCCGGAACCTGCCGGAAGGTCATGTACCCGGGGCCATGGGGGCCGCTGTCGTCGATGGGTCTCTCGTCGGACGGGTGTCAGTCCGTTTCCAACTCAACGAGTACCTTGCGACATTCGGTGGCCACATTGGCTACGCGGTTATTGAGGAGCACCGTCGCAAAGGGTACGCAACAGAGATGCTGCGCCAAGCCCTCCAACTCGAAACGGTGAACGGTGTCTCTTCCGTGCTCCTCACCTGTGACGATGACAACGTCGCCTCGGCCGCTGTTATCGAACGTTGCGGTGGGATCTTGGAAAGCGTGGGACCAGACGAGAATGGTGTTCTCTTTCGTCGTTACTGGGTGCAATCCAGCCGCACTCTGGCCATTTGATAAGCGGCAGTCCCATGGATACCCCATCTTTGGAATGACTGTCGGCGCCAATCCGGGGGACACCCCCACGGGCGAAACCGGACCCTGGGCGTCGCTCCACTCGAACGACGCCTATCGCTTGATTGACTTTTTGGTCAACGGATTCGGGTTCGTCCCGGCAGTGGTGGTTGGCAACGAGTCGGTGGTTCATCACGCGGAGTAGCTGTGGCCTCTCGGTAGTGACCTAACGCTCGGCACCACCTAGGGATGTCGTCGCCCCGGCGCCGTTCTCCCTCGTCCCCGGAATCTTCGGGTGTTATCTCGTCACTGACGGTACCGATGCGCTGCGTCGTCCCTCTCTCGACGCCGGCGCCGCAATCCTCCACGAACCTCACGACACCGAGGTCGGTTCCCGGCAGGCGGTTGTTCGGGACGTCGAGGGCAACCAGTGGTCGTTCGGAACCTACCGCGGAGCGAGTCACCCGTCACGGCCGACCGTCGCAGAGTGACGGGGTCGTCGGGTCACCCGTCGTCGCAGGTTGGCAACAGCCCGACCTCGATTCCCAGCGCAACGACCGTCACACGCTCTTGCTACACCGTTCTCCCGCGTGGGGAGGAATCGATGCCGGATGAGAACCAGTGTGCTGCGCTCGAGAGAGGGGAACGTTCGTCCGAGTCCGCACTCCCTCCCGCGACGTTAGGTCTCTCGACTCTCACCGCGCTGTCGGGAGCACTCGTCGTGATCAGTTGCTTTCTTCCCTACGTCGCGGTGGACGTCGGGCCCGGGTCTGTCTCCCTCTCCCTGTTCACCGCCCCAGCGGGCACGTTCGTCCCGTGGGGTGCCGTCATGGTGTGGTCGAGCGGAGTGCTGTTAGTCATCAGTGCGCTGCGATCTGCCTGGACGCCCTCTCCTCGGCGTCGCGTGGGCGCTCGTCTCTACGCCACCTACGCCGTTCTCTTCCCACTGACCAATCCGGCCGGGCTCCCGAGTTCTCTCCGAGGACACCTAGCCGCGGGGGCCTTCGTGGGTGTGACGGGAGTCACTCTGGCGTGGACGGCGTACCTCGCGGCAACTCGCCCGCGGTGGCGCTC
Source organism: Acidobacteriota bacterium (assembly GCA_018971385.1). Classification (GTDB taxonomy): domain Bacteria; phylum Actinomycetota; class Acidimicrobiia; order Acidimicrobiales; family RAAP-2; genus RAAP-2. The sequence goes on along the minus strand of JAGXAY010000023.1, from coordinate 1,675 downwards.
ACCCCAGTGGGTTCGTCGTTGGAAGGGCGTCTTTCTCGTCGACGCGGGGTCGAACTCGTCGCCGTGACCAGATCCCTCAGACTGAGGATCATCGCGAGCGGTAAGAGGATTAGTTGAAACCACCACACCCGCTCGTCGTGCGCCAACGTGGGGGGTAGTCGGAACAGTCCGTTGTCGAGTCCCGTGTTGAGAACGAGTAGAGCTGCCCACACGACGACTCCCACCTCGAGACGTTGTCTCACCACGCCGGTGAGGGTCCAACAGGTGAGGATGGCCAGCCCGTAGTAGCCCCACAGATTCTCTTCGAACACGAGCCGAGCGGTGAAGACGACCTCGAAGGCCCCGAGGAGACCGAGGGCCGAGAGGGGTCGTCGTCGGAGCCACGCGAGGAGGAGTGCCGTCGCGAGGAGTGGGCCCGCGCGAGATATCCACAGAGCGGACGATCCGGCGAGGTGGAGTTGGGCCATCCACGTTCCCCAGGCCGGATTATCCGTCAGGCCGGTTCCCACCAGAGTGACCGAGAGTATTCGGGGCCCACTCCAGAGTACGAGAGGGACCTCGAGCACAAGGGCACACATCAGCGATCCGAGGGCCGCTCGCCGAACGGCGCGGGCGTGAGGAAGCGCCGACGCAATCACGAGGAGGGCGAGCACCACGTTCTGCTGGCTAGCGAAGGCCAGAACACCGATGAACCCCACGGCGACGTAGTGCGCTCGACGTAGTGCGCCGGCGCAGGCCAGGAGGAGTCCGAGGGCCAGGAGGTCTTCGGGGTGGTAGTAGTCGGTGAAGGCGAACACGGCTCCCGGCGAGAGGGCGAGGGCCCCGAGCAGTAGCCACTCCGAACGGGTGTGGGACCCCGGCGTCGTCCGAAGAAAACTGAGCGCTCCGAGGGCCAGGACGGGCCAGGTGACGAGACCAACGTTGAGTTCCTGGTTACCGAGGGGCACCGTGGTGACCCACGTGAACGCGCCGCTGTAGGCGTTGGCGCAGTGGTGGGCCGCGAGGTGGGCCGGAAAGGGCGAACTTCGTCCGAGCCGGAGTACCCATTGGAGGAGTGCGTCGAGAAGTGGAAACACCGGTCCGGACAGGGGATAGGTGCTCGCCCCGGCGGGGGTGACGAGGGCGCACGCACCGAGTCCGTGCGCCCACAGGGTGGCCGTCGGCAGAACCGTGCCGGAGTCGGACGAGTTGATACCCCAGGTGCGCTCGACGAGGAGGATGAACACGATGAACGACACCACGAAGACCACTCCCGTCGCGCCCGCGCTCGCTCGTCGAAGGGCCCAGGGAGCGCGGTTCGTGGAGTCCTCGCGCCCGTTCACTCGCGACCTCCGGTCAGCGCCACGGGAGCGCGACCATTCCTCGGTCGAGTGCGCGCCCAGAGCGGCTGCACGCTGAGGAGGAGAGCGGTGGGGAGAAGCAACAGTTGCCAGACCCACACGGGAAGAGTGTCGAGGTGGAGAGAGTCAATGACGGGTGTCGTCGCGGTCCAGGGTAGGACGCTCACGATCAACGACCAGATCCACGGGCCCGGTCGGCGGCGACGGTGGAGAAGGTCGCTCAGAATCCAGCAGGTGACGAGACCGACCGAGTAGTAGCTCCAGAGATTCTCCTCGAGGGCGAGGCGGAGGGCGAAGGTGCAGGCCACGAGGTCGAGCACCACGGGGGGAGTCGG
>JAGXAY010000099.1 GCA_018971385.1 Acidobacteriota bacterium | reverse complement strand
CGACAAGCTCGACATGGTGGCCATTCCCGACTTCGCTTTCGGCGCGATGGAGAACCTCGGATGCGTCACCTACCGTGAGACCGCGCTCCTGGTCGACCCGGCGAGTGCGTCCCAGGTGGAGATCAAGCGAGTGGCCGAGGTCGTCGGCCACGAAATCGCTCACATGTGGTTCGGGGACCTCGTCACCATGGAGTGGTGGGAGGGTATCTGGTTAAACGAAGCCTTCGCGACCTTCATGGAGGTCCTCTGCACCGACCACTTCCGCCCCTCGTGGAAGATGTGGCTCGGTTTTGGAGTCGACCGCGATGCCGCCATGCAGATCGACGGACTTCACTCGACTCGACCGATTGAGTACGAGGTCATCTCCCCCGACGACACTCGGGGAATGTTCGACCTCCTCACCTACGAAAAGGGTGGTTCGGTCCTGCGCATGCTGGAGCAGTATCTCTCCCCCGACGTGTTCCGGGACGGAATCCGGGTCTACCTGCGCCGTCACAGTTACGCCAACACCGTGACGACCGATCTCTGGGACGCCCTCGAGGAGGTCTCGGGAGAGCCGGTGCGCGAGATGATGAACACCTGGATTCTCCAGGGGGGCCACCCCCTCGTCACTCTGGCCAACGGAGAACTCACCCAGCAGCCCTTCGCTTACGGACCCTCGACCGGCGAGTCGGCCATCGGCCAATCCTGGCTCGTGCCGGTCATGACGCGCTCCCTCGATGCAGCGGAGGTCACGCGCCACCTCGTGAAGACCGAACCCGTCGCCGTGAGTGAGAACCCACCCGTCGTGGTGAACGCCGGCGGCTCGGGCGTCTACCGCACTCGCTACGGCTCAACGGAACTCGCATCCATCTCCGCCCGTCTCGGTGACCTCGACGAACTAGAGCGCGCGACGCTCGTCGCCGACACCTGGGCCGCCACCCTCGCCGGACACACCGAATGGCCCGACTTTGTGAGTCTGCTGAAGGGGCTCGGGGTTCGCGAGGAGCCGAACCTCTGGACCATTGGAGCTCTCGGGTTCGACCTCGCCTCGCGCGTCCTCACCGGGAGTGCACGCGAGACCCTCGCGGGCCAAGCTCGGGAGATCTTCACCCCCCTCTTCGATCACTACGGCTTCGACCCCGTCGAGGGAGAGAGCGAACTCGCGCCCCAGGTCCGCGCGACAGCACTTTCCGTCCTCGGGACCCTCGGGGGCCGAGAGGACGTGCGAACTGAAGCGGTCCGCCGCTTCGAGGCGAACGATCTACACGGGGACACCGCGCGCGCGGTCTTGCGCGTCGTTGCGCGTCAGGACCGCCCCGGCGACTACGCCACCTTCCTCGAGCGCTACGCCGCCGCTGGCACCCCCCAGGAAGAGGTTCGTTACCTCTACTCACTGGGCGAGTTCGACGACGAGGCCACGGCCCTCGACGCCGCGCGTCGCTGCTTCGACGAGTTCCGCAACCAGGATGGACCGATCGTTCTCGGGCTCATGACGATGAACGCCCACACCGGTCCCGCCGTGTGGCGCTACATCACCAGCCGTTGGGACGAGGCGCTGGAGAAGTTCCCGCCCTCGACTCAGGTCCGCCTCGCCCTCGGGGTCAACACATTCATTAGTGACGCACCCTTCGCCGAAGAGGTGGCCGCGTTCCACCTCTCCCACCCCCTGGCTGGGGATCAGCGGGGTGTGGAGCAGCAGATTGAGAGGATGAGGGTGGGCCTGCGCTTCGCCGAAGCGCTGCGTCGACACTTCTAGCGGCGTCGATCATGGGCCAGCTGGCGGGAGTCTTCCTCCTGATCTTTTTTCTCGAGTTGCCCGACAAGACCATGATCGCGACCATCGTGATGAGCTCCCGCGCTCGCCCCAGTGCCGTGGCACTCGGGGCGAGCGCGGGCTTCGTCGTTCAAATGGGTCTGGCCGTCGTTGCCGGTGGGTTTCTGACTCTTATTCCCTCACGAATTCGGGAGATTCTCGTGGGGGCGGTCTTTCTCGGGGGGGCGGTATATCTCCTCTTCGTCGGAGAGAAACACGAAGAGGAGAAGGGTGAGAAGGAGGGCGAGAAGGAACGACCCCAGAGTTTCACCCGCGAAGCCCTCACCGCCGCGGGAGTGATCTTTCTCGGGGAGTTCGGCGACCTCACCCAAATTCAAGCGGCGTCCTTCGCCGCCCGTCTCAACAATCCGGTCGGGGTCTTTCTCGCCTGTTCCCTCGCCCTCGTGGCCGTGGCCTACCTCGGCGCGTACTTCGGCGGAGCTCTCAGCCGCCGTATCCCCCTCGCCAAAATCCGTCTCGGGGGAGGCGTCGTCTTCGCTGTTCTCGGTCTCTACACCCTCGCACGAGCCCTCGTCGGATGACGAGCGAGGAACGTCTTCGCTACGCCGCGACCGTGACGGGCTTCATGCCCGTCGAGGAAGGACTGGCCCTCTACGAGCTTGCTCGCTCCCTCCCCGTCGGCGCCACACTGCTCGAAATCGGTGCGTGGTGCGGTCGCTCGAGCGTCTTTCTCGGGGCCGGGGCCGCCGAACGAGACGGAGTCCTCTTCTCCCTCGATCACCACCACGGTTCGGAAGAAAATCAGCAAGGCTGGGACTACTTCGACCCCGTCCTCGTCGATCCCCACGACGGACGACTCAACACCTTGCCGGTCTGGCAGCACACCATCGCGGAGGCGGCCCTCGAAGCAGTAGTGATTGGATTGGTTGGCGAGTCCACGCTCGTCGGCTCGCGACTCCACCTTTCCTTCGACCTCGTCTTTATCGACGGGGGCCACGGAACGGAACCGGCCTGGAACGACTACCACACCTGGGCACCGCGCGTGCGCCCCGGCGGTGTCCTCGCCATCCACGACGTCTTCGAAAATCCCCTCGACGGCGGTCGCCCCCCGTACGAGATCTATCTCCGCGCGCTCGAGGAGGGCTTTTCCCTTCGCTCGGTATGCGGGAGCCTACGCGTCCTCGAACGCCTCGCGTAGGGCCGGACGAAAACACTGGAGCACCGAAGAGTCCGGACGCAGTGCGTCGTCGGCGAGAACGACGGCCGCGGCGCTGTAGGTGGTGCACTCGCCTCGAGGAAAGCTCACCGGACCCGGTTCCACGAGACCGGTGAGGTAGGACCCGTCGTCACGACGGTGCCGGCGGGTCTCCTCGAGACGTCGTGACGCCACGTCCACTTCTCCCACGAGCGCGAAGGCGAGAGCGCACTCGGCCGTTTCGGCCGCCGTCACCCAGTCACTCGTCGAGACGCAGCGCACCCCCTCACCCTCGATGACGAATCGTGACTCCCCCCGTCGGAGGTGCTCTCGCCCCTCCTCCTCGTCGATGGCGCCGACAAGAACCGGGTAGTACCAGTCCATGGAGTGGGTCTTAGAAAGAAACTTCGTCGCGGGGTCGCGTAAAGCGCGCCGGAGCTCCTTGGCCGCGTTCTCCCAGCGCTCTCGTCGCTCACCTCGACGTCGAGCGAGCACGAGTCCGCACTCGAGGGAGTGGAGAACGGAGGAACAGCCCGTCACGAGGGCTCCGGACTCCCGCCGACCCCGGGCGTCGAGGGACCACGAGACGGTGCCGTCCCCTCGTCGAAGCGAGACGGCGAAGTCAAGGGCCCGCTCCACCATGGGCCACCAACGTGACACCTCGTCCCACTCCTGAGTCGCGGCCGCGAAGTGCAACACGCCGACGGCCACGTAAGCGCTGACGTTGGTGTCGAGCCGTGAGTTCTCCACCGTTCCGCTCCGGTAGTAGTTGAACCAGGCCCCTTCACCCAGTTGATGAGCTCGCAACCAGTCGTAGGCTCGCGCGGCCCCCTCGACATCGCCGAGGACGGTGAGAGCCATCGCCGCTTCCACGTGGTTCCAGGGATCCCCGTGACCATCCGGAACCCACGGCAGAAACCCGGACTCGTCCTGGTGGGAGCGGAGAAAGTCCCGGGTTGCTCGACGTTCCGACTCGCTCAGGGGTGCCACGTGGTTTCCAACGGCTTATCGGCGTAGAGCACGAGGGACTTCCCGCAGACGGGATTGAGGACGGTGTCGAGCAGGGCCGTCGAACGGGGACGCGACATCAAGTCCCACACGAGGAATCGATGGTAGGCCCGCACCAGACGGTGGTCGTCCCGAGAGACACCGACGAGACACTTCAACCACCAGTAGGGAGTGTGCAACGCGTGCGCGTGGTGGTGCTCTCGCGGAACGAGCCCCGCGCCCATCACTCGCTCCTCCAGAACGGACCGACGATAGATACGCACGTGTCCCCCCTCGACCTCGTGGTACTCCCGGGAGAGAGCCCAGTTCACCCGTTCGGGAACGTAACGCGGCACGGTGAGCGCGACTCTTCCACCGCCTCGCGTGACCCGAGCAATTTCTCTCAACACGCGTGCGTCGTCACTGACGTGTTCCATCATCTCGGAACAGACGACTCGATCGAAATGACCGTCTCGAAACGGGAGGGCCGCGGCGTCGGCGCGCACCACCCCGGTGATGGTCGTCGAGGCAATCTCGCCGGCCTCACGCATCGCGTCGAACATCACCCGAGTGGAACGGACCTCCTCCTCACTCGCGTCGAGCGCGACAACGTGAGCACCTCGACGCGCAACTTCGAAGGCGTGACGCCCAAACCCACAGCCGAGATCGAGAACCCACTCACCCGGTTGCAGTCCCAGGAGGTCCATCCGAACGGTTAACACCCGTCCTCCGGGGTTTCTCCGAGTATTTCGCGGTAGAGGCGGACCGTCTCGAGAGCCGTCACCCGCCAGGTGTAGCGCTCCATCACTCGACGACGGCCGGCCTCACCGAGTCGGTGTCGAAGCTCCGGGTCCTTGAGGACACGATGGATAGCTCCGGCGAGAGTGTCCGGGTCATTCGGAGGAACGAGGAGGGCGCCCTCCTCGCCCACCACCTCAGGGATGGCCCCTCCCGTCGTCGCGATGAGAGGAGTCCCGCAGGCCATCGCCTCGATGGCCGGGAGGGAGAATCCTTCGTAGAGACTGGGGACAATGGCCACTTCCGCTTCGGCGTAGTGGAGTGCCATCTCCTCGTCA
>JAGXAY010000098.1 GCA_018971385.1 Acidobacteriota bacterium | reverse complement strand
ACCGCGACCTACACCCAGGACGCCTCGGGCAACCTGACGACCCTACCCACGGGGGCGAGCGGAACATACGACCACGCCTCCGAGATCACCTCGTCGACCCTCGGCGGAACCTCCACCACCTACTCCTACGACGCCGCGGGCAACCGGGTCGGATCCCTGGTTTCGGGAACGACGAGCACCGCGCAGTACAACGGAGCAAACCAACTCACCTACTACAACGACACGGTAGCTGGCACCCAGCAGTACTTGAGCATGCAGTACAACGGATTGGGGCTCAGGTCCGCGTCGACCTTGGTGAACTCTTCGGGAACGACGTATCAGACCTACGTCTGGAACTCGCTGCCCTCGGAGCCACAGTTGCTCCGGGACTCCACCTACGCCTACCTCTACGATGGCTCGTATTCTCCGTTCGCCGAGGTGAACCTCTCGAGCGGCGCCGTCACCTATCTGCTGCACGACGCCCTGGGAAGTGTGCGGGGAGTTGTCAACTCCTCGGGGGCACTTGTTGGGTCGACGTCGTATTCGGCGTGGGGCCAACCGACGAGTTCCCTCAGTTCTTCCACGCCCTTTGGATTCGCCGGCTCGTACGTCGACGCCACGGGACTTGAGTACTTGATCAATCGTTACTACGAGGGGGCTACGGGTCAGTTCTTCAACGTAGACCCTCTGGTTCGCACGAGTCGAGCGCCGTATGTGTACGCAGGTGACAATCCCTCGAACTCTATTGATCCGACAGGAAAGCTGAGCGAGGGTTACTGTGTGTGGGGGAATTTTTCCTTTATTGGAGCGGCGGGATGGGGTTCTGGCTGCTTAGTTGAAACGAACGGTAATTCGCAGGTTGGCGTAACGTTCACATTTCCCGGAGGTGGTCCAGGAATTTCTGCGAAGGCCCTTAATACGTTCGCGAATCTATCCCCAAATCTTCTGAGGGACACATTTTCGTGGTCCATTGGAGTGGCATATGAAGTCTCCAATGCAAATCAACTGTCAGACTTGAACAATTGGTTCCTTTCGTCGGGCGGTTCAATATGCATCGATAATTGGTGCGGAATGTATAGCTACTTCAGTGGAGGTGCAATACATGGACAGCTGTTTGGAGTTGGTATGGGTAGCGGAAGGGATGTCTCTTTGAGCCGGGGCTACGACTACACCTTCACGTGGCGTGTAACGGGGGTTGCGGCGTCGGTTATCGCCGGTATCATCACGGGCCTAAATTATGTGAATCCCCTGCACTGGCTCGCTGGCCCGCTCGATCTCTATACGGCGTGAATTGAATGCGTCCTCTAGCGGGTTACTCCAAGTTGTTCGAGTCACGACCATTCGAGTTGATGCTGAACTGCACGCCTGACGAAGCAATCGCCATTATGAGAGCGGCAATGGTGAGGTGGTATGACTATGGATTGTGGGGACAGATTAGCTTGCCTCCCGCCAAACTTCGAGACCAGGGAAAGTTGGTGCGGGGTACCTTGGCTCCAATCCGTGGCCATCACTTCGCCTTCAAGACACTAGAGCCTGATGACTATCCGAGAGCCCCTCCTGGAGGTCCATATTGCATAGGAACCATCGTGCAAAAGGGTTCAAGCACGGCAGTGGTTGGCTCAATCCGTTATCCCATGAGTGTTAGAGCGTTGGTCATCGAGCTTTGGTTTTTTAACACCATTCTTTTGACGGCAGGCATTTTCACTCAGAGCTTGCTAATTGCCATTCCAGCCCTCGTGCCTTTCGGAATTGGTGGACTTTTTATCCCCTGGCGCCTAAGGGTCTTGGCTGGACAGTGGGATCAACTGGCAGAGGACTTGCAGCGAATGTACTCAGGCGTGATTTTCAAAGAGTGACGGGGAAACTTTGGCAGAGTGGCTCGGCCTGGCTTTAGTGGAGACTTTGACCTGCGCTGCGTTTTGTTACCTCGGCGCTGCTGTCGGTCTAGCTGACGGTTGCATTCCATATTTTCACGCCGCGACCGAAGTGTCCAGCGCGATCTGAAACAGGGTCTGCTCAGACTTCAGGTGACATCCTTATTTCGCGGAAGTCCCGTGCTGGAAGGATGATCACGTGTCCAAGAAGTTCCCATCCGAGTTCAAGCGTGACTTCGTCACGGTGGCTCGACGAGACCAGATCCCCGTTCCCGAGGTGGAGGCCGACTTCGATATCTCGGAGTCGACATTGCGTGGTTGGATTCACCAGGCCGCTGTCGACGATGGCGTCAGGGACGGTCTGACCTCCGCGGGCAGCACGAGGTCGCGAAGCTTCATAGAGACGTGCGCCGTCTTGAGATGGAGAACGAGATCCTGCGTCGCGCCGCCTACTTCGCCAAGGACACCCTCCCAAAATGAGGCTCTCCTGCCAATGCTGTGGGTCGATTTGTACCAGTGACGAATAACACGCCGTCTCGTTCCTAAGGTTTCGGGTACTTGAAGCCTGAAATCGAAGGAGGAGACGGCGTGCTGTCAAAGAGACTATTAGCCCGAGTACTGGGCGTGGACGCGAAGACCGTTCGTGTCGAGCAGGCGGAGTTGGTCGACGATTGTGTGCAGATCCGGTTGCGTCCGCGGATCGTGCACCGTTGGCGCTGCCCACACTGCGAGAATCGCTGCCCCCACTACGACCAGGGACGAACTCGTCGCTGGCGAGCACTCGACTGGTGGCGCACGAGGGTCTTCGTCGTCGCCCAGGTCCCTCGGGTGCAGTGCGCCGAGCACGGCGTGGTGGTCGCGGCGGTGCCCTGGGTCCGTCACGGTGCCCGCCACACGATTGCTTTCGAGCAGGTGGCGGCGTGGTGCGCCGTCGAGATGTCGGCTACCGCCGCCAGTCGACTCCTGCGTTGCACCTGGCGCACGGTCGGCTCGATCGTCGCGAGGGTGGTCGCGGAACTGGACGGCGACGCACTCTTAGAGGGCGTGAGACGCATCGGCATCGACGAGATCTCCTACCGGCGCCACCGCCGCTACCTGCTCGTCGTCGTCGATCACGACCAGCGCAGACTGATCCACTGCGTCGATGGAGCGAACCGGCGCACCCTCGAGTCCTTCTTCGACCAACTCGGTAAGCGAACATCCCTGATCACCCACGTGAGTGCCGATGGTGCCCCGTGGATCACCAAGGTCGTCACCGAGCGTTGTCCGACGGCCACGCTGTGCGCGGACATCTTCCACGTCGTCCAGTGGGCCACCGAGGCCCTCGACGTTGTGCGCCGCGACACCTGGAACGAGGTGAGCGAACGGCGCCGTCGTGGACACTATGGCACCGGCGAGGGCAAGGTTCTAAAGGACGCCCGCTGGTCGCTCTGGAAGAACCCCGATCACTTGAGCGAGTCCGAACAAGCTCGCCTTGACCACATCGCCGCGACCCACCCGCGCCTGCACCGGGCCTGGGCACTCAAGGAGGGACTACGCGTTGCGGTCACGGGAGTCGGACCTGAGGCCGTGGCCGCACTCGACCGATGGACCCAGTGGGCCCAGCGCAGTCGCATCCCTTCATTCGTCACACTCGCGCGACGGATCCGCAACTACCGCTCCGCCATCGTGGCGACCATCACGCACCGGCTCACGAACGCACTTGTCGAGTCCTTCAACACCAAGATCCGACTCATCGCAAGGCGGGCATTCGGCTTCCACAACGTTGCCGCATTGATTGCGCTGGCCCGACTCACGCTCAGTGGTCAGCGGCCCACCCTACCCACATGAAGGGCAGGAGAGCCCAAAATGAAGTACCCGCTAGTCCGTGATCTGGCCGCCTGGGGTTTGCCGGTGCGGTTGACCTGCGGGGTTCTCGGCGTCGCCGCTCAGCCCCGGTACCGCTGGCTGAAGGACTCGGTCTGCCAACGCGATCTCGACTACGCCTATCTCGTGAACGAGCTGGTCGACCTGCACCACGACGACTCGGAGTTCGGCTACAGGTTCCTCGCCGATGAGGTGAAGGACCGGGGTCACGTGGTCAGCGAGACGAGGGTCCACAAGCTCTGTCGAACGCACCAGATAGGGGTGTACGCGGACATTCGTCGTTCGCAAGTTCGCCGAGTTCGTTGCACTCACCGCTTGAATCCGCCATTCGTCGCGCAAACGAGCGTTGAACGATTCGATCCAGCCGTTCTGCCAGGGTGAGCCGGGGTCGATGAAGAGCGACCCGGCCTCGTTGAAGCGACACCAGTCGTGAAGGGCGTGCGCGACGAACTCTGGACCGTTTTCCATTCTCACGTAGTGCGGCGCGCCACGGTCCTTCATCAGTTCGTCGAGACGGTTCACCACGTCGTCGGTGGTGATCGAACGTGCCACGTCGATCGTGAGACACTCCCGGGTGAACTCGTCGATGACGTTGAGCATCTTGATGGGGCGCAGATCACTCGTCTGGTCGAACTGGAAGTCCATGGCCCAGATCACGTTGGGAGCGATGGGACGCATCGCGCCCACCTGGACACCAATGCCCGTCAGGCGCTTCTTCCTCTTTGTCATCGTTCTGCTTCTCTCTCTCGCCACCTGGACTTTCCGTCGAGTCACCCAGATGGCCCCTGTGCGCCTCCTGGCGGGCGCTGGCGCGGCGGTGGCGGCGATCGGTCTGCCGGTCATCCTCACCAGCCCCATCGGGGGTCTTCGCGCGGTGGTGCTCGGCTCTAGTCGGGCTGGTCAGGTCCGCGGGTTCGGTGGGACCGTCCTATGGGAGCTGAACCTCCACGGGTTCCTCCAGTTCTTCGTGGCGCGCGTCGCGCCCTTCCTCGCGACGGCGGTCATCGGTGTTCTCGCCCGACGTCGCTACGGCGCCCGGGTTTTTGAGGCCCCCATTCTGACGTCGCTCGTCACGCTGGCCTTCCTCACCCGGCTGGTCTTCGAGATCAACCTCTTCGGTTACTACTTCGCCGCCGCCGCGGTGAGTCTGATGGTCGCCGACCTCGTGGCGGGCACGGTGCGCGGGACGACCTGGGCCTGGATCGGGCTCATCATCGCCGCCTTCGAGCCGGTGCACGTCGGCCTCTTCTCGAACTGGACGACGTGGGAGATACCGCTTCACTACATCGTCCTCGACACGATGATTGGCATCGCCGT
>JAGXAY010000097.1 GCA_018971385.1 Acidobacteriota bacterium | reverse complement strand
AGGTGGATGGATGACTCCGAGGGGTCCATGACCGACGCCCGCCAATATGTTGTTAGTGATTCGTGTGATGAGGGGAGCGGGGCAACCGACCACCGCGGGGCAGGGAATCAGATCACCAATCCACACATTGTCGCCAGTGTTAATAACACCCGCGTGGGAGGGCAGGGTGAAGTAAACCATATCTGAGTACGAATACCCTCCCCATGCTCCGTCGAGAGTTCCATCTGACACGGGTATTGGTGAATGCGCCAATACATCGAGATTTGGTGGAGTCGCCCCGGAGAGGAGTACGTGATTGATGTCGGACGAAATGGCGTTGGGGATACTTCCACCCTGAGGTAATCCCGTTCCCGCGAACACCCACGAGGAGGGGTCGGACACGGAGAGAGGAGCGTAGATGCCCGGACTGAGATATCCGGAATACTGACTTCCGATCTGAGACAGTGGTGACCAACTCGATGGGGGACTCTCCCACGTGTTACCAGTCACTTGCATGGGATTCCCTCGCCCGAACAAGGGGTCTTCGTAGGAGTTGCGATAGTCCACTTCTTGCTGGTTCGGGCCAAGTGACGATGGTTCTAACCGGACGTGGCGAACCATTGCGGCTGCTCCGAAGTACACCACGTTGAGCCCGTGTGACACCTGAGCATTTTGGACAGCAAGCCTCTCCGAATAGGTCCAACTTTCATCGTGATCGAGGTCGAGCAACGCTTGGTGATGGGCGAGAATCGTGGGGTGTTCCGAGAGGGTGATATCCGTGATGTAGGTGACGTCGAGGCCCTCGCGCTCGGCGAGAGCGACCAGGGGATATTCGTTAGTTAGGAAATCGCTGGACCCGTAGGACGTGTCATAGGGGCGATCAAATGAGACGACTCGCGCTCGATTACAAGTGGGGTAACTCGAAGAATCGATAATGCACGGACCCATTCCCCTGTAGAAGGAATATCCCCCGTAAGTATTCCAACCTTGTTCGACAAGCGACCGGTTCATGATGACGTAAGTGGCAGTTGACTGAGGGTCCCACACCGTGAGGAGTACGTACGATTGGGCTCGCGGGCCAGCGTCCAATTTAAGTAAATAATCTCCGGGAACAAACGCAGAAGTAATGGAGATTGTGAGTGAACGATGCCATGAAGTACACGACACCATATTGACGCTGGTGTCGAGTCCGCATGGAGGCTGCACGATTCCCACTTGAGGAGCAGATTCCCAGACCAGGCGAGCACCTTTTCCTTGGTACCAACCCATGCGATAGGCCTCAACGCGATAGGTGGGCATCTGCGACGTGACGTAGAGGCTCACTAGAGACCCGAGAACCGCGTCCGTCGTCGTCGCGAAGCCCTGAATGAGAGTTGGCGATGCCCCCGTCGCAATGCGCCAATTCGTTGTTCCGGGAAGTCGGTTTTCAGCGATGATTGCGGGAGATGTGATGGGTGACGTTACCGGAGTTGTTGCGTGACCGCTGTCGGTTGTTGGAGTAGCGGGGGCGGAAGTTCCTGGCTGCCCATCTCTTTGAGTGGTCGATGCGCCAATGAACAAAGTTCCAATAATCACAATCAATGTCGTAACGAATATGGCGATCCAGCGAAATCGCGCCTGACGATCACGATGCGTAACGGACACAAAGAACCCTTGGTTAAGACGAACTTACCGATTGTAGGTCTAGGGGAATAGGGGTTACTCGTCGATGACGAAGGGGTCCGACACGTCCCCCAAGGTGATTCCCGCCTGATTGAGATTGGGGGTTTCACCTCTCGCGGCTTGAGCTCGAAGCGCGGATTGTTCCCATCGCTCCTCGACTCGCCCGAAACGCCAGTAGCCGAGTGCAAACACCCAGACCCCTACGAAGAGACCGACGATTGTGAAGCCGGCCGAGTTGATGTTAAACGCAGCCGCATAAGACCAGAGGCCACCTGACAAATTGAATTCACTGGCGAACACCTGAAGCAGTTCGAGGGTGCCGATGAAGAGTGCGACGAGTACCGAAAGACCGGTAATCGTGATGTTGTAGTAGACCTTGCGGACCGGCTTCGAGAAAGCCCAACCGTACGCAAAATTCATGAACGATCCATCGATGGTGTCGAGGAGGCTCATGCCGGCGGCGAACAGGATGGGAAGCGTCAGAATGGCCCAGAATGGCAGTCCTGCGGCAACAGATGTTCCGGCGAGAACTAAGAAAGCAATTTCCGTAGCGGTATCAAAGCCGAGTCCAAAGAGGACGCCAATTGGGTACATTTTCCACGGTGCGTCAACCGAGCGGGCGAATCGCCCAAAGAAGCGCATCATGAATCCGCGTGCGTTGAGATGTTTCTCTAGCTCAGAGTCGTTGAATCGACCTTGCCGCATCTCGATGAAGAGCCGAATGATTCCTACCAAAATAATGAGATTCAGAATCGCAATGATGTAGAGAAAGCCACCCGACACGATGGTTCCGATGAGGCCGCCGTAATGGTGAAGACCAGAGTTTGGATTTCTTACTTGTCCTCCGAGTGCTCTCGCACCGAGCCCCAGGAGGACGGTGAGGGTAAAAACGATGGTGGAGTGACCGAGCGAGAAAAAAAACCCGACCGACATGGGTCGCTTGCCCTCGGACATGAACTTTCTCGTGGTGTTGTCGATGGCAGCAATATGGTCAGCGTCGAAGGCATGGCGCATTCCGAGTGTGTAGGCGAGAACACCAGTGCCGATTCCGAGAGCTTTGCCACCACCCAAGCTGTAGTGACGAGTGGCGGCATAAATGAGGCCGCCCCAGCCCACCACGTGTAACAAAACAACAAAACCAAACATCACCCCGAGGCGCCGCCACTCACGCGGGCTAAATGCGGCCTTGACCCGCTCTGCTCTCGTGGGATTGGCAACGGCGGTCACGAAGTTCAGACTAATGGGACTGCTTCCGAATAGACACCTCTACTTTGGAATTCTTACGAGTCCCCTAGTACGTAGAGGTTTGCTGTGCCTAGGGTGTGATTGGACAGCAATCGGAGGTCGTCGCGGTGTTTGAATGGTATGGCCACGGAGGCGGTCCTGGGTGGATTTTTCTAGGATTTGTCAACGTTGCCCTATGGGTGGCGATTATTGCTGTGGTCATTTCACTTCTTCGACCGCGCCACCGAGAAGGATGCTGGCACGGAACTCCACCGGTCACCTCGTCTCGCAGTCCCGAGAGGTCGTCAGCGCAAACAATTCTGCAGGAACGGTTGGCGCGAGGTGAGATTTCGGAGGACGATTACCGCCGTCTGAGTGAACTGTTGCGGGATTCGTAGCGTCGTACTAGGCGGTCATCTCCAAAACATGGGCTTTGCGTCGAACGCTGAGTGTGCCTAACGGGTGCGATATCCAGGAACAGCCCGTCACTGAACACTCCCGGACGTATCACTGACTTAAGGGGAATCGGGTGAAGGTTCAATTCCTGAGAATCGTCCCCATTTCAATGAGAAAGTACCTAGGTAGGCTCCCTTGTGGCGTTGGGGAGGTCGAAAGGGGTATCGGTGAGAATGGGAGTTGATGTCCAAGATGTCAGCGACGTAGAAGAGTCTCTTCATCGATTCGGAATTCGTTACCTCACTCGATTTCTGACGGCCCGCGAAATAGCTACTTGTGACTCGGCGGGTGAAATCAGTCCTCAGGCGGTGGCACTTCATTTCGCCGTCAAGGAAGCAACGGTGAAGGCGTTGCGAGAATTTGCGGATGAGTGTCACTGGCTCGATTTTGAGATATCCACTTCGATGAACGGTTGTGCCGTGTCTGCCAGTCCTGATGCGACAGACTGGTTGGGTCGAGTGGGGGCACGTGGTGTTGCGGTGAGTGGATCGGTCAGTGCCCAACGTGCGTGGGCGTGGATTGTAGTGAACACGGAGAATTAGATGAGCATGGATGACGCAATACGTAGAGTTCTTTCGGACCACGGACGATTGGCTGTGGATGCAGCGAGTTTGGAGCTCGAGGACGACCTGTATCAGAAGGGCTTGTCTTCTCACGCCAGTGTGAATGTCATGTTGGGGTTGGAAGATGCGTTCGACGTGGAGTTTCCCGATGAACTCCTTACTCGATCTACCTTTCAGAGTGTGGCGGCGATTCGGCGAGCACTGGAAGGTCTCGGAGCATCGTCGTGATGTCATTTCGCGATGAGTTGCTGATCTCCGGAATCCTCGGCGAGACGGGTGAGCCTGGTCTATATCATCGCAGTGGACTCTTTGAGGATGTCGTCAGTGGGGTCGAGCGTTACTTTCGATCTCTCAACCCAGTTGACAACATTCGATGGACTATGTCGCCAGTGACGACGACGCAGGCTCTCGTGGACACGGATTATGTGGATTCATTTCCACAACTAATGGCTCTTCTGGATGGATTCAACGGTGATGCTCGTCAAGCACGGGTACTCGCCGAAAGCGCCCACGCGGGAGCCGACTGGTCTGGGTATTTAGGGACGACGAATCTCGCTTTGCGACCAGTGGCGTGCCATGGGCTGTACCCAACACTGTCCGGTCGTGAAGTGCCAGATGGTGGTGCGCAGTTCGAGGTTTCCGCTACTTGTTTTCGGCGAGAACCCAGCGATGACCCAGCACGTATGCAGAGTTTTCGCATGTTGGAATTCGTGATGGTGGGGACCCCCAGCGAATGTCGAGTCTTTCGAGACGAATGGTTGCACCGAGCACTGGCTGCCCATCGTGCATTAGGACTGGACGTTTCATCACAAGTAGCGAACGACCCTTTTTTTGGGCGGGCGTCTCAGATGCTTAGTCAAGGTCAAATCGAAAAGGAACTGAAGTATGAGGTAATGGCCCTTATCGCCAGCGAGGAACCCAACGCCATCAGTTCCGCCAATTATCACGAAGACCATTTTGGGAACTCATTCAATATCACCACACCTAGCGGAGTGGCTCACAGTGCCTGCTTTGGAGTTGGGCTGGAGAGAACGACTCTGGCTTTATTTCGGCGGCATGGCCTTCGTGTGAGCCACTGGCCCTCTGGCATCATGGATCTACTTGGAATATAGATATCGTGCGCGAACTATGTGGTTGGATTGACCTTGGACCCCA
>JAGXAY010000221.1 GCA_018971385.1 Acidobacteriota bacterium | reverse complement strand
GATCCCCACGTTCTCATCATTCAAGACCCCACCCTGCTCGGCGTCGTACCCATCTTCGCCGGCCTTCGACCGGACGGATTCGTTCTAATCAACACCGCGAGCCCCCTCGACGAACTCGGCATGGGTGAGGACCTCGCCCGACTCGATCGTCGCCGGGTGCTCAGTCTGCCCGCGACGGATATTGCGCTCGAGTACTTGAAGCGCCCCACACCCAACAGCGTCCTACTCGGTGGATTCGCGGCGATGACGGAGCTCATCAGTCTCGACGGGGTCGAAGCCGCTATTCGCCACCGCTTCCGCGGTCCGGTCGCCGACGCCAACATCGAGGCGGTCCGCGTGGCTTTCCACCACGTCCACCAGGAGCGAGAAGAGGAACCGAGCCGTGCAACTACAACTTGAAGGATCCCAGGCCGTCGCCCGCGCCGTCGCCCTCTGCCGTCCCGACGTCGTGTGCGCCTACCCCATATCCCCCCAAACCCACATCATCGAGGCCCTCGGGGCCCTCGTGAAGTCGGGGTCCCTCGACGCGGAGTTCGTGAACGCGGACTCCGAATTCTCCGCTCTCTCCGTCACCATCGGAGCGTCCGCGGTGGGGGCGAGGGCGTACACCGCGACCGCCTCCCAGGGCCTCCTGTTCATGATGGAGGCAATCTACAACGCCGCCGGTCTCGGTCTACCCATCGTCCTCACCCTCGCGAATCGAGCCATCGGGGCCCCCATCAACATCTGGAACGACCACTCCGACGCGATGTCCGTGCGCGATTCGGGCTGGGTCCAACTGTTCGCGGAGAACAACCAGGAGGCCATCGATCTTCACCTTCTCGCCTTCGCCCTCGCCGAGGAGCTCTCCGTCCCGGTCATGGTGAACGTCGACGGGTTCATCCTGACCCACGCGATCGAACGAGTGGATCTCCCCGAACCTGACCAGGTCGACGCCCTCGTACCGCCGTTTCTGCCCCGGCAGTCACTCGACCCCGACGACCCCGTCTCCATAGGCGCGATGG
>JAGXAY010000096.1 GCA_018971385.1 Acidobacteriota bacterium | reverse complement strand
CACTCGACGACAACTCCGGGGTGGTGGTGGAGGACCACGACGTCCGCGTGGTCTCCGAGGGCGACTGGCGACTCTTCACGCCCCCGGTCGACGGGGGATAAGGTGAGCGCCAGGCGAGGTATGAGGGTCATGAATCTGGGGGAGGATGCGTGAGAGTACGGGCCGATCTCAACATCTCTCTCGACGGCTTCGCCACCACGGAGGGCGGGACGCCCGACAACCCGATGGGGCCGGACTGGGAGAAGATCACCGGGGCGTACGTCGCGACCCGGACGTTTCGCGCCCGCGTGTTCGGCGACGAGTCGGGAGCGGGCACCACCGGTCTCGACAACGACTACGCCACCCGCTACTTCGAGGGTGTGGGGGCCGAAATCATGGGGGCCGGCATGTTCGGCTTTCACGATGCGCCCGAGCCGGCTGAGTGGTGGGGGTGGTGGGGAGATACTCCGCCCTTTCACGTCCCCGTCTTCGTTCTCACCCACCAGCGCTCGGGCTCGCGGGAGATGAACGGGGGGACGACCTTCACGTTCTGTTCCCTGGCGCCTCGCGAGGTACTAGACGTCGCGCGCGAGGCCGCTGGTGGTCTCGACGTACGAGTGGGTGGGGGGCCGAGTACGGTGCGGGAGTTTCTCGCCGACGGGCTGATTGACGACCTTCACGTCGCTATCGCCCCCGTCCTTCTCGGGCGAGGGATCAACCTGTGGGAGGGACTTCGGGGCTGGGGAGAGGGCTACCGGGTCGTGACGGAGGTGGCCGAGAGCGGGACGACTCACGTGACGTGGTCCCGTGAGTGACTCTCGAGGACTGCTCGACGAGAACCTGGTTGTGCTGTTGCGCCCGTAACGACATCGACCGCTACGTCGAATCTTCCCTCCGGGTCGTAGACCTCGCGTCGGAGGCTCTCCTGTCGGTCGGGCCCTCAGCCGGGCCCTTACTCGGGCCTTCGGGGAGAGTCCCGTGGGTACCTCACGTCACGTCGACTCGAGCGCTCGATGGCGCTCCAGCGGACGTCGCGACGGAGCCGCTCGGGACGCCGCCGGAACCGTCGTGCGTATTCTTCAAACCCACTAGGACCTTCTCCCCTGTTGGACCTCGCCCCTTCTCGGTAGGTTCGATGGGGTCGGAGGTGCGGCGATGGACGAAAAGATAATTGCCGGGCGTTTTAGCGGACGAACCCTGATCGTGACGGGAGCGGGTTCGGGGATTGGTCGGGCCTGTGCTCGGCGACTCCTTCTCGAGGGTGCGACAGTGGTCGGGGTAGACATCTCGCAGGAACGGCTGGACGAGGTCGCGGCGGACGTACCCACGGGCCACTTTCTGACGGTGGCGGGAGACGTGCGCGAGACGACGGTCATCGACGAGGTGGTAGCCCTCGCGGGCGACGTGGACGGTCTGGCCAACGTGGCGGGCGTGATGGACGGATTCCTTCCGCTCGCCGAGGTGGACGACGACACCTGGCACCGGGTGATGAGTATCAACCTCGACGCCGTGATGCGACTGTCTCGGGCGGTGTTGCCCGGAATGCTGGAGCGGGGTCGCGGGTCGATCGTGAACGTGACGTCGGAGGCCGGACTACGAGCGTCGGCGGCGGGAACCGCCTACACGGCGTCGAAGCACGCCGTCATCGGACTTACTCGTTCGGCGGCGTTCTTTTACACACCGCGGGGCGTGAGGGTGAACGCCGTAGCTCCGGGAGCGACTCTCACGAACATCGAGGCCCCGTTTCTCTCCAAGAGCGCCGCCGAACGGATCGGCCCCTTCCTCCAGGTCAGCGTGCCACCGCCGGCCGAAGCTCATCAGGTGGCCTCGGCGATTACCTGGCTGTTGAGTGACGACGCCTCGAACGTGTCGGGGGCAGTCCTCTCCGTCGACGGTGGGTGGGCCGCCGTCTAGGAAGCGGGAGCCCGTAGTTCGCGACGAACTCGTCGCCACGTTCCGGGAAGAAAGAAGACAATTTCCACCGTGGCGGTAGCGAGAGACGCGTAGCCCACCGCGAGCAACCCGAAGTGGGAGACGAGGAGTTCAAGGGAGACGACGCCGACGACCAGGCTCAGAATCGCGCGCCCCGTGAGGCGCCACAGCTTCTGGTCGATCCAGGCGTAGGAGCTGTACAGCGCGACGACGGCGATTCCGGGAAGAGCGATCAACTGGAGTCGAAGTAGTTCGGTACCAGCGGACGCGTACGAATGCCCGAAGATGAGAAGGAAGTCGGGCGCGAGGGGAATGGCCACGGCCCAGGTAGCGAGGAGGACGACGACCGTCGTCGCGAGTCCGCGTCGCGTGTGGCGAGCCATGCGCCCGGGTTCGTGGAGTGCCTCTACGAGCAGACTTCGCGATATCGACCAAAAAAACATGATGGGACCCAGGACGATTTGGAAGCTGACGTAGTACACGGAGTTGGCGGCTCCGCCCAATCGAGCGACCACGATGAGGGCGATGAGGGAACTGGAGGCGTTAGAGAGGAGGGTACTGACGCCCTGCGCCACCGCCATCGACCATCGCTGGCGCCCGCTGGCGAGATCTTCCGTGGGAAGATTTTGGCGACGTCGAGCGGGTAGGTGAATCCGAAAGAGGAAAAGATTGACCGCGAGGATGGCGAGGGGCACGGGCACCATGTACGTCAGAAAGAGGCCGGTCGACCCGTGTCCCCAAATCGAGAGGGGGAGAATGGCCAGTTTGGCGAGAGAGTAGAGAATATTTTCTACCGGAACCCACTTAGCGGCCCGCAGTCCCACCAGGGCACTGTCCTGGAGAGCGAAAATCGTCCACAACATGCCCGACACAATGAACACGACGGACCAACGGAGCGAGGAGGGGAGGAAGTGGTGAGTCAGTCCACTCGCGACGTAGAGGGTCCCGAGCGCCGCGGCGATGAGCGACGAAACGAGATACGCACGCAGGATGAGCGAGGCACTTCGCTCACCGGCGACGGGGAGTTGGCGTTGGAAGACGGCGCCGTATCCGAGCTGGGAGACGGCGGAGATCAGCATGATCGCCGCGATCATGGCGGCGGCCTGGCCGACGGCGGCGGGATGGTTACGGTGAGCCGCGGCGCCCCAGTACGCGAGGCCGAGTGCGGCCGAACCCCCGTAGGAGATCACGAGGGAGGTCGCGTTGGCGACGAGTTTCTCATCCCGTAATCGGTGGAGAAACCGAGTGGGCGCGCGCGGCGAGGGGGGCTCAAGAGTACTGATGGCACCAATTTAACGAAAGGGCCTAAGAATCCTGAAAAGAGAGGTGCCGGTAGGCTGGTGGCGGAGGTTACGCCCGTGAACACCGTCGTCGTTCGTCCCGAGGTCACCTCACCGTGGCGGCGCCAATTCAACGTGAGGGTGCGAGCCACCATTGGGTTGGTCGAGGACCCGCCGCAGATGTGTCTCGACGAGAACGACTCCTACCTACCGGTGAACGCTGTCGCCCGGGTGGTCCACGGGGACCTCGCCACCATGGTGGTGGGGGGCATGGCCTCACTCTTCGCTCAGATGCTCCACCCCCTCGCCATGGCCGGAGTGGCTCAGCACTCGCGCTACCGCGACGACCCGCTCGGGCGACTGGTCCAAACGGCCCACTTCATCGGGGACACCACCTACGGCAGCGTCGAACGGGCGTCCGCATCTCTCCAGCGCGTGCGGGTGGTGCACACCATCGTCAACGGCGTGACCGACCGGGGTGAGCGCTACGACGCGTCCGACCCCCACCTCCTCACGTGGGTGCACTTGTGCGAGGAGCGCATGTTCCTCGAGGCGTACCGTCGCTACGGCGTCACCCCCCTCTCGCCCACCGATCTCGACGACTACGTCGCGGAGATGGCCCGACTCGCCGATGATCTCGGGGCCGAGGATCCACCTCGTCGTTACGCCGATCTCGCGACGACGCTGGAGCGATTCCTTCCCGAACTAGAACTGCGTGACGAGGGGGTCGTGGCGCGAGACTTCCTTCGACGGGGCTTCGTCGCCGGGCGACTGACGCGGACGGTGCACCGTCTCATTGTCGTGGTGGCTCTCGACCTCTTGAGCCCGAAGGAACGCCGCCTCCTCGGCCTCGAGCCCTCGCCCCTCACCCGATCGCTCGCCCGCGGAGCAATGAAGGTAGTGGCGGCGCTGATGCGTTCCGTGGTGCCCCCCGTGGAGCGACGTTCGAGTCTCGTCGCGTGAGCCGCACGACTCATTCACGGATTGTCGTGGCGGTCATTGCCGCCTTGTCGAGTTACGCCCAGTTCGGGGTGACGACGTCCCTGGGTGACGTCGCCCGGGCCCTCGGGCACCCCGGAACGTCGAGCTCACTCGTCGCCGAGGCGGGTCTCAGTGGATCCCAACTCGGCGTGGGGCTCGCCCTCGTGCGCGGAGCGTCTCTCTTCGCCCTCTTCTTCGCCGCCCGGGCGGACCGGGCGGGGCGCTGGCCGGTGATTCGATGGACCGCCATCGTGGGCCTCCTCGCGACAGCCGTCGCCGCGGCCAGTCCCTCGTACTGGTTCTTCGTCGCCTGTTTCGCTCTCGGGCGCCCCTTTCTCTCCGCCACCTCGGCCCTCTTGACCGTCGTGACGACCGAGACCTCCCGGACCCGCGAGCGGGTGGGGCACCTCGCGGTTCTCGCCGCAGCGACCGGTGCCGGTGCCGGGCTGGCGGCCCTCGTGCACTCGATACTGAAGAGTTCGAACGGCTTTCGTTGGCAGTTCGCCTCGGCCGGTCTCGCGATCCTCATCGCGGCGCCCCTCACCCACCGGCGCAGCGACCCGACGCTCAGTGAGGAGCATCCGGCCCGACTCGGTCGAGTGGAGCACGAGTGGCGGAGGCGGCTCTGGGCGGCCGGCCTCGTGGTGGCCGCCCTCTCGGCGATCTCCGGTCCGGCGAACGGCTTCACCTTCGTCTACGGCGAGAACGTGCTCCACTTCACTCCGGCCCGGGTCACCCTCGTCCTCGTCGCCTCCTCGGTGTCCGGTCTCGGGGGCCTGCTCCTCGCCCACCAGGTGGGACGACGGGGGTCGCGGGCCCTCGGCGTGGCGCTCGGTTTTCTCGTCACCGTGGTCGGGTCGGTCGTCGCCTACTCGGGGTCGCGTCCCGGGTTCGTGGTCGGGTACCTGATCGGAGTGGGGGCGGCCGGATTCGTCACCCCCCTCCTCGGGGCGATGTCGACGGAGATC
>JAGXAY010000220.1 GCA_018971385.1 Acidobacteriota bacterium | reverse complement strand
TTCCGGATGAGGTCGCGCGTCGCGGCACCAATGACTTCTCGACGCGACGCACTGAGGTGAGCGCGACAGTCACTCTGAATCCGGAGTCGTCGTCCGGGGGCGCTCATCTCTTGAAGAGCGGTCTCCACCTCTACCCGCCGAGCGAGACCACCCCGGGCGGGCACGTCGTGAGTGAGACTCACCACCATGAGAGGGTGGCGACCGAGATCGGCCCGCGCACACAGGTCGTCGAGTCGAGAGTCGGTCCACTCACTGTTCACCTCCTCGCCGACGAGCACGACGTCGTGGCTCAGCGCCTCTCCCACCAGGGTGACCCCCGACGCCGCGTGAACGAGCACCACCAGTTCGTGGTCCCGCACGAGTCCCCACGGATCGCGAGTCAACGAACCCTCGGACGCGAGGAACCACGGGGCCGCGCTCTCTCCCGACGCGAGCAGAGCCTTCGTGATCGCAACGTCTCGGGAGCTACCCCGGCGCTCCACGTCTCCACTGAAGGTGCCGAGAGCGTCGGTGTCCCGGTCGAGAACATCCACCGTCCAGCCGGCCGAGTGAAGGAGGGGGGCGATCACTTCCCCCTTCCCGTGGTGAGTCACCAGGGTCGCTCGGTGCTCACTCGCGCCCCTCACGGACCGACCTTCGTATGATGAGCCCCGTGGAGAGTACCCCGCCCGACAGTTCGCAACGACCCCGACCGGAGTGGACCTTTCTCACCAATCACGCCCACGTGTTGCACTGCGTGCACCGTGATCCCTCCATGCGCACCCGCGACATCGCCATCGCCGTCGGGATCACGGAGCGGCGGACGCAGGCCATTCTGAAAGACCTCGAAGAAAGCGGCTACCTCGTACGGACCAAGACCGGACGACGTAACTCCTACCGCATCAACGGGGAGGCCCTCTTTCGACACCCCCTGGAGTCCCACCGCGCCGTGGTGGACCTTCTCACTCTGCTGGACCTCGACTTTCCAACGACACATATTTCACATACTACATAACGTGTTTCGTAAT
>JAGXAY010000219.1 GCA_018971385.1 Acidobacteriota bacterium | reverse complement strand
GAACAATACCCAGCCACGGAGCCCGTGACAATGGGTCATTGGGCCTTCTCAGCCCCCTGGTACTCTGAACAGGTGGCTCACGTGCTCATTGCCGCCGACCTCGCTCCCCTCAGGGACCAGGTTCGTTCCATGATCGAGGGGCCCGAGATGACCTGCGAGGACGTGTCCTCCGGCCCCGCCGTCGTGGAGCGGGTTCGCCTCGGTGGCGTCGATCTCGTCGTCTGTGATACCCAGATGGGGTCGATGGGGGGATTCGCCGTCGGAACGGAGTTGCGCAACGAGGAGTCCTACGGGGCGTTACCGCCCACGGGGTTTCTCCTTCTCCTGGATCGGCGCGCTGACGTCTTTCTCGCTCGACGGATTGGCGTGGACGGCTTCGTTGTAAAGCCGCTCGACGCCCTGCGCGTCCGCCGAGCAGTGCGTACTGTTCTCGCCAACGAATACTTCGAAGACGAGTATCTCCAGCCGGCCACCTTGAGCGCCGACCGACGGTGAAGGAGCCTCCGAGCGGGAAGTCACGGTTTCGCTCCCGCGTCCAGAAAGCCTCCCTCACCAAAACCAACCCCGAAGCCCAAGCCATTCACGATCGAGTCGATCAGCTCTCGGAATTGGAATTACGTGACGTTATGACGCCGCGGGTGGACGTCGCCTTCCTCAGCACCCCCGTCACTCCGGAGGCTGTCGCCGACGCGGTTCGAGACACCGGTCACTCCTGTTTCCCCGTCGTGGACGACGACCTCGACGACGTTCGAGGCGTACTGCTGGTAAACGATCTCTTCCGCTCCTCCGGGACCCGACGGGCCATCGGAGTCTCGTTACCCAGCGTGGGTGAGATCGCTAGAAAAATTCGCCCCCCGCTAATGCTCCCCGAGACCATGGACCTCCTCGAGGCCCTCCACGAACTTCGCGAGCGGCGCCGTACCTTCGCCGTGGTTCTCGACGAGCACGGTGGGGTTGCCGGAGTTATTTCCATTCGCGACATCCTGGAACAACTCGTGGGAGACCTCTCC
>JAGXAY010000095.1 GCA_018971385.1 Acidobacteriota bacterium | reverse complement strand
GGGGCACTCAACGGATCGGCCACCGACTTTTGCTCGAAGCTCGACGTGGTGATTTCGAGCGGAACGACCACGATCTTTAATGGAACCGCCGCGTCTCTCGCTGGAGCGGCTCCGCTCGTCCTCTCCACTCCGGTCGCCCCCGGGGCGAGCGTTCCACTTACGTTCACGACGACGCTGAGTTCGACGGCGGGGGATACCTATCAAGGACTCGCGGCCTCGCTACCCCTCACCTGGACGTTCAACAGCTAACACCCGTGCCGAAGCACCTCGCCTCAACGGAGGCCCATGGTGTTGTGTACAAAGGGGCCCTGGTAACGGTCACCGCGGTGATGACACTCGTCGTCCTATTGTCGACGGCTCTGTTGCTCCGCGGTGATCGCTACTTCATCATCGAGTCACCATCGATGGGGGCAACGGCACCGGTAGGCACTCTCGTCATCACGTCACCAGTACCGTGGTCCGACTTGCGAGTCGGTGACATCATCACGTTTCACCCTCCGACGGATCCCCGCGAAACCTTTACGCACCGCATTGTGGCGATAACGGCTCACGGGATCGCGACGAAGGGAGACCTCAACACCTCCCGTGACGCGTGGCTCCTTCGCCCCGGAGACATCGTCGGGCGTGCCGAGTTTCTCTGGTCGCGCTGGGGGTGGTTCGTCCAGGCGCTGCCCTGGTTACTTGGCGTCACCCTGGTGTTGTGGTGGGCGACGCGACGCCTGACGCACCGAGATCAGCGCTGGGCGTTGCGTCACCTAGGCCTCGTGTCAACGGCGGTTATTCTCGCCCGTTACTTTCACGTTCTCTTCAACGTTGTCCAATTGGGTGAAACGTCGACGG
The DNA here is from genome assembly GCA_018971385.1 of Acidobacteriota bacterium. Lineage (GTDB taxonomy): Bacteria > Actinomycetota > Acidimicrobiia > Acidimicrobiales > RAAP-2 > RAAP-2. Next base: position 4,321 of record JAGXAY010000095.1, on the reverse strand, counting down.
GAAGCGCCACGTCCATCCATCTCGTGAGCGAGGGACTGGTTCCGCTCCGACTCGATGTCGCGGGGGAGTCCTCCCAATTTCTTTCCTACGGTCACTCGACCACGTTGAAGGTGGTGGCTACCGGTTCGCGTCACGTCTACCGAGTGTCGGAACACGCCGTGCTTGATCCGACCATTATTGGCGTGATTTTGGCTCTGTCCATCCTGCCCTACGTCGTGGTGACCTGGCACAATCGGCGCCATCCTCCGGTGAGCGCATGAGGCGCTTTCCAACAGCAATCACGTTGCTCGCGGCGATTTTGGCCCTGTTAGCGGCTACTCAACTGGAGTCGACCAGGAGTGGTTTTTCGGTGTCGGTGGCCAATTCCATCAACAACGCGGGCTCCGCTTCCCAGTTCACGTGTCAGGGAGCGGAGTCCGCCAACTCCGGAGCTCTGGAGCAGTACCCCTTAACAGAGCCCACCGGATCGTCACTGGCGAACGACGCGTCGGGACTCGGTAACACGGGGACCTATCACGGTTCCATGGTGTCGGACACGTCGAGCGCCGTCGCGTGTCCCCGCGACGCGTTCGGCGCGTACGTGTTAGACGGATCGACGAGTTTTGTCTCGACTCCGATCGCGGTGAGTGACCCGACGACGTTTTCCCTGGAAACGTGGTTCAAAACGTCCACCACTACTGGTGGCCTCCTCATGGGTTTCGGGAATGCGCAGAGTGGCCTCTCGGGTGCGTACGACCGGCACGTTTATATGGACGATGCCGGTCATCTCTACTTCGGGGTGTACCCAGGTCGAGTGGTGGTGATTGAAAGTCCGAAGTCGTACAACGACGGAGCCTGGCATCAGGTTGTGGCCACCTTCTCATCGGCCGGAATGTACCTGTACGTCGATGGAGCGCTCGTGGCGTCGAATGCCGCGGTCACGACGGCACAGAACTACTCGGGATGGTGGCGTCTCGGGTACGACAACCTCAACGGGTGGACGAATAAGCCGTCCGATCGGTTCTTCAAAGGAGAGATGCGTTTCGCGTCGGTCTACTCACAAGCTTTAAGTGCGTCTCAGGTGTCGGTGGATTTCACCGCGGGATCGTCGACGACCGTCAAAGAGTCCGAGTCCTCCTCGTGTCCGTCCACCTTCGTCCATCAACCCGGACTGGCGACGGGCTACTCGCTCAGTGACCCGACGGGAAGCGCCTCCGCCGTTGATCTGTCGGGAACCGGGAACGGAGGTGCGTATCAGGGGAGTATGGTCTCGGACACGTCCGGAGCCCAGCCGTGTCCGAACGATACGGCCGGCGCACTTGTTCTCAATGGCTCCTCCACGTACGTCAGCACGGCGAATGTTGTTAATAATCCCACGACGTTCACTCTCGAAACTTGGTTCAAAACCACCACGTCCTCGGGTGGCTTACTCATGGGCTTTGGGAACGCCCAAACGGGAACTTCGGGGGAGTACGACCGCCACGTTTACATGGATAACTCTGGACACCTCATCTTCGGTGTGTACCCCGGCTACACGGCCACTATTCAGTCTCCGGGCACCTACAACGACGGAGGCTGGCACCAAGTCGTCGCTACGTTCTCGTCGGCCGGAATGAACCTCTACGCCGATGGTGCACTGGTCGCGTCTGATCCGACCGTCACGACGGCTCAGAACTACTCGGGGTGGTGGCGACTCGGGTACGACAACCTGAACGGGTGGCCCGGTACCCCGAGCAGTTTCTATTTCTCCGGAGAGATGCGCTTCGCTACGGTCTATTCGACGGCGTTCACTCTCACCCAGGTTCGCTCGACCTATCTCGCCGGCCTGCCGTAGCAGCGCGGGGATGGTGCGTCGACTCGCTTCCCGGGCCGGCGCTAGCGGGGGAGTCGCGAGCGTCACCGGGGGGATATCTGAACATCGATGACCTCCCCGGTGAACGCCCCGGAGTGGCGGCGGGTTACTTGATCTCCGCGCGGGCGACGATGGTGGCGCGAGCGAGGGTGTGAAAGTTGAGATTGAATCCGAGATACGCCGGGGACGCTTCCGCGGGTACGCCGATGTCCTCAACGTCGAGTGCGTGCACGGTAATGAAGTACCGGTGTTCACCGTGGCCCGCCGGGGGAGCGGCGCCGACGAACTGGGGGAGACCGGCGTCGTTGCGCATCTGGTAGGCCCCTTCGGGCAACAGGGCCCCATCCGCCGTCCCGGCGTTCTCCTCAAGGCTGGTCACGTCGGCAGGAATGTTGGCGACGGCCCAGTGCCAGAAACCGGACATTGTGGGAGCGTCGGGATCGTAGATCGTGACGGCGTAACTGAGAGTCCCCTCAGGGGCACCGGACCAGCTCAACTGGGGCGAGACGTCTTCTCCACCGGGGACACCGAAGGCCCCGGACATCTGGGGAGCAGCGAAGGTAGCGCCGTCCTCCACCGTCGAACTCGTCAAGGTGAAACTCGGGACCTCGGAATGACGGGCGAAGGGATCGTTAGCCATGGTGGTTCTCCTCAGGTGGGCGACAACAACCCTCACGTTCTAGCGGAACGGCTCACTAAATCGCGCGGCATCGCCGATGGACTATTGACGAGCGAGCTGATACTTGGCAACGGAGCGTGACACTCCACGTCCTCTAATTTTCGGAAACTGGGCGTTGAGGTCGGCGTTAACTCGTACCGGGCTACGACCGGTGGGCGCGAAGTGGTCACGAAACGCGGCTTTCCTCGAAAACTGTTCGGCGTTTGGTGGAGTTTTGAGTTGGTTTAGGTCGGATATTGGCCTGAACCGGCTATTTGGCCTACGCGGCATTCGGCGTTGAGTGGAGATTTTGGTTGATTTCGGTCTCAAATAGTTCTACGTAGGCGATTTATTCGTTATCCGCAGAGCTGGCTCCAAGCCCGCTCGAGCTCTGAACGGCTCTCCGATCGTTGCTAGGAGTCGAGTGCATGGTAAAACCGGATGGGCACAGTTCTTCGCATGAAACCCTGTCCCCGATGTCCTGACGAGGAGAGTCGTGCCTGAAAAGATTTCTGGTGACTTGGCCCAAGAGATTGTTGTTTACGTTGGTCCAGGGGTAGAACTTTCCTTGCCGTTAGATCGGGAACGAGAAACGATTTGGGCTTCGCAGGCCCAAATTGAAGAATTGTTTGGAATTGCTAGATCTAACGTATCCCGTCACATCAACAACGTATTTGCTGATGAAGAGGTGGATCAAGAAAGCAATTTGCGAAAAACGCAAATTGCTTCTGCCGACCGCCCGGTGACGTACTACAGCCTGGACGTTATCCTCGCTGTCGGATACCGAGCGAACTCCGGGCGGGCAATACAGTTTCGCCGCTGGGCGAGCGGCATACTCAAGGACTACATCGTTACGGGCGTGGCCGTCAATAGCAAGCGCCTGGACGAGCTCGGGTCGATCGTACGCCTGCTGTCGCGAGCGGACAACGAACTCGTCTCCGGTGTGGCTGACGTACTCGCAGGCTATATCCCAGGTCTGCAGCTGCTCCGCGAATACGACGAAGGCCACATTTCCATCCATGATGGGGCTCTACCAGGCTGGGAACTCACCGTCGAGGAGGCTCGGGCCATCATTAGCCGCGTGGGCGCCGAGTTCCCTCAGGACAAGCTTTTCGGACAAGACCCCCAGGACAAGCTAAATGGAACCATCGGTGCCGTCTACCAGGGCTTCGGTAGTCAAGACATCTACCCGACCATAGAGGACAAGGCGGCCAACCTGTTGTACCTAGTCGTCAAGGACCATCCCCTGACCGACGGGAATAAGCGCAGCGCCGCCGCCCTCTTTGTTACCTTCCTCGACCGAAACGGTATCCTCCACGATATCGACGGCAAACCAAGGATCTCCAACAACGCCCTGGCCGCCATGACGCTGATGGTGGCCATGAGTGACCCGAGCGAGAAGGACCTCATGGTGGCATTGATCACCCGCATGCTCTCAGGGGCAGACCTCTAACAGCGATTACCAGACTGTTTCATTTACGCAGGGTCGAATGGCAGAACTACCCGTCTGCTGGCCAACTCCCGCCAGTGCACTGGTCAGCGAGGTTGCCCCCTTGAAAAGTACGCGAATCGCCCATACAGAGTCGCTGTGGAGCAAAATCAACCAAAATCTCCACTAAACGCCGAATACTGCCTGCGCTAATGGCGCAGCCGATGGCGCCCGTTGGCTCGATGCGCAGCCTGGACGAAGTTGTGGCAAGGGCGCCCCTGACCGATCAGATATTTCGTGCAGCTAATTCGCGGAAATTTGGTCGGTCTGGCTCTAAAACCACTCAGAACTCCACCAAACGCAGAATGCTCCTCGAAATCACCGTTACTTTACATAACGAACA
>JAGXAY010000218.1 GCA_018971385.1 Acidobacteriota bacterium | reverse complement strand
GCCTCAGGTCCCCCGCCATATGGGGACGAAATGGGGACAGACACCGCGAACATCAGCGAATTGTCTGGACGAAATCGGACGAAATAGAACCACCTTGTGCTTTACGATGGCGCGGTGTCTGGCTACCTCGAGAAGCGTGAGAACGGCGTCTATCGGATCAGTGTGGAGGGCCCGAGAGACCCTTTGACCGGGAAAAGAACCCGTGTGCGCAGAACGGTGCGCGGGACGAAGAAGGACGCCGAAGCCGAACTGGCACAGATGCTCCTTGACTCTCCAGAGTCCGCAGGGAACGCTCACTCGACTCTCGGCTCTCTTCTGGAGCAGTGGGCCGACACCGCGGCCCACACGATCGCCCCCACGACCCTTCGTTCGTATCTCAGCCTCGCCCAGAACCACGTCGTCCCGGCGCTCGGAGACATCAAGATCAAGAATCTGACCGCCCACGAACTCGACCGCTTCTACGCCGCCCTGATCACCCGACGACGCCTCTCCACGTCAACAGTGCGCCAGGTCCACGTCGTGATTCGACGAGCCCTCCAACAGGCCGTGCAGTGGGGGTGGCTAACGAGGAACGTGGCCGAGCTCGCCACAGTCCCCCGCCAGGAGAAGTCGAGCATCACTCCTCCGTCTATTGAAGAGGTCGGGAGACTCATCGAGGTCGCCAACGAAAGAGACGGTGCGTTCGGACGTTTTCTTGTTCTGTCGGCGACCACGGGGGCTCGTCGCGGTGAGGTGTGTGCGCTGCGGTGGAAGCACGTCGATCTCGCGAGGTCTGAACTGTTGATTGAGGCGTCGATCGCCGAGTTCGAGGGACTCATCGAGAAGGACACCAAGACCCACGCCTCGCGTCGGATTGCGCTCGACCCTGGGACCATCGAGATGCTGAAGGAGCAACGCGCGATCTCCGAGGAACGAGCTCGACGCTACGGCTACCACATCAGTGACGATTCGTACGTCTTCTCCGACTTCCCCGATGGCTCTCGGCCCTGGGCGCCCGGATGGGTCACCCACACCTTCGC
>JAGXAY010000094.1 GCA_018971385.1 Acidobacteriota bacterium | reverse complement strand
TAATCCGCACAGTTGAGCTTCGGCCGACGTCGATCCAAGGAGTATTTCGCGTCCAAACGAGTACAGGACTCCTGCGGCCCTCTGCAGAAGAGTCGGTTCAAACTCCCCACCCACGGCGACGCAGGATGAGTCGTTACAACTGACGGCGTCAAATCCAACAGGGGCACCCTGATGGGGACCGGTCAACGCACCTGCGGCCGGGGCAATCGTCAGCACCCGAGGGGTCCCGGCGGGCACGATCGAGACCACCAGACCATCTCTCGTGACGGCGAAGCACGTCGTTGATGTCTCACACCACAAACCGCTCAACTGAAGAGCGAGATTATGGCCGAGGGCCGCCGAGACCACGTGACCGGGAAAACCGTTCGTCACCCCAACGATGACCCCGGGAATGAGTCCCACGTACGACCCGGGAGGCTCCCCGGCAGCGACGCAGGTACTCACGCTCACGCAGGACACCCCCGTCAACTGAGCCGTACCGGGTACCGACGTCACCGTCTTCACCACACCGTTCACGAGATGGACGATGAGGCCCCGCCCCTGAGTCCGACCGTAGTACGGCCGAGTCGCCCCCACCACCACGCAGGACGTCGCGGAGACGCACGACGGGGTCGGTCCGTAAGCGGTGCCGCCGTTCGGGGAGTTACTGGACGGGCCAAAGAACGCACCCGGAGGCACGTTGCCAACGACGTAGGTTCTCTCGATCGCGGAGTTCACAATATGGACGACGACGGCGTGGGCAAAGTTAGAACTCTCTCCGGTGGCCCAACAAGAGGTCGGACTGCCACACGCGAGGGCGAAAAGGAAGGCCCCCGGCACCGCAATCGGCTTCCCGGGATGCCCGTCGGTCACGGGCACCACCACCGACGGCGCGAGAGTTCCGTTACCCGTTACGAGACAGAAGTTCGCACGGGGACAGGCCACGCCGCCCAGTCCCCTCGATCCCGGTACGAACACGGTGGGCTCGGGAATACCGTGATTGATGGGAACAATAACGCCTTCTCCGTGGCCCCCTTGACCGACGGCGATGCACGCACCCTGGTCGGGGCATCCCACGTCCCAGAAGTTGAACGCGCTCTTTACCACTCTTAACGTGCCCGTCGAAGAACGGTTCGACGTCGTGGCACTCACCGACGACGACCCACCGAGGAACGAGACGGCGCTGAGCACGGTCACGCCAACGAATCGAACCAGGGTGCGACGTACCACCCACCGCCGGCGCCACTCGCGAGGAGTGCGTTCGCTGGACCGAACGTGATCCACGGGCCACAACATACTCCCCTCTCGCCCGTCTCGGAGAAAAAATTCGTATCCCGCGTGGTTCTCATTCTTCTGGACCGTTGATAGGGCGAGTGATGACAGATTTCCCGATCAGAACTGCGCTTCTAGAGTCCGCGTGATCGACTCGTGTCGTAGAGGGCCATCAATGCTCTCGCGACATCAGGGGCCACTTCAAGACCGAACTGCAGCGCGATCTGACCGTATGGGCCAGCAACGGTGGCCACTGGAAGGAACTCGACGACCTCGAGATCGCGACCTGCGCCTCGGTGTCGTGGTGCAACGACGGGCGTCTCCACGGCGAACTCGGTGACACCACGCCGAGTCAGTTCGAGACGGACGATCGTGACTCAGGTCAAGCGGAGGAGCCCTGAGGGAACCGAACTCGATTCTCCGGGAAACCCCGGCGGATTCGTTCCAAAATCAGACGTCCGAGAACTGACTCGTTGCGCCACGAGGTTGATGAGGCACTGGCGACCCCACTCCCCTCCCGCGACGTGTGCGACGTCCACGAAGGGACCACGTAGGACTCGACGTACGCCGTCCTCTCGGGCGAGGTGTCCGGTGGGATGAGGCACCGGTCCCCCCGCTGGGAGGTTAGAGAGCCTGAAGACCCTCACGAACGGCGTCACCTGCCCACTCCGGCGATGTTCCGTTCTCTTCGAGGAAGTGGACCAGCTGCGGAGCATCGAGGGCGGAGGTGAAGAGCCACCCTTGACCGTGTCGAGCACCGAGACGTTCTAGCAACGTACGCTGCTCCTCGGTCTCCACCCCTTCCACACAGGAGTGGAGTCCCATGCTGCTCGCCAGTTCGAGAGCGTTAGACAGCACCTGCTGATGGCGAACCTCATTAGACGCGGCGACGAGCAGTGAACGGTCAATCTTGAGTGTCGTAATGGGCAGTTTGACGACCTGGCTCAACGTCGCGACGCCGGAACCGAAGTCGTCGAGGGCGACGCCGATTCCCAGATCCCTAATTCGGTCCAGTTCCCGAATCGCCGCGTCACCCGGTAGCGGGGCCGACTCAGTGATCTCCAACATCAACACCGAGGGGTCAACTCCGGCGTCCTCGCAACTCCGGGCCAGAAAATCGCAAAGACCCTTAGACCGAAGTTCTTCGGGCGAGACGTTCACGGTGACCGGAGGAGTGTGGCCGGGAAAGTGCTCCTGCATAAATCGAACGGTGTCGAGAGCGTGGGTGGTGACCTGACGTCCGAGCGAGATCATCAGCCCCGTGTGCTCCATCGCGGGCAGGAACAAACTGGCGGGCACAATCCCCAGTTCCGGGTGTTGCCAACGAGTGAGCGTCTCAATGGCCACTACCTGACCGGTCGACATGTTGACAATCGGCTGGTAGCGAGGAACGAACTCCCCCTCCTCGATGGCCGACCGAAGTCGCAGGGGGTCGAGAGCGTCTCGAAGGAGCCGCTCCGGATCGCGACCAGTCGAAAAATCACGTCGGTGTAACTCAAAGTGATTGGCCACTTCGAGCGAGAGGGTGGACAGGTGGGATATTTCCTCGGCGCTAAAACTCCGTGCTCGCCAGTCGACCACGCAGATGGTCCCGAGGGGCAAGCCATCTCGTCCAATGAGCGGTATACCGGCGTAGGAGCGAATGTGTGGCGGACCAGCCACGAGCGGATTCTCCAGATAGCGAGACTCACGCGTCGTATCCTCCAAAATGAGGGGATGTTCGAGGGCGACCGCGTCAGAACAGATGGACGCGCTACGCGGAGTCTCCGTCATCGATGGCGGTAATCCGTGCGCCGCCTTGAACCACTGGCGATCCCTATCAATGAGACTGATAAAGGCTGCCGGAGAGTGGCAGACGGCCGCGGCCAAACGGACAACGGCGTCCAACAGAGGTTCGCGGGGCGTGTCGAGGAGGTGATAACTCTCGAGTGACTCCTGTCGGTCAGCCTCTCGCGCGTGGAACCACACCCCGCGGGGCGGGTCGCCCACAGATACCGACGCGTGTTCGTCGGCGGCGTCGCGGAACGTTGATTCAGTCACCCTTCCATTGCAGCGATATCGGCGCGAGTTCGGTAGATGCACCCGCGAGGAGTTGGGCATGCATTTGCATGGAGTGACCGAACGACGGCCGCACCTTGCGAATGCATCTAGACACCGTGTCACATTCTCGAAAGTATCGACTGATGATGAGTGCGGTGCAGCCCGACACTTCCGACGCCGCGGTATCCCTCAGGTCGTCCGCCCCCCTACTCTGCTTCGCGACCCTTTTCGGGACGCACGGGCAGGTCATCCTCTCGTCCACCCTTTCCGCCGCGCTCGGGTCGACTCACCCCGAGTGCGGTTGGGAACTTCACCTCCACTCATCGCATTCCCCCGACGCCACGTCGTTCCGCCAATACCTCGACTGGTCATGCTCTGTTCACGTCGACTGTCTCTGGTTTGGGGGTCACCTCTCCGCCGTTGATGAGGGAGACGTCCGAGTCCTCACTCTCGGCGGGACTCACGGGGGGATGCGTCGTCAAGGAACTCGCGATCTCGCAACCTTCTTACGGTGGATGGAACGTGCCGCTTCTCGGGATACGTACTCCCCTTAGGAGGCGGGAAGAGAAATCAACCGTTGGCGCATCGCGATGGACACGGCCTCCAATTTGGAGTGGGCCCCCATTTTGGCCAACATCACTTGGCTGTAGTTACGGACCGTGTTCACGCTCAGGTGCAACTCCTCGGCGATGGCCCGATTGGTAAGCCCGCGAGAAAAGCACCCTAAAAGTTCCAGTTCGCGATCCGTGAGAGAGAGGTTGCTCTCTCCAACGTCCTGGCGAAGTCGCGGAAGCAAGCGGGCCAGCATCGGTGGCGATATCAGAGCCTCACCTTGCGCCACCGCCCTCACGGCCCGGACCACCTCCGCACTGGCCCGATCCTTCGTAATGAATCCAGCACACCCCACTTGAATGGCGTCCACCATGAGCGACTCGTCGTCCGCTCCCGTGAGGATGACCACGTGAGACTCGGGCGACGCTTCTCGGACCGCGGCCGCCAGAGTGACCCCGTCACCGTCGGGCAACTGGTAGTCCATCAGCACCACGTTCGCGTCGACGGATCCCAACATCTCCATCAACTGGCCGCCGGAGTTCGCTATTCCCACGACGTCCATGTCACCCTCGTCCGTCAATCGGCGAGCCAGGCTCTCGGCGAACATGACGTGGTCGTCGACGAGGACGACCCGAATTTTTTCACCGTCCACGAGTCACCTCCACCACCACCGACACGAGCTGAGCGAAGTCCACCGGTTTCGTCAGAGTCGCCACGGCCCCGGGAAGGTCGGCGACGGGTAACGCCGTCACCGCGACGACGGGGAGGCGGGGCCAGTGGGTCGCCACATATTCTGAGAGTCCGATGCCGTCGACACGCGGCATCATCACGTCGGTGACGACGACGTCAATGGACTCACCCTTCGTCGAAAGAACGGTCATGGCGTCGGCACCATCCACCGCTTCACTGACCTCCCAGCCGAACTCTCGCAAGCGGACCGCGGTGGACGTTCGCAGATCGCTGTCATCGTCCACTAACAGTACGTGGAGTGATCCTTCCGGGCGAGACTCTCCGGGGGGCGTCGAACCGGCCTGCTCCGCCCCTGGAGAGTTGGAAAATCCCGCGTTCGGTCCGGCCAGACGAGGCAACGTCACCGACACGGTCGTGCCCCTCCCCACCGCCGAGTCGAGTGCGACGGTGCCTCCGGCTCGACTCACGATGCCGTACACCGAGGCGAGACCGAGCCCCGTTCCTACTCCGTGAGCCTTCGTAGTGAAAAACGGTTCAAAGGCTCGCGCGAGGACGGCGGGAGTCATACCCGCCCCGTTATCGGTGACGCGGATGACCACCGCGTCGGGCGTGGGTCCGAGAACGCTGATGCGGAGAGTTCCCCGCTCGCTCAGAGCATCCCGAGCATTGATGCACAAATTGAGGAGCACCTGA
>JAGXAY010000217.1 GCA_018971385.1 Acidobacteriota bacterium | reverse complement strand
GGCCGCATTGGTTTCCGGAGACCTTTCTATGGGTCATGGGCAGTAGCTACGACGGACTGCCCGAGCATGGAGCCGTCATTCGAAATCCGATTGGAGCCAATATGGCTATTCGTCGGGAGGTTTTTGAGGCCGTGGGAGGCTTTAGTTCCGGCCTCGGGCGCATCGGAACAATCCCCTTGGGTTGCGAAGAGACAGAACTTTGTATTCGGTACAACCGGGAACATCCACTCGACAAATTCGTCCTCGTGAGGGACGCCATTGTTCATCATCGGGTACCAGCATCGCGCGTGACGTGGTCCTATTTCTTTCGTCGTTGTTGGTCTGAAGGCATCTCGAAGGCTGCCGTCTCCTTTCTGGTTGGACACGGTGACGGTCTCTCAGCGGAGCGACGGCACGCCGCTCTCTCCATTCCTCGGGAAATTTATATGTCGATTCGATCCAGTTGGCGATCTCCCAGAATTCTCACTCAACGTTTAGTGGCCCTCGTCGGGGGATCAGTAGTTGCGGCGGCCGGGCTACTTCGAGGTCACTTTGCTCTGAGACGCCATCCGCTTGAATCTGAAGATGTGCAGCGGAACGAGAATGAGGGTGCTCGGGTCTCCTGGAAACCAGTTGAAATAGTCCAGGTAGATGCGGACACAGAACCTCACCCGATTCAGATACCTGAAACTGCCAATGAGCGAGTCTGGGTGGAGTTCACTCGGGAGGGGCAAGTAGTTGGGCGCAAGGAGCTGCTGGCCATTAATCAGGCACTTCCTCGAGATGTGCTGGCGACAGCAGCTTCTCACTACTTACGCCATATCCCCTCTTTTGTCGCACTTCCTGACGCCGCCTTAGCACCGATTTCCGTTGTGGTGCCGACGATTTGCAAACATCCAGACGAATTGGGTCGCTTCGCGGAGAGTCTCAATCAATTGGACTACCCCGTCTTCGAGGTGATTCTGGTCGACAATCGTGTGGCCCCCACTCACAGCATGCCCGACGTATCGTCGTTAGACAAGGTGAAAGTCGTGGCGGAGCGGA